>NZ_JBALDJ010000069.1:0-70861 GCF_036917415.1 Nostoc sp. | reverse complement strand
CCTGCCCCCTGCCCCCTGCCTCTTGCCCCCTGCCCCCTGCCCCCTGCCCCCTGCCCCCTGCCCCCTCTTCGATCCCCTATTTGGATGAAACCATTTTTTCGCTGGCAATAATATGCAAATCGATGTTTTTAAGCAAGCGCACCAATTTTTGCGTCAAAGATCCTTTGAAAAGCATTTGCCAGCGCGATCGCTGACTCTCACCAATTACAATTTGGGTAATCCGATATTTCTCGGCGATTTGGGCGATCGCATTGGCGATGTTACCGTTAGTAACACGAAGAAAAGTACCTTCAAATTCTTTACAAAGTTTTTCACAAGTGTGGATGTGTAAACTTTCTTCTTTGGTGAGGAAGCGTTCTGGATCGGCTACGAATAAGGTATAAAGCGGCGCGTTCATATAGTTAGCCAGTCTCGCACCTCGACGTAACAATTGCACTGAGTTGGCATAAGTGGAAACACATACCAAAACCCGCTCGTGAATATTACAAAATTGTCCGTTGGGAGTAGAAGCGATCGCATTTTCTTCCACGTTGTCTGCTACTTCCCGCAAAGCCAACTCCCGCAAAGCAATCAGGTTACGGCGTTGGAAAAAATTATCGAGGGATTGTTGGATTTTTGGCTGTGCGTAAATCTTGCCTTCTAATAACCGTTCTTGTAGTGTTTCCGGTGTGACATCAACTACCACTATTTCATCTGCTTCATCCATAATCCTGTCAGGAACACGTTCGCGGACTATCACACCTGTAATTCTGGCTACTAGGTCGTTGAGACTTTCCAGATGTTGCACATTCATTGTGGAGTAGACATCAATACCGGCTGCCAAAACTACTTCTACATCTTCGTAGCGCTTTTCGCGTGGAGAACCAGGGACATTGGTATGGGCAAGTTCATCGATTAAGACTAATTGGGGCGATCGCTTTAAAATAGCATCTGTATCCATATCCGTCAGCGTCAACTCCCCGCGAGGATATTGCTTACGGGGTATAACTTCCAGTCCCTCTGCCTTTTCAGCTGTCTCCTTGCGTGCGTGGGTTTCCAAAAGCCCAACAACGATATCAATTCCTTCCTGTTTGAATGCGTGTCCCTCTTCCAGCATTCGGTAAGTTTTGCCTACTCCAGGAGCCATACCAATAAAGATTTTATGCTTACCCCGCCGTCGTGCCGGATAAAGCGAGTAACTTGCAGAATTTAAAGGCGCATTCCTAGCCGAACCAATATTAGTATGATCTGACATTTCATTTTTGGTATCTATATAGCAATCCTAAGTAGGTTAGCGTCAAAATTTGTCGTTGGGATAAAGCAGTTCTTGCTGGAGGCAGGGGGAGCAGCAGAGAATAATAATTCCTGACAAATGACAAATGACCAATGACAAATGACAAATGACAAATGACAAATGACCAATTTACTGATTTTGCTGACGATTAATATCTTGCAAATCAAGAGCATAATTCAATCGGAGAACATTGACTCCCGGTTCGCCAAAAATCCATAAAAATCTGCCATCAGTATACTTATTAATTAAACGTAGGATCTCATCTTCTTTTACTCCCCGCGCACCAGCAACCCGCGTCAATTGCTGCCGTGCTGCTTTCAAGGAAATA
This sequence comes from Nostoc sp., assembly GCF_036917415.1. Lineage (GTDB taxonomy): Bacteria > Cyanobacteriota > Cyanobacteriia > Cyanobacteriales > Nostocaceae > Nostoc. The sequence goes on along the minus strand of NZ_JBALDJ010000069.1, from coordinate 69,260 downwards.
TGCGGATCTAAACCAGAACCAGAGGTATAAATTATATCAGCTATTGGTTGAAGATTTTCGTCTCGCAATCGATCTGCCTCTTCTAAAATCCGTTTCTGTAGTTCTGGATTGCTTGCAGCGAGATTACTAGCTCCAGATATGCCAGTTGGTTTGGCTTTTTTCCCTTGGCTATATCTAACAGTACTAGGACGAGAATGGAAATATCGGTCAGATGTAAACACCTGACCGATTAAAGCAGAACCAATTGGTTCATTATTTAGATTCCGCATGATACTACCATTAGCTTGATAGGGCAAAAAAACTTGACCCACTACAAGGATTACCAACGGATAGATGATTGCAGTCAACAACCAAAGCATTAGAGTTATAAAAATTGCTCTGATGGTTTCTCGAATAATAGCCATAAAAAGTTTTCCAATTGCGCCTAGAATTTAATTTTTAATTTTTAATTTTTAATTCTTTTGCCCACCTAGCAGGACGTTACAAGATGCTGTTAGCAACAGCATAAAAAACTGGGGTAGTTACCACATTCAAGCACAGCAGGATAAAAATAGCGAGTGGTAGATGTTGTTTGTCCCATTGCGACTAAACAAAGGATATCGCCAAAGCAGTACTGAGTAAAAACGATGTTTATTCATATTCTTCTTGTTTTACCTCTCAACAGGTAAAAGTAAAAATGTTTATTATTTTACTTTAGTTAAGACGCGCTTGTTTCCCCATCGTTTTTACTTTTGCTGTCCTTAGAGGATGTTTGAAAAGTCGCAAAATATACTAGCACTGGCAAATATAATTTGCGACTATACAGACAAAACCAACTTCCGTGGGTTTGAAAAACTTGATTTTCTCTTTCTTAGTCCACCTTTGCGGACTAAGCTTTGTCTAGTAGCGAATTATATTCGCCTAATACTTTTCAAACATCCTCTTAAGCCAAGCCCACAAGTGTAATCAGTACATCAATCAACTTAATTGCAATAAACGGCGCAATCACCCCACCTAAGCCGTAAATTAAGATATTGCGTCGGAGTAACTGATTAGCTGTCAGCGGTCTAAACCGCACTCCCTTTAATGCCAAGGGAATTAAAGCGGGAATAATCAAAGCATTATAAATCAATGCTGAGAGTACAGCCGATTTAGGGCTAGTCAAATTCATAATATTCATGCTTTGCAAGTTAGCAGCGACAAATATCACTGGGATAATTGCAAAGTATTTAGCAATATCATTAGCGATGGAAAATGTCGTCAATGCCCCGCGAGTAATCAACAATTGTTTACCGATACCAATGATATCGAGCAGCTTTGTGGGATCGGAGTCCAAATCGACCATGTTAGCGGCTTCTTTTGCAGCTTGCGTTCCTGTATTCATCGCCACACCGACGTTAGCTTGGGCTAATGCTGGAGCATCGTTAGTTCCATCTCCCGTCATCGCGACTAGTTTGCCTGCGGCTTGTTCCTGTTTAATGATACTGATTTTGTCTTCTGGTGTGGCTTCAGCAATGAAGTCATCCACCCCAGCTTCTTTGGCAATGACAGAAGCGGTAATTCGGTTATCTCCAGTTAGCATGATGGTACGCACTCCCATCCTTCGCAGTTGCTCAAAGCGATCGCGGATACCAGGTTTAACTATATCTTTGAGATAAATAATCCCATAGATTTCGTTATCTAGGCTGACTGCTAGGGGTGTACCTCCCAGGCGAGAAACTCGTTCGTAGGTAGCATCCAATTCTGGTGTATCGCGTCCGTTGCGGGAACGGACAAATCCTTTAATAGCTTCTACTGCTCCCTTTCTGGCTTCATACCCACCAGGTAAATTCGTGCCACTCATCCGGGTCTTAGCGGAAAAACTGATTCCTTCTGCCTGACTGGAGTCAAAATCAAACCGCGCGCCCAATTTTTCTGCCAATCGGACAATAGATTTACCTTCTGGTGTATTGTCAAAGACACTAGCTGCCCAGGCAACATTAGCAATTTCTGACATTGAATGACCGTTGAGAGGAATAAACTCTTCCGCCAGACGGTTGCCGAGGGTAATTGTACCTGTCTTGTCAAGAAGTAAAGTGTTGACATCACCACAGGCTTCCACTGCTCGTCCTGATGTGGCAATGACGTTAAATTGGGCAACTCGATCCATACCAGCAATACCGATGGTACTTAGTAAGCCGCCAATGGTGGTAGGAATTAACGCTACTAATAAGGCAATTAAAATTGGGATGCTGACTGGACTGTTGACATAGTAAGCAAGTGCAGGCAAGGTTACTACAACTAGCAAAAACACTAAGCTGAGAACTGCCAACAATACCGTGAGGGCAATTTCATTGGGTGTTTTGCTGCGTTCTGCCCCTTCTACCAAGGCAATCATTCGGTCAATAAAGCCTTTGCCTGGGTCAGTAGTAATGCGGATAATTAGTTCATCTGAGATTATCCGCGTCCCACCAGTGACGGAACTGGCAACGTCGGAACCTGATTCTTTTAATACTGGTGCAGATTCCCCAGTAATTGCTGATTCATCCACTGAGGCAACACCCATAATTACTTCGCCATCAGCGGGGATGATATCGCCAGCAACGACGTAGATGGTATCGCCCTGTTTGAGGCTGGTAGATGAAACTTCACTAAGGGTGCCATCGGGAGCAAGTTTTTTCGCGATCGCCTCTAACTTTGTTAACCGCAAGGCATCGGCTTGGGCTTTCCCCCGTCCTTCTGCCACTGCTTCGGCAAAATTGGCAAACCAAACAGTAAAGAATAAAATCCCCGACAACAAGGCGTTGAAAAGTTGCGGGTTCTTTTGCAGGGCTGGGCCAAATAGGTTGGGATCGATCGTTAGCAATAGGATGATGATTGTCCCTACCCAAACCACAAAGATTACTGGATTTTTGATTGCATACTTAGGGTTGAGCTTGACAAAAGCATCTTTAATTGCTCTTAAGTACAGCCACTTATTATTTGCCCTGGTCTTTTTACGTTTTTGGCGGCGATCGCCAGTACGAAAACTTGGGCGTCTAGCTTTAAAGTTAGTTGCCACTTGATTCATGAATAAAGTTTAGGGGTGGAATTTAGGAGTTAGGAGTTATAGGAACTTCTAATAAAAAAATATCCAACCTGTAGGATGCGTTAGTAACGCATCCTACGAAACCGGATAATTTATCAGATAAGGCAGGAGCCAGGAGGAAAGAAGTACAAATGAAAACTTTAATTCTAAGTAATTACCCAGTTAAAAAATCAGATACTGGTACGAGACGCGTATGTGCAAGATATAAACCTTTCTTGCTTCAATCTCACACTTTTAAGTCTGGGTTACTCCTTTTTCCTGCCTCCTGAATTATTTTTTGATATTTTCTTAATTTCAAACTTATAACTCATAACTTTTCTAACTGCCAGATGCTAGTTTCAAACCCTCAGCTATGGGGCCTAAAGCCAGAACAGGAAAGAAAGTCAATACTCCCAAAACCAGCGTTACTCCTGCCGCGATCCCAGTAAATACCAGAGAATCAGTTCTTAGGGTAGCAGGGGTTTCTTGTACTGCTTGTTTGCGAGACATCCCGTCAGCTAGCAGCAGGATGGCAATCATCGGAATGTAGCGTCCTCCGATTAGGCTAACTAAAGTACTCAAGTTCCACCACAGGCTGTTATCCGCCAAGCCTTCTAAGCCCGAACCATTATTTGCTGCTGCTGAGGCATATTCATAAACTACTTGAGAAATACCGTGATAGCCAGAGTTGCTAATTCCAGATAGGGAGATGGGATAAGCTAAGGCGATCGCACTGGGAATCAAAACTAGAATTGGGTGAATCAACAGCACTACACTGGCGAGAACAATTTCCCGCTTTTCAATTTTGCGTCCTAAAAACTCTGGAGTACGTCCTGCCATGAGTCCAGTTAGGAAGACTGTGAGAATTAAGTAAATAAATAAGTAAGCTGTTCCAGTTCCCTGACCACCCCAGATAACCTGGATAAATAAGTTGAAGAGAGTCGAAAATATTCCTTGCGGCATCAGAGAATCGTGCATCCCATTCACAGCGCCAGACATAGTAGCGGTAGTCATCACTGCCCAAAATGCTGTCTGTGCCCAACCAAATCGAACTTCTTTCCCCTCTAAATTGGGTTGTTCTAATCCAAAAGCGGTATTAACTAGGGGATTACCTTGCAGTTCTCCTACGGCTGTAACTCCCACCAGAACTACAAAAATCACAAACACCATCCAAAAAAGTAGCCAAGCTTGTTTGATGTTATTGGCAAATATACCGTAGGTGTAAATCAAGGCTGCTGGGATAGAAATCATCGCGAGCATTTCTATCAAATTAGAAGCGCCATTGGGATTTTCAAAGGGGTGAGCTGAGTTGACGCCAAAAAAGCCGCCGCCGTTCTCGCCCAAAAGTTTGATCGTTTCAAAGGATGCTACCGGACCTCTGGCCAGATATTGCGTCCCACCTTCTAAGGTTGTCACATCCATAGTCTTAGCTAATGTTTGTGGTACACCTGCTATCAGCAAAGCGATCGCACCAATAATCGAAATCGGCAGCAATATTCGCGTAATTCCACGCACGAGATCGACGTAAAAGTTTCCCAGTTTTCTACCCGTCAACCCGCGAATAAAGGCAATTCCCACGGCTAAACCGGTGGCTGCAGAGGTAAACATCAAAAAGCCTAAAGCCGCTACCTGGCTAAAATAGCTTAAGGTTGTCTCACCTGCGTAGTGTTGTTGGTCAGTATTCGTTACAAAGGAAATCGTTGTATGCAACAATACATCCCACCTGGGCGAACCAAAGCCGTTTGGATTCCAGGGTAAAAGTCTCTGAAAATATATCAGAAAATACACTGAAATACCCATGAGCGTGTTACAACAGACTATGGCTTGGATATACTGCCAACCCGTCATGTCATCTTTTCTCCGAACACCCGCAAGTACGAACATACTCCGCTCTATGGGGTTCATTAAAAAATCAAGCAGTGTTCTTTCTCCCAAAAAGACACGCGCTATGTATTTTCCGAATAATGGAGTAATTGCTATGACAATACACAGCGTTAAGCCAATTTGCAAAAAACCTTGTCCCATATATTTCGCGCTAAATTAAATTTAAGTCCTAGCAAGCCAATTTTTAGAAATAACAGATTTTGAGGAATTTACTATTTTCAGTTATCACTATTTTCCAGATACTTGTTCAAGTTTTTGTTAAGAATATTTAATTTTTACTCTTAATTCATCTATTTCACTAGTTAGGATTATTTGTTTATACAATACATTTTCCAAGTTTGCAGAACTTACGCACTCAGATCCTCTATTACATTGCTCCCTGACAACATCGACAATGCCGCTGCCGCCCCCAATACCCGATCGTTGGAGCAGGGAGCAGGGAGCAGGGAGCAGGGAGCAGGGAGCAGGGAGCAGGGAGCAGGGGAAGGAAAAATCGTTTTGATTCCAAAAATTGGATAGTTTATTTTTTGGAGTTCCCCTAAGTATCTCTCGAACTGCTTTAAATTCCGATGCCCTGAGATTTTCTGAATTACCCGCAGTGAGATACCAGCGTTACTCATCTGGGTTAAGGCAGTATGCAGAAAGCCTGCGTTCTACAGACTATAACGATTTGACCCCGATTAGTCAGAATTGGTTGAGTGAGATTAGCGATCGCTCCTATATATCTCCAATCACTGCATTAGGAGTGATCGTGGCATTTTGAGAAAATTGTACCTTAACCGCAAACGGCAATGGTCGCAAAATTGATTTAGAAATTGATTTGATTTCGCTGGTACCGAGTGAGTTAGAAATTAATTAAAAGTTCTCTTTCGTGTTGACAAGTATACAGTTCATTATATCTATGCAAGAATAGCGATCGCCGCTCAAAATGACTTCCATTGAGCAATCGAATGCGAGGTGCTGAAAATAACACCTGGCAACACATACTGCTTAGTAATGGTAAAACGCTAAAGACAATTAAACAACCACAAAATTGTTTTCGGTTAGTGACAATCCAGCTGATAATTCTGCAAATTTTACTTGAGTAAACTAGCCCTTTCAAGGTGGTGAAATTTGGAACGAAGGTTGGTTATTTCAACTTTCAAAAAGCCCAAAATCTGAGCGGAGGATTCAAGATGGTTGCGCTGAAACAACGTATGTTCGTTTGTCACCTTGAAAGGGCTAGTACAGCACGGCGCAAGTAAACCACCCATTCCAAATCAATAAAATGCTTATACTGTATTAATTTTGAATTTTGAATTTTGCTTTGCAGTACCAATCCTATAGTTATGCATTTAGTAAATCATAAATGAAGATATTAAATCGATTATTGATTATGAAAGAAGCGATAAATGAGCGTGGAAAGACCTATGGGCTAATAGCGATCGCCTTTGCGATCGTGATAATACTAGAATATTTGACACCACCTGAGTACGTATTTGGCTACCTCTACACAGGGACGATTTTATTAGCAGATTCTCGATTGAATCGGGGAGCAGTTTTGGGGATCACTGTTGCAGCTACAGGATTAACACTGTTGAATTTGTTTGTTCCCGGAGGAGAAATGATTAATTCCCCAACGTTGGCAAATAGGTTGATTGCAGTGTTGGCATTAGTGGTAACAGGTTGGTTAAGCGATCGCAACCACCGCAATGAAGAAGCGATCGCTTATACCCAAGCACAATTACGCTCCCAAGAACAACTAGCTACCATGCGTGAAGATTTTGTTTCTACCCTAACGCATGATTTGAAAACACCCCTATTAGGAGCAATTGAAACGCTGAAATATTTTCAAAATGAGCAATTCGGTGAAATCACACCCATGCAAGCAAAAGTCTTACAAACAATGGCTCGTAGTCATCGCAGTACACTGCAATTAGTCCAAACACTTTTAGATGTGTACCGCAATGATGCTGAAGGGCTGAAACTACAGATATCGCCAGTTAACTTGGTGACAGTGGCGGAGGAGATCGTCGCTACCCTAACTGAACTAGCGAAAACACGTCAGGTTTATATTTCTCTGCACTATGGCGAATCAGATTTTCGGAGCTTTCTCTGGGTAAATGGCGATTCTTTGCAACTTGGGCGAGTTTTCAGCAATCTCCTGAGTAATGGCATTAACCATACCCCTCGTGGCGGTAAAGTGGAAGTAGTATTTGAAGGTTATTCTAGCGATCAAGTGGTAAAAATACTCGATACTGGTTCCGGCATTACCGAAAAAGAGTTACCTCACTTATTTGAAAGATTTTATCAAGGAAATAGCGATCGCCACGTCTCCGGTTCTGGGTTAGGACTTTATTTGACCAGGCAAATTATTACTGCTCATGGGGGTACAATTTGGGCAGAGAATCGCTCACCACGCGGCGCACTGTTTGGTTTCCGACTCCCAGCTTGTCCACCACCGGGGAGATGAGGAGTGGGGGAGAAATCAATTCAAAATTCAAAATTCAAAATTCAAAATTCAAAATTCAAAATTCAAAATTCAAAATTAAAGAACTTCTGCCTCCTATTTCCAAATGACAAATGACCAATGACAAATGACCAATGACAAAAATCTTACTAGTTGAAGATGATGAATTGTTTCGGCTTGGTCTGCGGATGCGGTTGCAACAAGAAACCAGTTTGGAGATTGTTGCAGAAGCAGAAGATGGGGAACAAGCTGTAGAATTAGCAAATCACTATCCTCTGGATTTGGTCTTGCTGGATATAGGTTTACCGGGAATTGGCGGGATTGAGGCTTGTCGCCAAATCAAACAGAAGCACCCAAATTTACCAATTCTGGTTTTAACGTCCCGTTCTGAAAAACCCCTGATTTCGCGGTTAATTGCCGCCGGGGCGCAAGGTTACTGCCTTAAAGGTATTCCGGCTGAGTCTTTGATATTAGCAGTGCGATCGGTTGCTGCGGGCGCTTCTTGGTGGGATCAAACAGCAACAACTGAAATTAGAGCCGCTTTTGAAGGTAATTCGATGGCGGTGCAGTCTACAAAAACTGAGGAATCTTTAGAAAATCCTTTAACGAAGCGGGAGCAAGAAATTTTGGCACTAGTAGCAGCTGGCAAAAGCAATCAAGAAATTGCTGAAATTCTCTACATTGCCCCTGGTACAGTGCGGGTTCATGTCCATGCTATTTTACAGAAACTAGAAGTACGCGATCGCACTCAAGCCGCAGTCTTAGCTATCCAAAAAGGATTGGTAGCACCAGAATTGTTGATTAATTCCAATCCCTAATCCCCAGTCCCTAATCCCTTTTCCGATTTTGAAAATTGCGATGAGATATCAGGCTGCTCTATGGGAATTTCGATCGCAAACTCTGCTCCTTTGCCAGCAGATGAGGTACAACTAATATTTCCTCGGTGTTTTTGGACGATAATCTGATAACTAATAGATAATCCTAGTCCACTACCTTTACCCACAGGTTTTGTGGTAAAGAATGGATCGAATAAACGCGATCGCAACGACTCTTCAATACCAAGACCATTATCAGCGATCGCAATTTTGACTATATTCAAGTCTGTCACCTCTGTATGAATCCGAATTTGGGGAGTAGGGAGTAGGGAGTAGGGAGTAGAAGATTGATTCCCCATTCTCCATTCCTCATTTTCCATTCCCTCTTCTAGAAATTGATTCCTCACTCCCTCTTCTATTGCATCAATAGCATTATTCAACAGATGCATAAATACTTGATTTAGTTCACTCGCATAACAAGTGACTAGGGGCAAGTTACCATAATCTTTGACTACAACAATTGCTGGACGGTCTGCTGCTTCCCTGAGCCGATGTTGTAACATCACTAAAGTATTTTCGATGTCTTCATGGATATTTACCCGTTTCATCTCTGCTTCATCATGCCGAGAAAAATGTTGTAGCGCCAGTACAATTTCTCGAATGCGATCGGAGCCTCTATACATTGCACCTATCAGGTTTTGTAAATCCTTAATGATAAAATTTAGGTCTACATCTTTGGCTATTTGCTGAATTTTTGGCGTGGGTTTGGGATATTCCTGCTGATAGACCTCAATTATATTTACTAGGTCTTCCACATATTGACCAGCATATTGGAGATTTCCATAAATAAAACTGATCGGGTTATTAATCTCGTGAGCCAGCCCAGCTACTAACTGTCCCAGCGCCACCATCTTTTCGTTCTGAATTTGTTGAACTTGAGAAGCTTTCAAGTTGTCAAGAGCCTGTTGGAGTAAAAAGTTTTTTTCTTGCAGTTTAACTTGGAGCAAGCGTAAATTAATCTGATTTTCAATTCGCAACACCACTTCTGCACCATGAAAAGGTTTTGCAATATAATCTACACCACCAACATCAAATGCCTTTACCTTATCTACAACATCATCCAGAGCGCTAATAAAAATTACTGGGACTTCACTAGTTTTATCGTCAGCTTTTAGTTGTTGACAAACTTGGTAGCCATCCATACCTGGCATATTGATATCTAGCAAAATCACATCGGGCAAAACCATTTGACATGCAGTCAGCGCCATTTTACCGTTTAAGGCTTTGCGAACTTCAAAACCTTGTGCAGTCAACATCGCCGATAAAAGCCGCAAATTATCTGGGGTATCATCGACCACCAAAACATTTCTTTTCTGATGGTTAGTTTGATTAAAATGCATTATTGATCAAAAGTTATGCGTATAATTATTGAGGATAGTAAATCCTTCTTTGAAATCACCCGGTAATTTGTTGACCGATTTCACAAAAATACTTGTATTTATAGTTTAACTCTCACGTGGCTGGAGAATTTTGCAGACTATCGAAGCTATTGGCCAGTTATCACCTTTGGCAACCTGATGAACTGCTGTAAGGATTATAGTAGATAGCACTCACAGATTATCTAGCTGAGGATCAACAATGAAATTTTTCCCAGGTGCTACTTGATAGCTACCATTGAGGTGCTGAGGTGAGCAACTCAAGAGCCAGTTGTTGTTCTATAGGTTTAGAAAATAAATATCCTTGAGCAAAATTACAGTTTAAACTTCTCAATTGGGCTAACTGTTCTTGTGTTTCGACACCTTCAGCGATCGCACTCATCCCCATTGAGTTGGCAATGCCAATCATTGCTGGTACTAACCCCATATTTTCTTTGTTCTCCTGCATCCGTTTGACGAAGGATTTATCAATTTTGAGTGCATTTAAAGGAAAGCTGTGCAGGTAACTTAAAGAGGAAAATCCTGTACCAAAGTCATCCATAACCAACTTAATTTTTCGCTGCTTTAGTTGTTGAAGAATTATTTTTATCGCATCTGTATTTTCCATAATTACACTTTCGGTAATTTCTAATTCTAAATATGCTGGATTTATTTTATTTTCATAAATTATTCGGTCAATTTGTTCTACAAAATTCGGCTGTAAAAATAATCTTGCACTCAAATTGACACTCATCGTTAGAGGTTCTGGTGTCACTGGATAATGTTGCCAGATGCTTAATTGATGACAAGCTGACTGTAATACCCAAGTATTGATGGCATTAATTAAACCCGTTTCTTCGGCCACAGGAATAAATTCTATAGGAGAAACCAAACCACGAATTGGATGTTGCCAGCGCACCAAGGCTTCAAATCCAGAAATTCTGCCTGTAGCCAGAGAAATAATTGGCTGATAGTAAACGAGGAATTCTTGCCTTTCAACAGCCCTCCGCAGGTCATTTTCTAACTCTAAAAGCTGAATAGCTTCCTGATGCATCGCTGGATTAAAAACGTGATATTTGGCTCTTCCTTGAGCCTTAGCTCGATACATTGCCGTATCAGCATCCCGCAGCAAATACTCTGGGCGATCGTAATCTTTATTGCCCCAACTAATACCAATACTGGCATTCATAAAAACTTCATATCTTGATAGTTGAAAAGTAAGTGATAACTGTTGCAAAATCCTTTCTGCAACTTGGATTGCTATATTAATATCTGTGATATTCTCTAAAAGAATTCCAAATTCATCCCCGCCTAACCGTGCTAAAGTATCAACAGGTATCAGACATGCTTGTAAACGGTGAGCAATGGCTATCAGCAATTCATCTCCCACCGGATGACCAAGAGAATCATTAATAACTTTGAAGCGATCGCAGTCCAAAAAAAGTACCGCAAACTGATAATTAGATTCTTGCTTCGCCCGATTGAGAGCATTTTCTAATCGCCGAATAAACAAAACTCGGTTTGATAATCCAGTCAGGGAATCATGCAGTGCTATATCTAGCAGTTGACTTTGCAATTGCTGGCGGGAATCGATTTCTTGCTGGAGTTTTTGGAGAGTTTTTTCTAGCTCCCCAGTCCGCTGTTTTACCCGATCTTCAAGTTCAACATTTAGTTTCAATATTTCTAATCGCGCCGATCTCAATGCCAGTTGATTTTGCACGCGCACTAAAACTTCTTGAAACTCAAAAGGTTTGGTGATGTAATCTACACCACCCACTTTAAAGGCTCTAACTTTGTCAAAAACATCATCTAAAGCGCTAATAAAAATTATTGGAATATCGGCTGTTAGCTCCCAAGCTTTAAAGGTCTGGCAAATTTCATAGCCATCTACTTCTGGCATCATAATATCGAGTAGAATTAAATCAGGTAATAATGTTTGAGTTGCTGTCAGTGCCATTTGCCAGTTTAAAGCTTTACGAACGTTATACCCTTCCCTTGTCAATATGGAGGATAAAACCCGAAGGTTATCCGCCATATCATCAACGATCAAAATATCTTTTTTATTAGGGTCTAAATGCTCGTAATTCATTCTAAGTTTGTTGTAGTCAATTCCATGATTTTTTCAAACTGGTAGTTATTTGCTAAATCCCTGAGAACTTGGAAAACTTGAGCATTATCTGATGGAATTTGCTTGAGTAACTCTAAAATCAGTTCATCGCTACAGCTGGCTGCGGCATAGTGAACCTGGTGGAGCCACTCAGGTGACATTTGTGATAAATGCCCCAGGAGTTCGGCAACACTGACAAAAATCTGTGTAGCTCGATCGACAACTACTGTGTTTGTGGTTTCTACTTGATTGGTATATTTTAAACCCAGATGTTTGCTCAGTTTTTCCAATAATACTTCCTGTTTGAATGGCTTGCGAATAAAATCATCACAGCCAATGGACAAAATTTTCTGGCGTTCTTCCTCAAAGGCGCTAGCAGTTAGGGCAATAATGATTGTATTTGTCTGGGAGCTATCCGGCATTGTTCTAGAGAAGTCGTAAGGGGGAGCCAAGGCTGTTGGCATCCGCGATCGCAAAGTGGACGCACCAGAAGCATCATTTTCGATCGCACCAGTTGTTTCTGGTGTGGAGGACTCTTTGCGTACAACTTTCATAACCTCACCCTCGCCTGAATCGGTTAACTCTTCTGCAAGATACTGGCTCGCCGATGACACCAGTTGTTTCAATTTTGGGAACCTCCGCGACGTATTAGCTGTCCCATGCCCGATTTCTCTAGCTTTAATAATTCTTGTGGCTTCGTAACCGTCCATGACTGGCATTCGCATATCCATAAAAATCAGGTGTGGTTGCCAAGATTCCCAATTAGCGATCGCTTCACTACCATCTGTAGCTTCGTTAACTTCAAAGCCTAGAGATGTGAGAATTTTAACTAACAAGATACGGCTTTCTTTGGAGTCGTCAACTACTAGGATACGGTATACTTTTTCACTAGGTGCTAAAGCTCTAATTTGTGATTTGATTTGGTTTATCGGGATTTCTGTGGGGCAAGTTAGAGCAATCTGAACGTTAAAGGCAAATGTACTACCGACACCAGGCATTGTGCTAACAGTAATATCTCCTCCCATCAGTTGCACGTATTTACGGCTAATCGCTAAACCCAGTCCCGTCCCTTGTTGGAATTTTCTGCCGATTTCAGTTTGTTCAAAAGCCTCAAACAGCAAGTCAAGTTCTTGTGGGGCAATACCACAGCCAGTATCTTGTACCTCGAAGAAAAGAACAGAGGGATAAGAAAGATTTTGCTCCCCTTGCTCCCCTGCTCCCCTGCTCTTTTGCTCATCAACCCCCAGTCTCACCCGTAGCGTCACCCTCCCTCGCTCGGTAAATTTGATCGCATTTCCCAAAAGGTTGAGCAATACTTGACACAGTTTATTTTCGTCCGTTTCTATGTATTTAGGAATATCTGGCGCATATTCAAACAGTAATTCTAAATTTTTAGATGCAGCACGCAAGTGCAACATCTCTTCTAAGTTCTTCAACAAATGAATTAAGTCAAAGCTGCTGCAATTTAAGGTGATTTTGCCAGCTTCGATTTTAGACATTTCTAGAATGTCGTTAATTAATTTGAGTAGATGTTCGCCAGCACGATTAATTATTGCCAAGTTTTCTTGATGTTCGCTAGATAGCGAATAATCTCGACTCATGACTTGGGTGAAACCAAGAATGGCATTGAGTGGGGTACGCAGTTCGTGACTCATGTTAGCAAGGAATTCGCTTTTGGCGAGGTTGGCGGCAGCACTTCGCGCCGCTTCCCGAACAGCTGCTTGTTGTTCCTGTGCAGCGATTTTTTGCGATTGAATCAGTTCTTCTTGGGTCGTTTGCAGTTGCTCGATAACTTGCTGGAACTCTTCAGTACGTTTTTTTACTTGAGCCTCTAAGGTGCGATTGTATTCTGCTAATAACTTTTCTGTTTGTTTGCGTTGGGTAATATCAAAAAATGTGGCGCTCGCAAAAGCCACATTCCCTGATTCATCATAAATTGGCTTTCCTAAAACCTCAATGGTATTAATCTTGCCACAACGGCGAATTTCCATATCATCAACCCTGGTGCTTTGCCCTTGTAATGCCCTTAAAATCGGCAGGCGATCGCTGGGGTAAAGTTGATCTGTCCCGGCAAGGTAAGCTTGATATACCTTTGATAATTCTTCGGTGCTAACTTCTGCGATCGCTCCTTGACCGAGAATTTGCTGCCCAATCTGATTTGTATAATAAGGTTCACCTTCAGCATCGATGATAAATACACCTACCGGCATGGCTTCTAAAAATTGAGTTAGCTGACTGTGATTATGAGATAGCGCTTCATTTAAAACTTGCATTTGGGCATTCTTTGCTTCTAAAGCACTAAAGGATGCTTGGAGTTGCTTTGCCATAGTTTCAAATGATTTGGCTAGTTCTCCCAGTTCATCGGAACGCTGAATGTCTGGTATTTGCTCCCATTCACCTTGAGCAATTTTCTTCGCCGAGCTGTTTAATTGTAAAATCGGCTTAATTACCCAACGAGCAGTCAAAATCCCAATTCTTGTAGCCACTAAAAAAGCAACTATGCACAGCAAAATAGTGATGCGGGTGTTGGCGTTAATTTGCTCCATAAATTCCCCTTCGGGAATCACCGCCACAATTAGCCAATCTAAACCGAGTTCGTCCTTCCAGCTTTTTACCTGTACGAAATAACGCATTCCATCGGCGGTAAAACTTAGCTGTTGCTTCCCCACAACAAATTTAAGACTGCCAAAGTGTTCGATTAAAGACTGTGCTGTGAGTTTAATTAAAGGATTTTGACTATCTAATGCTGATAGACGTTTTCCTTTTCCATTAACGATCGTATATGGTGGTTCGCTAGTGGAAGAAGCCACTATTAACCCAGAACGCTCTAAAATAAAAGTTTTACCCGACTCTTTAATCTTTAACTTAGCTAAAAACTTGCCGATTTGTGATAAGAGCAAATCAACACTAATCACCCCAACGAATTGGCGATTTTTATCGTAAACAGGATAGCTGGAAGATATGGATAAAACTTCTGGTTTATCTTCCCATTGATAAATTTGACTCCAAACTCGTTTGCCTATCTTGACTGGATCTGTATACCAAGCTTCTGTGCGAGGATCGTAATTTTTGACTTCCTGTAAATGGCGGCGATTTCCTCGCTTGTCTGTAGGATAAACATAGAGTTTGCCTATACCATGTTTTTCGCTAACTTCATTAATTAAGAGCTGGCCATTATCTAGACGTTCAACACCGATAAATTCACCTTTGGGATTGGCAAAGCTGTTGTAGCCAACATTGAAAACCTGCATTTGTTTCCAAAAGTAATTGCCGGTGGTTTGAAAGTCCGAAAGGTTGAGCAAACGTAGCTCAATCGCATCTAAGTTGATTTGATTAATTTGCTTCGGGGTTGTTAAATAGCTATCAAGATGCTGTTCAATGCGATCGCAGATTTCATTTTCTAATTGAGTAGCAAGCTCCCTTACCGCTTTTTGGCCATTTTGATACGAAAGATAGCCCACAAGTCCCACCGCACCACAAATTTGCAAGATAAAGGGCACAATCAGAACATATCTCAAGGGCATCTTGGCATAAACTTTGCCAACTAAGCGATTAAATGATTTGACGGGCTGAAGTTTGGATAACATTGTAGTTTTATTCTTCCCCAGCATCTACTAGGTGCATTTTGCCATGCCAGCTACATTTTATATAAGTATAATTACGGCATACATTGATTTTTATAAAAATTTTATATTTTTAGTATAAAACAGTACAAAATACTTGTACTTATTTGACTGGCACAATTCCTCCAACGCCTAATTTTCAATCTTTGCGCAGGAGTAGTCCATTATAGAAATCGCCTACGTAGGTACGCCATCGCACCTGAATTTGCTCAGTTTTATCTGGCAATATTTCAACAAATTTTCTCAGATGAACTGAAATTTAATCAATAAGCTCCAGTATGCCATTCTAAAATTCAGGTCGCCATTAGCACCCAATCCTAAATTTAATTTTTAATTGCTAATGTCTTGATTTTTTGGTCTGAAAACCTCTGGACTTGTACAAAAACTTATATTTAACTACAACAATTTTAGAATTGTCATGCAAATACACAGCATAAACAAAAAAATCCAAAAAAATTTACTTTGTATTTTTTATTTTGACGAAATGTTAAGTTTGATTTTAGCATGACGCTTGGCATTGACAAATCTAGCTTGTTCGTCAAAAATTGCAAACTTGCGGTCATACTGTAGTGCGCCACTGGCAAGAACTCTAGCGTTCTCAACTTCAACACCATCCAGTGATTTAACTGGATACAGTAAAATCTTAGCTAGGTAAGGTGTCATAGCAATATTTGGATTTGAGATTTGGCAAAAAGTCGCAGCAATCTCCTTTTAGCATCTGGCTTTGCCAAGGGAACTCCAAGAAATAAATTATTCAATCTTGTAGAGTGGGCATCTCGCCCGCCATAGGAAATGGGCAAGCAAGACGCCCACCTCACAATAAATAATTGAATATTTTTTTATTTGGAAGTCCCCAATGCTAAGAGCGAACTGAACTTTTCAAAACGGATTTTGGATTTTAGATTGGTGATTTAGTAGTCCCCAATCTAAAATCTAAAATTTTTTTGTTAATGAGCTATTTGAGCAATATTGTTTGTTAATTATGGATATACTGGCGATTTATCGATTCCACCAACATGATTTAAAGGCCAGAAACGAACTACAGCACGTCCAATAATATTCTGGCGGGGGACAACACCCCAGCAGCGGCTGTCATAACTACTGTTACGATTATCACCCAGTACTAAATATGAATCGGCTGGTATAGTCTGGGGTTTTGCCAAAAAAGGTGGCTGTGGCCCTGATTGGCAAACATCAATAACTGTAGTCTGCCCAGAACTGAGGTAATTAGATTCTGGGAGAGGTTTGTTGTTGATATAGACTTTGCCATCCTTAAGTTGTATTTTTTCTCCAGGTAAGCCAATTATACGTTTAATAAAAGCATCTTGATATTGTTCTTTTTGTAGTTCTTTCGTCGGTGAAAATACTACTATATCTCCCCGTTCCGGGTCAGCAAATTTATACTTCAACTTATCGACAATAATTTTATCTGCCTCCCACTGGTTTGGCGTACCATGCAGAGTCGGTTCCATTGAGCCAGAAGGAATCCAGCGTGCTTCAGCAACAAAGGTACGAATTCCCAGAGCTAAAACAATGCTTAATACAATTGTTCTACCTAGCTCTGCGATCCAAGAATTATCGGGTTGTTGACTAGAGTTGTTATCAGACACTTGATTATGCATGAAATTACTTAACTTAACGAAAGATGTAGGTAATTAACTAGCCTAGTGAGACTCGATCTGTTAATCTTAACGGGAAAATTTGAATTTCCTAGTTATGTTTGCATCTTGACTACCAATTTTAGATTGTGGATTTTAAAAATAAACTTTTTTTTAAGGCGCGGCAAAAATTGATTACTCCGATCGCGAATAAGTTTAACCTAAAAGCATGGTTCTCTGTAATACATAGCTCCCTGTCTAAACTTGGTTATCTCTATGTCATCGCCAAAAATGTTACTGATTCGCCGCGCTCGCATAATCTTACCCGATGGTGAACTGATGGTTGGGGATGTGTTGACGCGCGATCGCCAAATAGTCGAAGTTGCGCCAGAAATCTCCCAAACAGCACTAGCCACTGAAGTTGACGCAGAAGGCTTAACTTTGTTGCCAGGAGTTATCGATCCGCAGGTACATTTCCGGGAACCTGGACTAGAACACAAGGAAGATTTATTCACTGCCAGTTGTGCCTGTGCTAAAGGGGGAGTCACAACATTTTTAGAAATGCCCAATACGCGCCCCCTAACAACTACACAGCAGGCATTAGACGACAAACTAGAACGGGCCTCACACAAGTCCTTGGTTAATTATGGCTTTTTTATTGGGGCAACAGCAGAGAATTTACCAGATTTGCTTTTAGCAAAGCCAACACCAGGAATTAAGATTTTCATGGGGTCGATGCATGGTCAGTTGTTGGTTGATGGCGAAACAGCATTGGAGGCGATATTTGCCAAAGGCGATCGCTTAATTGCCGTTCATGCCGAAGATCAAGCTAGAATCAACCAACGCCGCCAAGAATTTGCCAATATTCACGATCCAGCCGTTCACTCGCAAATTCAAGACGATCGAGCGGCAATGCTTGCAACCCAACTAGCATTAAAACTTTCTCAAAAATATCAACGTCGGTTGCATATTCTCCATATGTCAACAGCGCTGGAAGCAGATTTGCTGCGTCAGGAAAAACCGAGTTGGGTGACAGCGGAGGTGACACCACAGCATTTGTTATTAAATACTAGTGCATATAAACAGATTGGCACTTTAGCACAGATGAATCCCCCTTTGCGATCGCCCCACGATAACGAAGTTCTCTGGCAAGCTTTGCGCGATGGCGTGATTGATTTCATCGCTACAGATCACGCGCCACACACCTTAGAAGAAAAAGCTCAAGAATACCCCAATACTCCTTCGGGAATGCCTGGGGTGGAAACTTCCCTCGCTTTGATGTTAACTGCGGCAATGCAAGGAAAGTGTACTGTGGCTCAAGTTGTGAACTGGATGTCTAAAGCTGTAGCTGTGGCTTATGGTATTCCGAATAAGGGAGCGATCGCACCTGGTTATGATGCCGATTTAGTGCTTGTAGATTTAAACACATACCGTCCAGTCCGGCGCGAGGAACTTTTAACCAAATGCCGTTGGAGTCCCTTTGAAGGCTGGAACCTTACTGGTTGGGCTAAAACCACTATTGTCGGCGGTGAAATAGTTTATGACAAAGGCCAGGTAAATACGCAAGTGCGGGGTCAAGCTTTAACTTTCTTGTAGCAAATATTTATTTAACCTTACTAAAACCCTGAATTTACAGCAACTACATGAGGTATATTCCTCCCCAAGCTTCACGCCAGATCGGGCGAGTGGGGTATTTCTGTACCTCACAATGTTAAAATTTGCTGTATTTCTAAGTGTTTCAAGTTAAATCTTCAACAACTACTCCATTCCCGCTATCAGATTACCTATTTAGATCGCTAAAGATGTCAAAAGAGGCAGGGGGCAGGGGGCAGGGGGCAGGGGGGGAGACTGAGACTCTTGCTTGTACTCCGCCCCAGTCCAAGCGTCTTGGAAAGACGGGGCTTCATACCCATGTTCCGCAATGCTTGTCGCTCTTGAGAAGGGCTTGTTCCCCCTGCTAAGAACTCCCTTCCCCTCTACCTCTTCGGTGATAAATCATCACAAAGACGCGATAAATTGCCGTCAAGACGAAAGACTGATTATTGTAGAGACGGCGATTTATCGCGTCTCTTGCCTTAACCGAACAGTATTAAGGGAGAGGGAGTCACTAGGACGGCATTCCCATTCTCCGACTGGGAACGAGACAATATCTAAAAGCTGCTTCTAGGCTGGCTTTCACGTTAATTTGACACAATGCTATGCGTACCCTTCTACAGAGAAGCAAGCTATAGGTAGTGTTTCGTAGAGAAGGCAGTTCGTTAAAAAAAACTTAAGTATTCTTCCAGTCGGATAAGTCGGATAAGTCGGATAAGAGTAAACAAGCTAATGGAACCGTATTGTGATTCATCTCATGATACTTGTCCCCAGAAAGATAACCAGAAAAATAATCAAAGATAATTGCTATGTCCTTCAAAATTTTGTCTTTAGATGGTGGCGGTATTCGTGGAATTGTTGCAGCACGAATACTTCAACAGGTAGAACAAGAAATTAGAAATCAAGGAAAAGGAGAGTTTTTACACGAATATTTTGACATGGTTGCTGGTACTTCTACTGGTTCAATATTAGCAGGAGGGATTGCTATAGGAAAGGAGAGTGATGAACTCATTAAACTGTATAAAAATAGAGGTAAAGATATATTTCCTCTACAAATAAAAGAGCGCTACAAAAACTTTCCGTCCATCATCAAATCAATTATTGAGGTATTTTCTCCATCTAAATATTCTCATGATGGAATTACTAGTGTCCTCAAAGATGCCTATAAATCCACAAGAATCAAGGATATCGAAAAACCCATTCTTTTGATTCTTGCTTACGATACGCTATATCGCAACACAACCTTTTTTACAAATTGTCATCCCGATTTAGGAGACAGATGGTACGATGACTGTTATTTATGGGAAATATGTACAGCTTCTGCCTCAGCACCTACTTTTTTTCCACCATATAAATTAGAACCTGTAGATAAACAAAAATTTGGTGACTGGGAATTCCCACACATTGATGGAGGAGTTTCTGCTAATAACCCTGCTCTTGCAGCTTTGAGTTTAGCGATGAGGATTAGTCAGTCTTCAGTATCTCCAGAAATCAAGCAACAATATAAACTAGATAATGTGCAATTAAAAGATATTTCTATCCTTTCTATTGGCACAGGTCAAACTGGTCAACCATATCAATATAAGCAAATAAGCAAATGGAGAGGCTTAGACTGGATCAAAAATCTTACTAACATCTTCATGGAACCTACATCTGAGATTGATAGTACGATTTGCCGACAAATTATGGGTGGATATGAGTCGAAACGTTACTTACGTCTTCAGTTTGACTTAAATGAGACATTTAAACCCAAACCAAAAGAGACTTATAAAGATCCTCGCATTGTCTTACCTCCAGAAGAGCGGAAAAATAAATTTACAGGGGAAAAAGTCACTGAAGAAATAGATAATACTAATTCCGAGATTCTTCAGCAGTTAATAGATACTACCTCTGCATTCATCGATCGCGGTCTTACATACTACACCAGAGACGACTCCGGTTCTCCGATAATAAAAGCGATCGCGTCTTTTATTAGAGATAACTAGCGATCTGTGTCATTCTTTACAAGTGTCTACAATTGGTTGGGGTTTGAATACCCATCCAATTGATCCCTACAGTCTGCTCAAGACTTTTTCTCGCTCGTTCCATCAGTTTAGATAATCAAGGGGCGATCGCACGTAATACCGATTCTGTATGAAGATGCGCTAAACCATAAGTACAAGAAAGAAAAACGAACCGCATTCGCGTTAGCGTCTCCCCTTGGGAGAAGGACGCATTCGCGTAGCATCTCGTTAGAGAAGGACACAAAGAAAGAAGTTAAAATTTGGCGCAGCCTCACAAAGAAATGGTATAAGCTCTAGCAATAACTGCCTTCTTTGATAAATTCTAGAAATTGTATTTAATTTACTAATTAAAATTTGCGTTTCTGATAAAGTTTAGTAAAGTCAAGCTTTACCTCTTCTTTGTACTACTACTATCACATCGTAATAATACCTAAGTTTTTTAATTATTAATTAACGGGGAGAAGATATAAAAAACCTTTTAGCAAAAAAATAGAATGTGTAATCAAATACATTTTTCTCAGCCCTGTTTTGTGTTGTTGCCGCAGTATTTCCCGAATGTTTTCCATGAGAACTGAGGCAGAGAAAATAATATGTTTTTAGACATTTTAGCTAGCCTGCAACGGTTATTTGTTGGTTATATTCCAGCCGCTGTATTGGGTAGTTTTATCGGATATTTAATCGGGATAAATAGCATGATTTATCAGCTATTTCGGCTGATATTTCAGATACCTCATAGTATCCCTCCTATAGCTTTGCTACCTATTGCTCTAATCATGTTTCAAGAAAGCAACTCGGCTGCTATTGTAGTAGTTTTTGTGGGAACTCTCTGGACGATGATTATTAATACGGCAATAGGTATGCAGCATTTCAAGAGACAGAATAATAACTTTCGTGTAGCTATATTTCATATATTTCATGCCTTGAAAGTTAGCATTTGGGTAGCCTGGTTTATTGTTATTGCCACAGAAATGTTAACAGGCCCAAGAGGACTTGGCTTTACCCTCTGGGATGCTTATAAGGCTGGCAATGCTGATTACATAATCCAGGTAATCTTATACATCGGTATCATTGGTTTTTTGCTGGATCAGTTACTAGATTTCGCAGCCTATATTCTCTCGCAAATGGTTTCAGATGGGAAAAAATCTTCTTAAACTTTATCTAGGCTTGCGGATTGCACCCTGCCAGCTAATAGTTTGCTTGGCAGAACGTATTCCCAAAGAACGAGTTGCTACGACTTCAATATCAACATTCACACCAGGGCGTAAAGCTTCGTCAGGAATTTTGAGCTTGCCTAAAGCTAGAGTAAAACGGTTGTAGTCACGAGTCACAAGTTGGTTAGGAATATCTCCTTCATATTCAGTTTTGTAGCCAGAAAAACCGTGCAAGCTATCTTGGGCGCGGAATTTCACGCGAAATTGAGTATTAATAGCATCAGACTTGGCTGCCAAATCGACTATTTTTAAGTTGAGATTTTGTCCGGCATCGGCAAACTCTGCTACAGCTAACCGGGTGACATCTTTTTTGGGAATGGCATGGTTAACGGTAAATGTTGTGAAGTTAGCCTCACTTTTGGTGTTACCCTCAACCCATAATTCCTCAGAAAAAGTAATTTCTACTTGTTTGTTATCAGTTAAATTTAGTGTTACAACTTGATTGCCAAAGCTGGTAATGGGTTGTCTTTCTTGCCAAACTATTTGAAAAGCCTCTTCTAGACGCTGTTCAAACTCACGGTAATCATCAACGATCGCAGAACCAGGAGCAAGTAGAGAAGCTGCTCCCACGCGTTGATTCCACTTATTCTTCGAGAGTGAGAACTGTTTGTTTATCAGTTCCGAAATTGGTAGCTGCACAGTTGGAGTATCACCCGCCAAAGGTTCCTTGCTATTAACAATACTCAAAGTTCCTAAGCGCCCTTGGCTACCATCGCTACCATTGCTGCCATCTCGCCCATCGCTACCATCGCTACATCTATAAACCTTTTCAGTACACTTATAATCAGGGCTACCAGGAGTTCCCTTACAGGTTTTTACTTCCCATCTTTGTCTGTGACAGTTACAACCCTCCGTACCATTGCCACCTCTACCGCCGCGCCCACCTTCCCCACTAGTTGCTCGGACAGAAATATTCCGTAAGTCTGCCAAATTGCTGTAATACACTGTGAGAGAACCACCATTTCCCCCATCTCCTCCTTTGCCACCATTACCGCCATTACCACCATCTGGTGCGTTTATGTTGTGGCTGACGTTATCAGGTTGGGAACCACAGTCAGGTTGATAACCATGTTCTCCGTCTTCCCCGTCTTCACCATCTTTACCGGACAAGTCAAGATTAACGGGTGAACCATTGACAAAAATATTTTGGTTTTCACCACTGCTACCATCTCTACCCTCACGTCCATCGGTTCCTGCGTGTCCATCTCTGCCATAATTTCTGGCTACTTTATAATATTCGTCAGAGGCAACGGCTGGACAGAAAACTGAACCTGAGACAGGCAAAAAGCTAGTAAATAAGCAGAATGTCAGCAGTAGTGGCAGCTTACTCCTAAAACCATTGTGCATCTAGTTACACCTAAAACTTTAGTCGAATTATCTACTCCTGACGCTGACTTTCAACAATTTGCTCCCTCTTGTCCAGTGATATCGTGTCCGGTTAAAAACTTATCATTTATTGAAGGAAGCAGAGAAAATCCACCAACCTACAATCAAAAAGACCAATCCCACAGCCGAAGCGATCGCCTCGCCCATAAGAGTAACTGGCAACTTGGGTTAATAGTATTTTTTCTGGCTCTATTGGTTAGAACATGGTCGTCACTGGGTCAGTTTACGCGAAAGACTCACCTTATATTCAAATTTTTATCTTGTGAGAGTTATAAAACAGCGCTAAAGCGAGGTAGTAAGTGTCGAAGTGTGACACACTTATGAAAAAGGATTAGCTTCTGTTACCACTTCCGGCAGTGGAATAAACTCTGTTTCATCTGGCACGCTAGCAAAGCGAGAGTCACGCCAATCAACTTTAGCTTGCTCTATTCGCTCTGGTCGGCTAGAGACAAAATTCCACCATTTGTAGCGTGTACCTAAAGGCTCACCGCCAATAACAATAAATCTAGCAGCGGCAGTAGCAGAAACCCTAATCCGATCGCCTGGCTCTAGAATAGCGAGACGATATTTCTCTATCGGTTGATCGTTAATCCTCAATCCCTCCGTGACACTGTATACTGCCCTTTGTGAATAATCAGTAGGGATAGTGAAGTGAGCGTTGGCAGACAACACTGCATCTAAATAGAGGATAGGTGAAAGAACTTTCACAGGTGAGGTATAGCCAAATGCTTGTCCAGCAATAAGTTTGATCGTAGCGCCATTGTCTTCCCAGGTGGGAAGGGTTTCAGCAGGATAGTGAATGAATCTTGGCTCGGTTTCTTCATGTTCAACAGGCAAGGCGACCCAGGTTTGAATACCATGAATAGTAGTTTCTTGCTGACGGTCAGAGTCAGGTGAGCGTTCTGAATGTACAATCCCCTTTCCTGCTATCATCCAGTTCACTGCACCGGGTTGGATTTCCTGCACAGTACCCAAACTATCGCGATGTATCAAAGCACCGTCAAATAAATAAGTTACAGTTGCCAGATTAATATGAGGATGTGGTCGGACATCGATGCCTTGATTGGGGGGCATAACGGACGGGCCAAGATGATCGAAAAAGATAAACGGCCCAACCATTTGGCGATTAGGATATGGCAAACTGCGGCGGGCAAAAAACCTACCCAGATTTTTAACTTTGGGTTCAATCAGTTGAAGGATTGCCATAAATCATCGCAGGTGATTAGTAAATGCTGTAATTATTATAAGTATATTTACTTGTAAATCAGCTAATCTTAAATGAGTTATCTGTTTGTTTTGTAGAGTTGATGCCAATGCGATCGCTTGTTCTTCGATCCTTTTTTACTATTAGAAGTATTGTTTGCCAACTAGAGAGTCTTTTGACAAGTGCGATCGCTTGAGGTTGCTCAGTTTTCCAAGCAATATAATTCACACGACCTTGGCGCTCGACATACTGACGCAACAACCTGTCCCAAGGTTCAAAATCAATCATTATTGCTGTGTTTATATGTTGTCCGTTGTTTTTACTTATACCTATACCAATTGAATCCTCAAAATAGAATGAAATAGCCCTGATTTAGAGCTAAGGGAATTCTTTAGTTTCGCGATCGCAACGTAGAGTTGAATTTGTACAAGTATTTATTTAACGAATTATAACAATACTATCTTTGGCAACTTGAAATCAGCGATACACTGAGGAAAATTCCTTGAGGAAGCGTTGATGGCACGGTCAAATGGGGTTACAAGTGAAACGTCTGTAGAGGAATTACCTACAGTTTCAGACAAAAATACGATCGCAATTGAAAATCCGTCTGAGTCAGTGGAGGATGCCCAGGATATTGACGACATATTGAACTCACTAAAAACCTTACTGAGTTCTCTAGAAAAGCTCCAAAAAGTCCGGCAGGAAGTGGGCGATATCAAACCGTTGATTGGGCGGATGCTTGATGGAGAATTAGTTGCTGGTGAAGAACTTGAGCAACTCAAAACAGGTGTGAGCAGTCTTTCTCGCCTTGTTCGTGCTTATAATGACCATCAAGTAGCGTTGGCTAAAGCACAACCTGCTAGAAACTTACTAGATCAAGTACTCAAAGAGCGTAAAGCTAATTGAGTTGAGACTGGGGATTGGGGAAGAAATTCTTTGGATATTTGGTTGGAGTCCCAATCTCCAATTTAACAGGCGATCGCACTTTTTTAAGAGAATGCGATCGCACTCCTAATTTTCTCAAAAATGCGTAGATGCAAAGCGGCTTGTCGTGAGACATCGCTTCTCCATCGCCTTTAGCTATGTCTACAGCAGCAAGATATATCGTTAAAGTAAGTATGGTATTATACTCTACTTACTATTGATGTTTTTCTTAATCATTGGCTAATAACCTATTTTAGGTTATGATGGCGAAAGCCTAGTATTACTTGCAAGGTAGGTATCGTAATGAAGACTAATAAAGAGAATCTACCCTTAGATCAGATTCTCTTAGAGGATAGCTTACAACTGCTAAGTAATCTGCCAGATGAATGTGTTGACTTAGTTGTATCCTCTCCACCTTATAATCTAGGCAAAGAATACGAATCAAGGCAGGCTCTTGAGATTTATTTGGCAGAACAAACAGCCGTTTTGCTTGAATGTAGCCGGATTCTCAAAAATACAGGTTCGCTATTTTGGCAAGTTGGTGCTTTTTCTAACCGAGGAATGCTGATTCCTCTGGATATTCGCTTTTTTCCGATTTTAGAGTCATGCAGATTAATTCCTCGTAACCGAATTATATGGGCTAGGCAACATGGTCTTCATGCCCAGAAAAAGTTTTCTTGTAGACATGAAACTATTCTTTGGTTTACTAAATCGGATAACTATAAATTTAATCTAGATGCTATTAGAGTTCCACAAAAATATCAAAATAAGAAACATTATCGAGGAAATCGAAAGGGAGAACTTTCATGCAATCCAGAAGGAAAAAATCCTGGTGATATTTGGCTGTTTCGGAATGTTAAACATAACCATGAAGAACAAACTATACATCCCTGCCAATTTCCAGAAGACTTGGTAGCTAGAATTATATTAGCTACAACTAACGAAAATGATATTATTTTAGATCCATTTATGGGAGCTGGTACTACGGCGGTGGTTGCGAGAGATCATAAACGCCATTTTATCGGGTCAGAGATTGAACCAAAATATCATCAAGTTGCCTTGCGTCGTCTCAGTGGCAATCCAGATCCAAATGGTTGTTTTCCAAATTTAAAAACATTGCGCGATTATGTTGAAAAAACTGGTCAATCTATTGATAAATTTAAGTTTGATGTGCAAGTAGGAAATAAAGCTTCAGAACGCAGCAAAGCAAAAATTTATTCAGAAGATTATCATTTGCAGGAAATGGAAGATAGATTAATCTATGAAGAATCTGCTTTTGCAGCTAATCTAAGAGGTGAAGAGATTCCATTAGATCCAAAGCTTAACGGGAATGGAAAAAAGACCTCTTTACAAAATCAAATGGTAAAACAAGTAGAAGAAGTAGAACAAATTGAATTGAGATTATGGAGTTAATAGATTAATTATTACAATAAGTTAAATAGACAACGACTACGGGCTGAACGTCCAGTAATGATTTGGCATTGGCGACTAATTCTAGTATTCACGGTTCTAGAATATCTTTTAGATGAATACTCAGTCCAGATGATAGGCACTATTGTATTTTGTTGTTCAAATAATCCAACCAATCTGATTGGTACATCAAAAACTTGATATTTAGTCAAAGCTTTTAATTGATTAAGAGCTTGCTCGTAATAAAGAGTGCTACTAGAAGCAGGAAACATCAAAGCCTTTGTTACTATAATTACCAAATTAGTCGGGTATCCAAGAAATTCAGTTTTAGCTTTGAAGAACAATTCTGAACGCAAAGTGTTATTGAGTAAGTAGGCATAGTTAGAAAATTGAATTTCAATGATGATGCCAGATTTGGCAAAATCAACATCTGTACCTAAAAATCTATAAGGTGCTGGAATGGGAATATTTGATTGCCAACCATCATGAATAAAAGCAGCTTTAATATATTCGTTCGTACCTACTGGATCAAATATTGTATTACCCTGAATTCCAGCTTGATCTGAAGCCTTGATATGCAAAGGCATTCTAGTGAGAGTATTACTAATCTCATGCCATTCGTTCTGGTATTGGGTATTAATTATTGTATCTGCTGCGTTAAAGTCAACATATTGAATAATGATTATTACGTCTCCTTTTGGTATCTCAACAATTCTTTGATAAAAGCAAGCGGATCGATTTCAAGAACTTGGGCAACTTGTAAAAATTCAATCACGTCAAGACGACGTTCTCCACGTTCATACTTTGATACATAAGATTGCGGAAGCTTTAGCTTTGCTGACAACTCTGCTTGAGTAAGCTTGGCAGCTTTGCGGGCTTCGATAAGTAGCTGGCGAAACCGATCGTAATCTTCGCTGAAAACTGATTTAGGCACTTTAGCTTGCCTTTTTTCTGGCGATGGTTTTTTCGATCTCGATGAGAGTTATTACATATTGCTAAACTCAGTTACATTCTAAAACCTAATATGGGATAAACCCAAAATAGGTTTTTAACAGCTATATGAAGACAACACGCGCGTAGGCAGTTGGCCTAGCCCATACGTGTCAACTTAAACCGAAAACTATATCAGACAGGCGTTTTGTAAATCCCTCACGCCCTCATCCCCTAACCCCTTCTCCCAAGGGAGAAGGGGAATTGAATGTCTAGCTCCCCTCTCTCTTGGGAGAGGGGCTGGGGGTGAGGACAAAATGTTTTTACCAAGCGGGTTTAGCGTTAAGTTGACACCAATGGGCCTAGCCTCTCTAAGAGTTGCCTGTCGTAGACATCACACCCTTAATTCCCCAAGGTCGTCAATGTGAAGTCGCTACATATCTAAATCTGTGGTTTCATTTGAAGGATATCAAATTTTGCAAGATATCTATTTATGATGATTAACATTGCACCTGCCATTGTAATACTGGGTCAAAATAGCGTGACAGTAGCACGCAAAATAATTAACGTCTTACCAGGGGCAACACTATACGGTTTAGAGGGTCGCACATCGGGGGTTGATGTCAGCTTCACAAATTTTGGCGAGACGCTGCGCGAGTTATTTGTGCAAGGAAGACCGCTGATTGGCATTTGTGCCGCCGGCATTTTAATTAGGACGCTAGCTCCGGTAATCTTGGATAAACGACAGGAACCACCAGTGCTAGCTGTGGCTGAAGATGGAAGTGCTGTTGTCCCTCTCTTGGGCGGACTTGGTGGGGTAAACGATTTGGCACGTCGCATTGCTGAAGCGCTGGATGTCAAACCTGCAATTACGACTACAGGCAATTTACGTTTGGGCACAACGTTGTTATCTCCTCCCCCTGGATACCATTTAGCGAACCCAGATGATGCTAAGAAATTTATCTCAGATGTGCTAGCTGGGGCGCAAGTTAAGCTAGAAGGAATAGCGCCTTGGTTGAGCAATAGTAAACTGCCCATAGACCCAAAAGGAGATTTGACTATCCAAGTTACAGAACGTTTGGTAACTCCTACAGCCAACTGTCTTGTTTATCACCCAGCAACGATCGCGATCGCAATTAGTGGCATGATTGATGATGCAGTAGCTTTAGTACAACAGTTACTAGCTGATGCCAAACTAGAAAAAGCATCAGTCGCCGGGATATTTGCACCGATCGCCGCCGCCGCCGATCCCGCAATCCACGCGGTAGCTAGCGCCTTGAAAGTGCCCGCCCGCTTCTTCACCGCAAATCAGTTAGAAAGTCTACTTTCACAAGGTTATAGCCCCGCCCAAGCCGCAGCGATCGCCGCCACAGGCACATCTCCCATTACTCCTTCAACTCCCGACATTGCGATCGCTATTGCCCCTGAAGTAATTGACCCCAACACCATCGGTCAGCCACGCGGACGGTTAGCGATTATTGGCACGGGCCCTGGTGGTTCGCTGTGGATGTCTCCCGAAGTGAAGGAGATACTCAAGTCGGCAACTGACCTAGTGGGTTATAAAACGTATTTAGATTTAGTTGGTTCTCTGGCTGATGGCAAGCAACGGCATGAGTCTGACAACCGCGAAGAAGAGGCACGGGCAAAGATGGCCCTTGATTTGGCTGCATCTGGGCGATATGTAGCTGTAGTTTCATCAGGCGACCCTGGTATCTATGCAATGGCAACAGCAGTTTTCGAGGTATGCGATCGCTATGCCAAACCCGAATGGGACAGTATCGACATTCATGTGGCCCCAGGCATCTCTGCAATGCAGGCAGCAGCAGCAGCCATTGGTGCGCCCCTTGGACATGACTTCTGTGCTATTTCCCTCTCTGACATCTTGAAACCTTGGTCTGCGATCGCCCAACGAATTGCGGCGGCTGCTGAGGCTGATTTTGTCATTGCTTTTTACAATCCTGTTTCCAAAGAGCGTACCTGGCAACTGGCAGAAGCGAGAAATATTTTGCTGCGACATCGAACACCAGATACACCAGTAGTGTTGGCCCGGAATCTTGGTAGGCCAGGACAAACGGTAAGAGCGATCGCACTTGACCAGTTAACACCAGCAAGCGCTGATATGCGGACAATTATTCTCGTTGGTTCCACAAAAACCCGAACCATCAAGCGCCGCGATGGTAATATCTGGGTTTATACGCCGCGTCGCTATACTGAACAGTAGGCACGTCAGCGAAGAGAGCAAGGGAGGCATGATAAGCACTTTTTTAAGCGATCGCATAATAAAACCCCAGACTAAACGATCCCCATCATCTACTCCGAAAAATTCCTTCAACATGAAACAGGGTATATGCACCCTGAGCAGCCAGAACGACTGACTGCAATTCTGGATAGGTTAAGAAGCTCAACAATAGCAGACCAAATCCAATGGTTAAATCCTTCCGACTTCCAGAAATGTCATCAAAGAGATTGAACGAGTTCATTCCACCAAATACATTAAGCAAGTTCGCTCCTATTCTGCAAGAGGTTGGGGTTGTTTTGAGTCAACACAGATTTCTCCCCAAAGCTTTGAGGTTGTCTGCCTTGCTGTAAATGCTTGGTTGAATAGGGTTGATATTGTTTTGCAAGTGGGAAAACCGAGCTTTGTTCTGGCCAGACCACCAGGACACCACGCACTCAAAGATAAAGGGATGGGATTTTGCATTTGTGCTACCATACAACTCGTGTATGTACTTCATTCAAACGAAAATCCCAATATGTCTCACCTAACTGCAATTTAAATAAGTAAAAATCATTGATGATTACGCTATTAAAAAATAAATTATTATCAAACAGAATACATTCGCCAAGAATCAGAATTTATTCTGAATTATGTACAACTGGCGGATGAATAATCAGGTTTAAGAACCTCACAAAACAAGAAAATTTGGTGATGCAACAATTCAGTAATGGATCTAAATATCCGATTGATAACGAAGCTCCTTCTCTACGAAAGGCTTCTCTTTTAGAGACGCTAACGCGAACGCCAACGAATCCGTAAGTGTTTTGATTGTGATTTCAACAAATTTTCATTGGAATTTTAACATTGTAATCTAAGCATGTAGTTATTAGTCAGGAGTTTAGTTTCATGAATCCTAAAATCTCTGTAATTATCCCTGCTTACAATACTGAAGTTTATATTAAGAAGGCAATAGAGTCAGTCTTAGATCAAACACTCACTGAGCTTGAAGTTATCGTTGTCGATGATGCTTCAACTGATAAAACTGTAGAAGTTGCTAAAAGTTTTACCGATCAACGTCTCAAAGTGATAGTTAATCCACAAAACCTTGGGGTTTCTGCTGCGCGTAATCTTGCTATTAGAGCAGCCCAAGGAGAATGGATTGCTGTTCTTGATTCAGATGACTGGTATGCTCATGAAAGATTAGAAAAGCTTGTGTTGCTGGCAGAACAAGCAAATGCAGATATGATTGCAGACGATGTTTATTTTATCAAAGATGGTGCAACATCGCCTTGGAGTACATTGATTCAAGAAAGTGGAGAACATATAGATAAAATTCTCCAAATTGATATCGTTTATTTTGTAGAGACTGATGTCTATGGAAAAGCAGGGCTGCATCTTGGTTTAAGTAAGCCTATGTTCAAACGAGAATTTTTGGTTAAACACAGCATTGAGTACGATGAAACCCTAAGCATAGCTGAGGACTTTTGGCTTGACATGAAATGCTTAATTAATGGCGCTCGCTTTTTTCTAGTGCCAGAAGCCTATTATTTCTACCGTTCACGCTCTTTTTCTCTTGTACGTGAAAGCCGATTGAAACGTCTAAATCAATCTTGTATATCTACTTATTCTTTCATGCAGCAAAAAGTTGTGAAAAAAAATCCACCTTTAATGCGTGCTCTGTCTTATAATCTTACAGTTTACAACAGAACTTTTGCTTACTATCAAGTTTTATTGCCTCTCAAGCAAGGAAATTGGTTATTAGCATTGAGAGAACTCACGAAAAATCCGGGCTTTTTTTATGATTTTATTTCTCAATTTAACAATATTATTAAACGTCGATTTCAATACTATGTGATGGGTAATGAATTAGTTTTTGAAATGTCTTATAATCTCCAGATAAAACGAAGAAAACCAAGAGTGCATCCCAGTTTTCATTCTCCCAGCAAGCCCTAAATAAGTAAGACCAAAAGATTGTTACAGAAATATGAGGTAAGGGAGTAATTGGACACTATCGAGGGAGAATAAAGCGATCAATACCAGGTACATCCATGACTCTTGAAGAACATAAGAACATCAACAGGTCATAGAATACTTTCGTGCAATAGTGAAGATCCTGTACAAAAACGCCAATAGTGAATAAATTAAAAGCTTGGCAAAGATAGAAGAATTTTAATGGATTAATATTTGCTCGCTAAATAAAAACTGGGATGCTCCCTTTATTATTCTGGTTTTAGTTAATTTAAAAAGTCAGATCGTCCCCTTAGAATATTACAATTTTCATGAGCTAACCACAACTTCTAAGTAATCATGTTCTATTTTGCAAGTATAGGACTGTTATAATACCTATTGCATAAGCAATGATATCCTTCCAATCAAATACATTTCCAAAGGCAACAGCCAGAATCTTATATTTTTGTAATTATAAGTTATTTACAAAATTAAAATATTGAAGAATCTCGATAGTACAAGAAAAGGCAAAAACTGATAAAGCGATGATGGATGAATGGATATTTCACAAAGCTTTTACAAAACAAAAAATTAGTATAACTACTAAAACATCACCGATAAAAGGACGAATAAAACTATCATTTATAAAAATAGCAATACATACCTCTATTGAAAATAATATAAGTGTGAGGTAAAAATATCTTTTTCAAAAAGCATTTGCGGGTGTGGCAGTAAAAATAGAAAAACACTTCTTTTGCACAATTAGTGGAACATCCCATTGAAATAGTTGAGTATCAACGCCATACCTGCGTGTGTGAGTGTTGTGGAAATGTACAAACAGCCTCCTGGTCACAAGATATAATCCCAGGACAAGATTTAGGAATCTCTTTACAGGCGTTTTTAGGGTGGACGAATAATTATGCACATATGCCCTATGAAAAACAGCAAGAAATGTTATGGGAACTAGGACAAATTGATATTGGGCTAGGAACAATAGTCGCAACCAATGAACGAATTACTCAAGCAATTGAACCGAGTGTTACTGAATTGAGTTGTTGGGTAAAACAGACGCAACCTAACGTTCATATAGATGAAACACCTTGGTCAGTCAAAGGTATCAAAGAATGGTTGTGGGTAGTTGCTAATTCTGAGTTCTGTTTATTTACAGCAGCCGATACTCGCAAAGCAGCCGAATTAGAAGCAATTTTATGAACTAAATATCAAGGTGTAATCTCTTCAGATAACTATAGTGTTTACAATAGTTATCAAGTTTTTGCCCGTGCCGTAATGTTTGGCTCATCTACGTCGTCACTTCAAAAAATTAATTCAACTTCCAGGTCTTCACAACCAAGCTATTGGTGAAGCGTTTGTTAATTTAATTGATGAAGCATGAAAGAAATTACGCTC
The DNA here is from genome assembly GCF_036917415.1 of Nostoc sp. Classification (GTDB taxonomy): domain Bacteria; phylum Cyanobacteriota; class Cyanobacteriia; order Cyanobacteriales; family Nostocaceae; genus Nostoc. Next base: position 36,111 of record NZ_JBALDJ010000069.1, on the reverse strand, counting down.
TTCGGGTTCCAGACTCTTGACTCCTTCAGTTACAACGATTGGGTTAATGAATTCAAATCTAAATTGCACTCCTCACTCAATCAGTGGATTGACCTAGCAGGAGCAAAAGCCGGCCATCTTTTACGTTCTTTGCGCGATCAAGCAAATCAATGGTGGTATTTTCTTGACAACCCTGAAGTACCTCCTGATAACAATCAGGCTGAACGTTCGCTGCGTTTGGCTGTGACAAAACGCTCATGTTAATGGTGGTTTTCGTTCGATGGAGCGGTTTCAACACACTGCTAAGAAAGTTGACGGTGGTGCAGACTTGTCGCCGTCAAGGTACGTCTGTCATTGAGTTTTTTGCTCAAGCACTGCTGGCTAATTCTAATAATTATCTGTCTCGCCCTCCCCTACTTCCTGAATATTAGATTTGAATCCTTACAGTGTTTCAGCTTTTCTTAGTGCCATTCCTCTCTTAGTTTTTACTAGCAAATAAGATGCGTTTGCCCTATTATGCTAGTGATAGCTATTTAAGCAGTGTCTAGACCAAGAAACCAGGTATTTGCTCAATAAATCGGGGCGAACTACCAGTTCAGAAACGAGTTTACGCCATTTGAGCCTTGTCACTGAGCGATTTACCCCGAATTATGGAGCGGTTACGAAACCAGTCTAAGTAGATGCTGCATTTATTTGAACTATCTATCTAGGGTTTCTTCCCGCTGGCAGGGCTACTCATAGATGACACCTCTGCCAGCGAATATCTCTGAATCAAACTTATAACCGAGGGGATTGATTGATATGGCAGACATTATTGGAGACAACACGAATAACACTCTAATTGGCACGTTTGAGAATGACGCTATCCTTGGTCAGGGCGGTGATGATAACCTCTTTGGTCGGGGCGGCAATGATGACCTCTTGGGTGGGGCTGGCAATGACTCGCTTAATGGCGAGGACGGCAATGACCTTCTCAATGGTGAGGACGGCGAGAACACCCTGCTTGGTGGGCTCGGCGATGATGTCCTCCTTGGTGGATCTGGCAATGACCTTCTCCAAGGCGAGGAGGATGACGATCAACTCCTTGGCAGAGGCGGTGACGACACCCTGCTTGGTGGGTTCGGTAATGATGCTTTCCTTGCTGGATCTGGCAATGACCTTCTCGAAGGCGGGGACGGAAATGACCGACTCGCTGGGGAAGACGGTAAAGACCAACTCTTTGGCGGGGAAGGGGTTGACACGCTCAATGGCGGGGCTGACGATGACCAGATTGATGGCGAGGATGGCAATGACAATTTGATTGGTGAGGCTGGCGATGACACCCTCCTTGGCTCTTCTGGCGATGACCGACTCGAAGGAGGGGACGGGAATGACAAAATCTTTGGTGGGACTGGCAATGATACTGCTGACTATTCAAATAGCACTGCCGGTGTCACCGTTAACCTAGCGACTGGAACTGCCAGTGGAGGGGCTGGGAATGATGTCCTATTTAATATCGAACAAGTCTTTGGTTCTGGTTTCAACGACTTTCTAATTGGCGGGCGCGGTAATGACACCTTCTTTGGTAGAGGTGGCAATGACCTGCTTGATGGTGGAGTTGGCAATGACCTGCTTGATGGCGAGGAAGGCAACGATATTGTCCGTGGTGGGGCTGGCGATGACACCTTGCGTGGTGGGACTGGCAATAACCAACTCTTGGGTGGAATTGGTGTTGATACTGCTGATTATTTCAGTGCCACTGCCGGAGTCACGATTAACCTTGCCACTGGAACCGCTACAGGGCAGGACAGGAATGATGTCCTGTTGGAGATTGAAAGATTCGTTGGTTCTAGGTTCAATGACACCCTCTTGGGCGGAGCTGGCAATGACTTCTTCCTCAGTGGTGGGGACGGGAATGACTTTGTCAATGGTGAGGCTGGTAATGACCGCCTCTTTGGCGATAACGGCAATGACACCCTTCTTGGCGGGACTAACGACGACTTTATCAATGGCGGGTACGGCGATGACTCCCTGCTTGGCGGTAGCGGCATTGACATCCTGCTTGGTGGGGCTGGCAATGACATTCTCAATGGTGAGGACGGGAGTGACACTCTCATTAGTAGAGAAGGCAATGATACCCTGCTAGGCGGCAGCGGCAATGACATTCTGCTTGGTGGGGATGGCGATGACCAACTCCAAGGTGGAGGCGGGGATGACCAACTCTTTGGTGGGACTGGCATTGATACTGCTGATTATTTAAATGCCACTGTCGGAGTCACCGTTGACCTTGGCACTGGAACTGCCAGTGGGGGAGATGGGAGTGATGTCCTGTTCAATATCGAGCAAGTCTTTGGTTCTAGTTTTAGCGACTCCCTGATTGGAGGAGGCAGCAGTGATACTCTCTTTGGCAGAGGCGGCAATGACACCTTGCTTGGTGGGGATGGCGATGACTTTCTTGATGGTCAGGAAGGTAATGACCTCGTTTTGGGCGAGGATGGGAATGACAGCCTGTTTGGCGGGGCTGGCAATGACCAAGTCGAAGGAGGAGAAGGCGATGATACCCTCCGTGGCGGGGTCGGCAATGACACTCTTCTTGGAGGGCCTGGAAATGATGTCTTCATAGGCGTTGATACTAACGGTTCTGATTCTCCTGGATTAGGGGAGGTTGATAGCCTAACTGGAGGGCCTGGAGAAGATCAGTTCTTACTTGGAGATGCTACTAATGTCTTCTATGACGATAACAACAGTGGAAGTAGTGGTTTGGCAGACTACGCTACCATCAGTGGCTTCAACTCCAACGAAGATACAATCCAGCTCAAAGGAACACTGGCAGACTATCGCTTGCAGACTGTGGGAGCCGATACAAGGGTATTTCTGGACAACTCAGGAGAGCTAGATGAACTCGTTGGTGTTGTGCAAGCATCGCCTCTGAAGCTTGATAGTGACGACTTCCTGTTCTACGAGAAAGAAGATGCTGGACAAGGGACAAACAACACACTAGCCACTGCTGAGAAGCTAGGTACTTTAACATCAGGTTCAGAAGTTAATACCTCTGCTCAACTGGCAAGACTTCCAGGGAACAATCCTGATTTCGACTTTTTCACATTTTCTTTAGCTAACCCAGGAACTGTGACTATTAGCACGCCGAATTACAATGGTACCTTTCCAGTTCTCGGCCTATTTAATAGTGCTGGGAACTTACAGAGTTCCAGTACTTCTCTATCAATCACCGCTTCACTAGGGGCAGGTACTTACTCCATTTCAGTAAGTGATTATGATTACTTCCCTCAAAATGGCGGAACTTTCAGTTCTGGCTTTTTTGACCCTGGTTCTTATACGCTAGGAGTCACTGTAGTCTAAAGACAAATGGTACTAAGAAAAGCGGAAACAGTTGCCAATTAAGAAGTTTGCAGTTGTTTACGTAATTCTTGTCGAGGTTTTGTCATGAAGGGGTAAGCTTTGGGGCGGCGTTTTTGAACTCGTGGTTCGCTGCGTGCGGGACGGTCAGTAACGACTTTGTGAACGATAATTTTGATTGTTCTGCTCATCCATCATTACTATCCGCTCAAGAAATCGGGGCGAACTACCAGTTCAGGAACGAGTTTACGCCATTTGAGCCTTGTCACTGAGCGATTTACCCCAGATTATTGAGCGGTTACCATCATTACTACCTTTTATTTGCGTAGGAACACATAAGGTAATTTCTAGCAAGAATTTAGGAGTCAGAATGTTAGAAAATTTAGTCGAACTCTTCTCAATCAATAGGCGAATTATACTGAACTGCTTTTAAATTCTGGCTTCTGACTCCTGAGTGGTGAATTCTTACAAGTCTTTAATTTTTGATAGACTCTGTTGAAAATTATATTATTACTGAGTAGGTTTCCAAATGACAATGGGATATAAAACTCTTTGTATACCAATAAACTTCTCTTAGCAACTTCTGCTTTAACGCTTTTGTGTTTTGTGCAGCCTGTAGCAACTTCTGTCTTCACGTTTGGGTGTTTCGCGCAGCCTGTAGCAACTTCCGTCTTCCCTGTAAGAGCTTCTGTCTTCACGTTTGGGTGTTTCGCGCAGCCTGTAGCAACTTCTGTCTTCACGTTTGGGTGTTTCGCGCAGCCTGTAGCAACTTCTGCCTTCACGTTTGGGTGTTTTGCGCAGCCTGTAGCAACTTCTGCCTTCACGTTATCAGAAACAGATTTGTGTTGTGTGACAATACGCTTGGGTTAAAGGTTATTGGTGTAGATAATTGGTCTTTCAAGACGCGATAAATCGCATCTCTACATCTGAATTTTGGGCTATTCGTGATAGAGATTTACTTGCACTGTAAGATTTAATCGGATAATCTGAGCAATCGAGATTGTTTTTCAAGAAAGCTAATGAACAAATTCATACTGAGTTTGCTTTCTTCTCCTGTGCTGATTAGCTCTCTTCTCTTTATGGGAGTAATGCTGAATCACGCCCAAGCGATGGAGCCAGAATCAGAAGCCAAAACCACAGACCGTCTATCTTGTATACGCAATAAACATAAAGTGGGTTTAGTATGTGCCAGGGCTTCCGTATTGGCTCAAATTCCTAACTATCAGCGTGAAATAGAATTTTCTCAAGAAGATGCTCCCATGCTGGAGTTTAATGATGAAGAAAGCAATGTGGCAATCGACTTATTTGGCTGTGATTGTCCTGCTTGTATAAATTCTTTACGTCAGATGCGCGGCGCGACACCCTTATACCAATTCTGTATGAAGATGCGCTAAACCATAAGTATAAGAAAGAAAAACGAACCGCAAAGGACGCAAAGAACACAAAGAAAGAAGTTAAAAGGGTTTGGCGCAGCCTCACAAAGAAATGGTATTAGTATATTAGAATTTTGCAAATTTATTTTTGTTTATAAGCCAATAGGGTTTAGTTAAGGCTAAAACTCTTTATCAAAGTCAACTTTTTTAACGAACCGCAGAGGCGCAGAGAAGCCAGTGCGTTGGGCGGGTTCCCCGACTTGAAGCAACTGGCGCGAAACAGAGAAAAGAGAAAAAATGCTTAACTGAACTGTATTGGTTTATAAGTAACATCCGCAAACTTTTGTGAGGGCATAACAATGTTGTGCCCTCACTGTGTCTTGTATTCAAAATAATTACGCTGGTTTTTCGACTTGCAAACCAAAGTATGTCAAAATAAGTTCGGTGGAGCCACTATTAACAACTTCGTGTACTTCTCCCGGTTCGATGGCTACACAGTTTCCCGGAAGCAGGGAGTATTCTGCACCATCAATGTTAATTACTCCTGAACCAGCTTCTACAAAGAATACTTCGCACATATCTTGATGTGCGTGTGCTGGTGCGGTTTGTCCAGGAGCAAAACGTGCTTGAGAAAAGTTAGTTAGGTGAGGTAAATCGCCGAAGCGTAACATCACCTTTTTCTTGATTTCGGCATTGTGAGAAACCGATTCTTCAGGCAAGTTTTTGAGGGAAATGGTAATCATTCGGGTCTTAAATCGTTAGATAATTCCACAATACCCCTAGACCCATCAATCCTAACTCGTTGACCATCTTGCAAGAGCCATGTAGCGCCTCGAACATCCATGACTGCGGGAATTCCATACTCACGAGCAACGATCGCACCGTGAGAAAGCCTTCCCCCAGCTTCGGCAATTAATCCTCCAGCCTTTAATAACAAAGGGGCCCAGCCGGAATCTGTATAAGGCACTACCAGAATCGTATCTCGATCGATGTCTGGCACGTCTTGTAAATTTCGCAACACCTTCACCCGACCTTCGGCTTGCCCGTGACTGGCTCCAATACCTTGTAAAATTTGATCAGAGTAAAGTTCAGAGGGAGCTAACGGGTGAGGAGGTGTATTGCCGTAGACTAAAACAGGTATTTGAATAATCTCGCTATCTTGCAGAAATTGCGATCGCCTAAATTCTACTAACTCATTTAACTGCTCTATTAAGCTGGAATCTTCATCCCCAACTAGACGCCGCACTTCATCAAAATTGAGAAAAAAGATATCGCCTGTTTGCCTAAGTAAGCCAGACTTTAACCAAATTTTCTCTAAAGCTACAAAACTCCAACGCAATTCAGCTAAAAGCCGGGAATAAACTTCGGTGACTCGTCCTTTGATATCCACGCGCCGTTGCACAAAAGAGCGTTTGCGCTTCCTAGCAAAGATACTATTAATCGCGTCTTTAGCACCTGCTTGTGGTTCGTTCCCCTGCATTAGCTGCACAAACATCTGCTTAATCATTTGGGGGTTTTCCCGCCAAGTGGGAACAGAGATATCGGTTCCCACCTCACTTAAATAGCCGTAATCTTGAAGCAATTCGTTAAATTCTTGGAGGATCTTCTCTCCTTCGGGGGTTTGCTTTAATTGTTCAAATACTTGCTGTGGCTCAAACTCAACTAATACCTGCTTGGCATCTGTAGCGATGGCACTGAGCGATCGCAATGCCGCTACCTCTGGGGTGACGCTATGATCGATTTGCCCATCTTTTACCCGAAAAATCGCCTGTCTCAGGGCAGCACTCAAGGGAGCTAAAATGCTGTAATACGTACCATGACGCAGCAACTCCAGAATAAAATCAATTCTTGCCAACAACTCCGGTGGTTCCAAGTTATCTATTTCTTCCTGCGCCAACTGCGATAACCCAGGAATGAATCGTTTGTGATAATCTTCTTTGAAGTCTTTTTCTAAACTTAATTCCCGCTTCAGCAACTTCCCTAGTCCTGGCAAATTTTCCCAAGTTGACTGCAAGGAGGGTTTACTTAATTTAGCTCCTCTGGTTAAAAATTCCAGACTTTCTGGCGGTAGTCCCATGCGAAGAAAAATATCTCCTAAGAGGGAAGCATTAAAGTAGGCTCTGGAATAATGCAGAGTTGCTGTTTTGGTGAAATCTAACCCCAAGGCGCGTTCGGCTTTGCCGTTGCCGTTCGCGGAGCGTCTCCCCCAGGAGAAGGCATCGCTTAAAACTAAAGTAAAAAATTCTCCCCAAACTCCACAAGTTAAAGGACGATTAATTGACCATGTTAAGGGGTGAATTACTCCGGGAATCACTTCAGCGGCGATTTTGCGTGTCCAGATGGGTAACAGAGTAGCGATTGGTCGAGATTGCAACACCCAAAGCGTTTGACCATCATAACTCCACTCGATATCTTGAGGAGTGCCATGATAACGTTTTTCGAGTCGGTAGGTAAGGTAAGCAACTTGTTTGATTAATGACTGTGGTATTCGTCCTTGACCTTCTAATTGTACAGAGTAGGAATTTTCTGTTTCAACGACAAAAGCGCGATATTGTTCTGGTGTGACTTTTCCCGAAACGACTTGCGTCGGGCTGCCTGGAAGGGCTTCAATAACGATCGCATCACCTTGTTGGGTAATGGGATCGCGACTGAAAGCAACGCCAGAATATACACTCTGGACTTGTTGTTGAATCAACACAGCCATTGCTGTATCATTTAAACCGCGATCGCGCCGATATTGGACAGCGTAAGGATGATTGTAGGAAGCTTGAACTTGGGCGATCGCTGACTGTAATGCCTCTGGACTAGTAACATTGACAACTGTTTCATACTGTCCAGCAGCAGAAGCGTATTCTGAATCTTCTCCAATAGCGGAGGAACGTACCACCAAGGGGGATAATTCTGATGGCTGGAGAAATTCTGTTAACAGTTCTGGATCGTCGATGGGGGCTAGTACCCATCCCTTCGGCACTGGATAGCCCCAGCGCTTAATTTGAGATAATGTCGCCGCCTTTTCTCCGACTATGGCAGCATTCAACTCTTCATCTAGAGAAACCATAGCGCGATCGCCGCGTAAAAATTCCAACATCGCTTGCGATTCTGTTTGTGCTTCTTGGGCTGGCAGTTTCATATCATCAGGAATTTTGGTATAGATCCAGCCCATTAAACCTGCTAAGGCGACAGCAGCAAATATTCTGGGAATATCGCTCAGGTGCAGAAGTGCCACAAACAAAGGAAAAAGCAGCAAAACCCCAAATTTGACTACCTTTCTTGATTGCAGAATTGTCAAACTAATACCTGCAAAGAAAGATACAAATACCGCTACTAGTGGATCGTGTACGACAAATCCCCAGACAACATTTGTCGTACCTGCTCCTCTGCCTATCCAGTATCTACCGATTACCAGAGCGATCAGGGCAACCAATTCCCAAAACGATCCCTCTGGGAAGAAAATGCGGGTGAGTAAGACTGCCGCAACTCCTTTTAAAGCTTCTGACAAGACTGCCAAAATTCCGACAATTTTACCGCCATGATAAAAGGCAGCCGATACACTAATGTTTCCTGTACCAACTTGTGATAACTGCTTCCGCTTCAGGGCGTAAGTTATCCATGCAATCAGGGGTAATCCGCCCAAAAGGGGGCAGATAATTAAAATAACGAAAACACCCCAAAGTTCAAACATTCTGGATTTTGGATTTTAGATTTAAATTTTCCATCTAAAACCTCAAATCTAAAATCTAAAGTTTTTCTGAAATTTTTGATGGTTATAAAAGAGCTTTTATCAAAAAGAATTCAGGAGTCAGGAGTCAGAATGATGGCTAGGGGATGAACACAGGGGTTTAAAAACAATGCAAATTATATGATTTAGAGGTCTACAATCAGCTAGTGGTTTGAATTCCCCAAGGAAAAGCATTCTCAATTCTGGATTCTGGATTCTGGATTCTTCTTTAATTACTAGTTGCTAAATGGACACTTGGCTAAGACGGAAACCGTTTAAGACAAGTGTCCTTCTAGACTACTAATGGTTTTAGTTTAGCGCATAGGCAGCTTGTAGCGCCCAGATGACAAGAGCAGCGATCGATCCCAGAAGCAACACGGTAGAGATAGTGACTACTTTTGGGGAATCTGCTCCCTTAAATTTCATAATTCCGCGATTTAAGTCGGACACAGCTTTGTAATCCTCTCTTGTTGGAGCATGAAATATTTGTCCGTTTTGATTGTAGTCCTTCTGTTTGCGGATGATGTTAAATTCACTTTAAAAATTTAAAAATTTAGAAGTGAGGAGTGGGAACAAGGGGACAAGGGGACAATGAAAATAACCTTGCCCAATGCCCAATGCCCAATGCCCAATCCCCCAGTATCATTGAAAAGCAACTCAGTATAAGAGGGTGTGAGTAGGTGAAAATAGCACTGAGCGTAATTTTGGCGGTGGTTGTGGGATTGTTTCTGGTAATCGAGATTGGACTGCGATCGCTGTTTGGTTTTGGTAATCCCCTGATTTATATTGGCGATGAGCAAATTGGTTATTTGTTGGCTCCTAACCAGCGTACCCGTCGTTTTGGTAATCGCATTGAAATTAATGAATATTCTATGCGAGGTAGTCCGATAAAAAAGATACCTGCACCTTCTGGGCTGCGAATTCTACTCTTAGGTGATTCTATTGCCAATGGTGGCTGGTGGACAGATCAGACTAATACAATATCTAGTTTGATGATGCGTTCTCTACCATTATCTACTAATAGTAATTTTCAGGAAATAGAAGTATTAAATGCTTCAGCAAACTCTTGGGGACCAAGGAATGAATTAGCTTATTTAGAGAAGTTTGGCACTTTTAACGCGCAAGCAGTGGTGCTATTAATTAATACCGATGATTTGTTTGCAACTCCTCCTACTTCTTTACCAGTAGGACGCGATCGCAATTATCCCGATCGTAAACCTCCTCTGGCATTAGTGGAAGTGTGGCAGCGTTATATCGTCAAGCAAAAGCCAATTCCTGAACTGCAAGCCGTACAAAATGAACCAGGCGATCGCGTGGGGATTAATCTGGAGGCGATCGCTAAAATTCAAGCCTTGACTCGCCAATCCAACAGCAAATTTCTGCTGGTGATGACTCCCTTGCTACGAGAAATTGGTGAACCAGGCCCCCGCGATTACGAAATTAAAGCACGTCAGCGCTTGAGCGATTTTACCAAAGCACAGCAAATTCACTATATAGACTTTTTACCGAATTTCAATTCAACTACCAACCCCCAAGGTTTGTTTCACGACCACATTCACCTCAACTTGCAAGGTAATAAATTTGTCAGTGAAGTTATGGAGCGATCGCTTTTGGAAATATTGGCAGATTCGTCACTTCGCCACTAATATTCGTGTTTTAGATCGAGTCAGGCTAATTAGTTTTACTTCCCGAATCTATACAGAAAGCCCAAAAGCCCCTTTCCTCTGCTCCCTGCCCCCTGCCCCCTGCCCCCTGCCCCCTGCCCCCTGCCCCCTGCCCCCTGCCCCCTGCCCCCTGCCCCCTGCCCCCTGCTCCCCTAATGATAAGTCTTTAACCGGACATGATATTAGCTAGATTTCTGAGTATCTCTAACCAAATTATTTAACTCTTCCTGCATTTGATTCTGAACTATTTCATAACAAGCATTCACATAGTTACGATCTCTAGCTGCATCTCGACCATATCTCTCAAAAGTAATTGGCTGACAGATACGAGTGTGAATCTGCACAGGTAGAGGAATATTTGGCAGAGGGCCAATAGACAAGCCCCAAGGCAAACCTAAGTAAATTGGGAAAACTCCAGGGTCTATTTGATATAACCACGGCAATCCCCACTGATGCAATTGTTTGACGAAATCATAGCAATCACATAAGACTATCAAGCTATCATGAGCGCCTACCGAGATTACAGGAATAATCGGAACTTCTTGTTTTAAAGCCAACTTGATAAAGCCCTGATGACCAGCAAAATGAATTTTATGGCGTTGGCTATGAGGACGAAACATATCATATTGTCCTCCAGGATATACCAGAACGCTAGCACCTCGATCGAAAGCCGCACTAGCCATTTTGGGATGTGCAACAATTGCTCCGAATTTCTGGGCTAATCCTGCTATTTCTGGACTGACTTTCCAAGCGGAAGGGTGCATTAGACCATACACCAAACGCTCGGTTCCAAATCTCGAAAACCAATCGTACATCATCATTATTAAATCTGGAGAAGCCATTCCCCCATTATGAGAGCCAACCAGTAGTACTTTCCCTGTTGTTGGGATGTGATGCCATCCATCAGTTTTTACTTGAAAGTAATAACGGTAAAACCATTCCCATACAGGCATGAATAATTCAATAAACTGAGCATCTCGCTGTGTTAATGACTGATGAATATTTTTCGAGAATTCTGATGTTAAGCAATTGTCAGCGCTGACAGAAATTTTCTCTACCTGTTTTGGAAATTCCATAATTAGTCGCCCATCTTCCGTCACTCTTGCAAGTATCTCTGCAACTGCTCTAAATTTCAATGCCCCAAAATTTTCTTCACTTTCTAAACAAGATCGATACAAGTCTAGGTGGTTTATTTTTATCCTGTTCATGCCACCACTCTTGGAACTCTTCAAGTAGGAAGCCATGAACTTTCGCTGTGTTAAAAAAGTCTGATAAATGATGTACAAATGCCGGAATTTCAATAAACTCTTGCTGTCTTTGAAAATTAGCTTTTGTTCCTTGATATTGCTTAAATGGATGAAGCTCACAGATAAAAAAGTATCCTCCTTTGACTAATACACGAAATGCTTCTGAAAATATCAAGCTGAGGTCTTCGATATGTTCTAGAACAAGATTACAAGTGACCAAATCAGCAGATTCATTGCGACAAGTCCATTGCTTGGTAATGTCTTCTGTAATAAACACCACATTAGCTGACCTTACTTTCTCTTTCGCCTTTTCGATCATCTGTGCTGAAAAATCGATCGCATAAACTTTCAGAGCAATTTGTGAAAGCAAAAGCGTATTTTTACCTGTGCCACAGCCAATTTCCACGGCTGATTTACACCTCAAACCCATCAAGGTTTTTCTGGTGACGATTCGATCCAGATCGCGCGTCAGATTTTCGTCAGCATCGTATGTAGCTGACCAATTATCGTATGCTGATTGAATACTCATATAGCTTCATTTTGCCGAGCAAAGGGTATCATACATATTCATCATTTCTATCTCATCGTGCGATCGCACAGTGCAAGCGTCAGTGCTGCTGCAAGTGCCGCTATTGTCCGAACGTGGTTCCAAAACGTCCAATTAGTCAGGTATTTAGCCCATAGGTTCGCGCCTTCAGTGCTATCCGGTTTGGCGATCGCTAACGCATCATTCAGCGGCACATTGAACGCGATCGTCACTAGAACGGTACCAATGAGATACAGGAGGCTACCGACAAGCAAGTAGGCAGCGCCAGGTTGATGCCACTTTAACACCGAGGAAACCGCTAGAAAGATGCAAGCCACAGCCGTTCCGAAGAGTGCCAACATGAACAACGGATTGATTGCGGTGATATTGATGGATTGCATGGCAGCAATGCCCTCCTTTGGCTGGAGTCGTGCAAGGGCATTCATCACGAAAGTCGAGAAGGCAAAGAAGACGCCAGCTACCAGCCCGCAGCCTAGTGCTGTCAAAAGGGTCAAAGGGAAGCGCAAATTGTTAACAATTACCATAAAGCCTCCTGTTAATTACTGCCCAACGCCTCATTTGTGCATGGTGTTATATCATATCCACTTGATTACTTAATTAGACCCAAAGAACCCCAAAGACCTTGCAAGAAGGGGTGCAATTGTGGAATCATAACTAATTATTCGGACATGATGTTATTTTATTTGCTGTTGCTCTCATAGCCACTTTTGTTACTCCGTTGCGACGCAAGCAGTTTGTTTTACGAGCGATCGCACTGCCTCAACAATGTATTTACAAGCTTTTGCATCTACGCTCCACAGACGACATTACTGTAAATTTGAAACAAATATCTTGGCTGTATAGTTTGGCAAGTCAGTGACTAAACCATCCTCTCCAGATTTCACTTCTTGATTACTAAGCCAATCTCGCCAATACTCAGCAGTTGGGAAGTCTGAAAGTTTATATTGATTTAAATTTTGGTTGGAGAAATTTGCCACGACAACGACATGAGAATTATGCTCATCCCAACGGGTGTAAGCCAGCACTTTCTCATTTGCATTTTCGTAGAAAAACTTAATATTGTCACTTTGCAAAGCTGGAGTTTGCTTGTGTAAAGCAATCAGCTTTTGATAATACTCAAATAAATCATGATTCTGGTCGCTTGACAACAAAGACCAATTAATCTTGCGCGGCTTAGTCACATCTTCACTTTTTTGCTGGTATTCGCCAAACTCCTCTCCCATCCACAGCATCGGTACACCCATCGCTGTCATTAACAGAGCAGCTGCTAACTTGGCTCGTTCAAATGCAGCTGCGTCAAAGATGCCGCAATCGCCTAATTCTCGTAATACACGTTCGCGATCGTGGGTTGCTAAATAATTGATCGTATTGGTAGCGATCGCATAACCCTGCTGTTTGGGATCTAAAATCTGCTTGAGTTGTTCTAATTCAAATGATTTACCACAAATATATGGAATTATAAAGTAGCGAAAACTTTCATGCCAACAAGCATCTAATGGGCCATCTGGCTTGACTACAGTCTTTGTATCGGGAATGTGTTCAGCAATGCTGTAAAACTGTTTGGGTTCAGCATGGTTTTTCGCTTCCTTAGTCAGCCAGTTGAGAAATTCAAAGTTAGCCAATTGCCGCACTGCATCAAAGCGAATTCCATCAATGTGATACTCCTGAATCCAAAATTTTACCACATCGCCGATGTATTCCCATGCAGGTTTAATATTTAAGTTTTTGTCGTAATTATCATAGTTAAACTCTGGTCCCCAGTAATTATCTGGGTCTTCAGGATAATGCTTGTGTTCGTAGTACCAGTAATTTCGATCAATTAGTATTAAAGGGCATTCTTCATCTGTGTGATTATAAATTCCATCCATAAAAACGCGAATGCCTCTACCATGACACTCGTCAATCAACCGCTTTAAATCTTCTGTTGAACCGTAACTAGATTCTGTAGCAAAGAAGTGGCGAACTTTATAGCCCCAGTTATAATCACCTGGGTACTCATTAACTGGCATTAATTCAATTGCATTAATTCCCAATTCGCAAAGATAATCTAACTTAGCAATTATCCCTAAATATTTGCCTCGCTTGTTAGAGTCAACTTCATCACTAGTAAAATCGGCAACGTGCATTTCATATATGACTAATTCCCGGTTATCAGGCAACGGTATTTCATCGTGTTGCCAAAGGTAAGTATCAACAATGCGTTGTCCATCTTGAATACGTACTATGCCGTATTTTTCCGTTTCATTAACATCTGTCGCTTTGGGATCAATGATATTTATCCATTCATCAGGGGCAAAATTTGGGCTTTTGGTTTGAATGCGAAATTTATATTGATAAACGCCGTCTTCCAGTTTAATTTTAGTGCGAAAATACCCATCTTCAACTTTTGACATTGGAATTTCTTTCCAATCTGAAAAAGACCCAATTAAAGCTGCTCCTTTGTTGCGAGGAGCAAATAATGTAAATTCAGTTAAATTTGCCATTTTCACATTTTTAAATTTTAGCTAATTACAGTCACTAAAATTATTGTGTAATACAAAAGGATTTGCAGCTTCCTTCTTAAGTATTATCAATATTTTCCTAATGTGCTAGACTTCAACCCAGATATTGCGATCGTTATGATTCTTAGGGGTGCAATGACTATCTAAATTATCACTAATTATGCGGACATGAGATGAGAGTTTTGCTCAATTCTCTCTGGGATTTTGTTCTCAAAACCTATTCCACGCATTTTGGGATTAAATGTCTATTGAAAGACACTAAACGCAGTAACTTTTCCTGGCATCACATTACTCTATCTACTGGCTGATTTTAAAATACCTATCCTTAAAAGGTGGATAGTGGGAAGCAGGGAAGGAGAATTAATGACAAATGACAAATGACCAATGACCAATGACCAATGACTATTTACCAATATCTTCATTCCAAAGTTCAGGGTTAGTTTCAATAAACTCACTCATCATTTGTTCGCATTCGTCAAGATTAAGATCGATTACTTCCACACCGTGAGATACCATAAATTCTTTAGCACCAGGAAAAGTTCTGGATTCTCCAGCGATGACTTTTTTAATGCCAAATTGTACCATTGCCCCAGCGCACAGGTAACACGGCATTAAAGTTGAATAGAGTGTTGTACCTCTGTAGCTGCCAACTCTCCCAGCATTGCGGAGACAATCGATTTCGGCATGGGTGACAGGATCGGCGTCTTGCACACGTTTATTGTGTCCTCTGCCAAGAATTTTGCCATCCTTGACCAGAACCGAACCAATAGGAATTCCACCTTCTTGTCTGCCTTGTTTTGCTTCTTGAATAGCAGCTTCCATAAACTTGTCCATATAATTCTCCTTTTATGACAAAACAACTAGTATTAATGGATCACGATGGCGGTGTAGATGATTATCTGGCAACTATGCTGCTGTTGACGATGGATAATATTGAACTTCTTGGTGTTGTCGTCACTCCAGCAGATTGCTACATTCAACCAGCTGTTAGCGCCACACGTAAAATTATAGATTTGATGGGATTTTCTCATATCCCGGTAGCAGAAAGCACTGTGCGCGGTATCAATCCATTTCCTACTCTCTATCGCCGTGATTCGTTTATCGTTGACCATCTCCCCATTCTCAATCAAAGCGAAACCATTGCTACGCCTCTGGTTGTCGAAACAGGTCAAGATTTTATGATCGAGGTGTTGCGCGAGGCATCAGACCCCGTAACGTTGATGGTAACTGGGCCGTTAACGACGGTTGCAGTGGCTTTGGATAAAGCACCAGATATTGAAGCGAAGATTCACAAAATTGTGTGGATGGGGGGTGCGTTGAATGTTGGCGGTAATGTGGAAAAAAGTTTAGAAGCTGGACAAGATGGTTCTGCCGAATGGAATGTTTATTGGGACGCAATTTCAGCAGCGCGGGTATGGCAAACCCAAATTGAAATTATTATGTGTCCTTTGGATTTGACTAATAATGTCCCAGTCACATCACAATTAGTAAAAGAAATGGGACGACAACGCCACTATCCCATCTGTGATTTAGCCGGACAATGTTATGCACTAGTTATTCCCCAAGATTATTATTTTTGGGATGTGTTGGCAACGGCCTATTTGGGACATCCAGAATTTTATCAATTGCGCGAATGGGAAACAGAAGTTATCACCACTGGTCTTAGTCAGGGGCGTACTAAAGTAGTTCCTGGTGGTCGGAAAATTTATGCAATGGATAAGGTAGATAAAGAGGCTTTTTATGCTTATATCTTGCAGCAATGGGCAAGATAAAAAAGTGAAAAATTAGGTGGCGTGGATACTCCAACTTGCCACCGAAAACTAACGACTAAGCTCACCGAACGCAGACAACCTCTGCAACTCAACTGACCATATTGGGTCATTCCGGTGCAGAGACTTTTTTGGGTGTGGTGTTACTTAATAATGAGGATTACTCATAGCGTGCCTTTTTAGATTTAATCACCTCAATGACATCATCGTGTCTTTGCCCCTCGATAATATCCTTGAGATGAATTTGCCCATTAATATATTGAACGTGGATACGCCAACCTGAGACTTTATCGATATCAGCACGATAAATTGCCTGTTTCACACCTTTTACTTTGTGCAGCCTCGTTTTTGGAAATTTTCTTGTTCTGTGACACTCGTTATCTTCAAGCTCTGTCAAAGCTTCAAGAAAAGCAATCTTTAGCTCGTCATCTGGCAAAATCTTCATAGCTTGATAAATAATGCCGTATTCATCACACAGAGTAAGGGTTTGTGCCATAAACCAACTTACGAAATCCGGGCAGTTTCTTGATTGTGGTGGAGTAATTCTTGATACAAAGACTCTGCCACACTTTTATATGCCTTATCGAGGTCATCGTGTTTGACCACTCGAAAAAGAGTAAAAATAACTTGCCCAAAAATTGGATCTTCGTCAACTGTCAAAATCACCCTTAGTTTCTGCGAAACCCTTAGCGTGTACAGCGAAGATTCATAGCCATTAATATCTGACGGTAGAGGAAGACGACGTAACTTACGATAAACGTCAGCATTTTTAGTTGGGAAGAGGCTGGCGCAATCATTAATTTTTTTAACCGTTGCGGCTTTTCCCTCTTCACTCAGCCTGCCAAGATCCTTTTCAAAGCTTCTTGTTGACTCAATTAGAACATCCACGTTACAAACCGCCAATTTGAATTTAGCTACTTGCGCTCCGTCCTTAGCATAGTAACAGTTATATACAGAAAAATTCTGTACATCATCCTTACGAGGACATTATATGGAAACTTTATTAATATTATTCTATGCTCAAACATCCAATAAAAGTTGCTGTAAAAGCTTCACGATCCAATTCGTGTCAAGTATTTTTTTAACAGAAAAGAGGTATAATAATTATTAATAATTAATAAAATTTAAACCTAAGAAGAGAGCCGCTACAGTTCCGGCAATAGAAATTTCTCCCTGAATAATTTTATTTAAAACTGATTCTACAGGAATAAATACAACTTCAATTTCTTCTGTAATATCTAGTTGTTGCTCTCCAACTTTGCTCACATTCTCTGCTAAAAATAAATGTATTTGATTAGTATCTTTACTCGGCTTATCGTATAGAGTTCCGATTTTTCTAAATTCTTGGGGAATATAACCAGTCTCTTCTCTTAGTTCTCTAATTGCTGCTACTTCGGCAGTCTCTTGTGTGGGATCGAAATTACCTGCTGGCAGTTCTAAGAAAAATTCACCTACGGCGTGTCTATATTGCCGCACAAAAATAATTTCTCTATTATTAGTGATAGGTAAAATCATTGCAACGTCAGGCTTAATACTGACAAAATAATCATCTATAATTTTCCCATTCGGTAATTCTATTTCATCTTGCCTCACCTGACACCAAGGATTATCTAAAACCATTTTTGATTTCAAAATTTTCCATTTTTTTAAGGTGTTCATAAATTAAGTAACAAATAAAATGTATGTATAAAAACTTCGCAATGAATGTAAAAAAGTATAACAGATGCATCCAATAATTTAAATTTTGAACTTACACTGACTTTGGCAATATCATAATATGTAAAATAAGTATGCAAATAAATGTAAATTTATTTACAGTAAATAAAAGATTTCCGTTGACTATTAGTCGAGGTACAACGGCACAGACAACAAATGTATGGGTGAGGATTTCACAAGATGATATCGAAGGCTGGGGGGAAGCATCACCATTTGGTGTAGGTAATCATCGGCAATCAACTGATGCAATCAAAGACGCTCTAGAGCAAGTTGTGCCTTTGTTGCAAACATTCAGCCCCTTACAACGTCAAGAAATTGAGCAAGTTTTAATACAAAACCAGGTTCCTTCTGCTGCAAGAGCTGCCTTAGATATGGGAATGCACGACTGGTTGGGTAAGCGCGTAGGATTACCCTTGTGGCAAATTTGGGGACTTGATCGCAATCAAATAGTACCGACTTCAGTCACAATTGGAATTAATTCACCTGAAGGCGCTAGGGCGAGGGCGCGAGACTGGTTACAATTTACAGATGTCCGCCTTTTTAAGGTGAAACTAGGTAGCCCAAATGGCATAGATGCAGATAAAAAAATGCTCTTAGCGGTGCGAGAAGAAGCACCATTACTAGAATTTTTTGTTGATGCTAACGGTGGCTGGAGTTTAGAAGATGCGATCGCTATGTGCAATTGGCTAGCTGATTTAGGTATAAAGTATGTAGAACAGCCATTACCACGGGGAGAAGAAAAAAGTTTAGCAAAACTCAAAGAACACTCTCCCCTGCCCATCTTTGTTGATGAAAGTTGTTTCACCAGCACCGATATTCCCGATTTGGCAAATTACGTGGATGGCATTAATATCAAACTAATGAAATCAGGGGGGCTAACAGAGGCAATGCGAATGGTACATACAGCACGAGCATATCGGTTGCAAGTAATGTTCGGTTGCTATTCTGACAGTTCGCTAGCTAATACAGCAGCATTACAGCTAGCACCACTAGCTGATTATTTAGATTTAGACAGTCACCTTAACTTAATTGATGACCCTTTTACGGGTGCATTGCTAAAAGAAGGAAAAGTTTTGCCAAACGATTTACCAGGTTTGGGAGTACAACACAGTGCGTCTACCACTTAATCAACGAGTAGCTATCTTGCTGCATGAGGGAATTAGCGGGCATCACGGCAAAACAGGGCTAGCAATTTTACGTTACAGTGAAGCCCCAATTGTAGCCGTAATCGATCGCGAGTGTGCTGGCAAATCCCTACCAGAATTAACAGGTATCAAGCGTGATGTGCCAATTGTGGCATCGGTAGCCGCAGCCTTAGAGTACAAACCAGAAGTTTTGGTAATTGGCATTGCCCCAGGAGGTGGTGCTGTACCAGATGATTACTGGCTGGAAATCAAAGACGCTCTAGAAGCGGGAATGTCGCTGGTGAATGGTTTACATACACCAATGGCAAGCATACCGGAATTAAATGCACTGCTCAAACCAGGGCAACTAATTTGGGATGTGCGAAAAGAGCCGTCTAATATCAGTGTTGCTAGTGGAATGGCACGTACCCTTCCGTGTCGGCGGGTGTTGACAGTGGGAACCGACATGGCGATTGGTAAAATGTCAACTAGTCTAGAGTTACATTGGGCGTCAAAACTGCGGGGCTGGAGTTCTAAATTCCTCGCCACAGGGCAAACTGGGGTGATGTTAGAAGGAGACGGCGTGGCTTTAGATGCCGTGCGGGTAGATTTTGCCGCCGGTGCTGTGGAACAGATTGTTATGCGCTATGGCAAAAACTACGACATCTTGCATATTGAAGGACAAGGTTCGCTGCTACACCCTGGTTCAACGGCAACTCTACCTTTAATCCGTGGTTCGCAACCAACCCAACTGCTGTTAGTACATCGGGCGGGACAAGTTCATGTACGCAATCATCCCCATGTCATAATTCCACCTTTACCAGAGGTGATTCGGCTTTATGAAACTGTTGCTAATGCTGGTGGTGCTTTTGGAAGTGTTTCTGTAGTGGGTATAGCACTGAACACAGCCCATTTAGATGAGTCTGCGGCTCAGGAAAGCATCGCTCAAACAATAGCAGAAACGGGGCTACCTTGCACCGATGTAGTCCGCTTTGATGCCAATCTGCTTTTGGATGCGGTGATGAATAATTAGTTGCTGTAGAATGCTTTAACCCTGACCAGTTTTGAATTTTAAATTCCCTGAACGCGAACAGCGTCTCTAAGAGTTGGGCTGACTGCTACGCTAAACTTATAGCAATGAGACACTTGTTGCCATGTCTGTCGCCCAAGATTTAGAATCCCCAGAAAATGTTATATTTCCCCCAGGGGATTTATATAGTGACGAACCGCCTTTGGAAACTGACTTGCATCGGTTGCAAATGACACTGCTCATCCAATGTTTGGAGTGGCTGTGGCCAAATCGCAAAGATTTTTATGCATCGGGTAATCTCACCATCTACTACAGTCCACACCAGCGCAAATCAGAAAATTTCCGGGGGCCAGATTTTTTTGTCGTACTGGGGACTGAACGCAAACCCCGTAAAAGTTGGGTTGTCTGGGAAGAAGATGGCAAATATCCCAATGTAATTATAGAAATTATCTCGGATAGCACAGGCGACACTGATAAAGGCTTAAAAAAACAAATTTACCAAGATATATTTCGCACACCAGATTACTTCTGGTTTGACCCAGAAACGTTAGAATTTTCAGGGTTCCATTTGCTGGATGGTGAATATCAACCGCTAGAACAAAATCCCCAAGGCTGGTTATGGAGTCAACAGCTAGGTTTATATTTAGGGGTTGTTCAAGAAAAATTACGCTTTTACACTCGTGAAGGAGAACTGATTCCCACACCGGAAGAAGTGGCACAACACCAGAAACAACGTAGCGATCGCTTGGCAGCAAAACTGCGAGAATTAAATATAGATCCAGATACCATTTAACTTGTACGCTGTCTTACTTGTGCCTGTTGACCCTCACTCTTAATAAAGGGCGCTCATGTCAGAACTCTTTGCTACTACTGGAACTATAGCCGCGATCGCCACTGCTGTTGTCCCCCAACAGGGTAGTGTTGGCATTGTGCGGGTGTCTGGTTCTCAAGCAATGACAATCGCCCAAAGTCTCTTTTACGCACCAGGGCGACAAGTTTGGGAAAGTCACCGGATTCTCTACGGTTACATTCGCCATCCCCAGACGCAACAAATGGTGGATGAAGCCCTGTTGTTAATTATGAAAGCACCTCGTTCTTACACCCGTGAAGATGTTGTAGAATTCCATTGCCACGGGGGAATTATGGCAGTGCAGCAGGTATTACAACTGTGTTTGGAAAATGGGGCCAGACTAGCGCAACCGGGAGAATTTACTCTCCGTGCCTTTTTGAATGGACGATTGGATTTAACTCAAGCCGAAGGTATTGCTGATTTAGTGGGAGCTAAATCGCCCCAAGCTGCTCAAAGTGCCTTAGCTGGTTTACAAGGAAAATTAGCTCATCCGATTCGGCAGTTACGCGCTAACTGTTTGGATATCTTGGCAGAAATTGAAGCTCGAATTGATTTTGAGGAAGACCTTCCGCCGTTGGATGATAAAGCAATTATATCAGCAATCGATAAAATTGCCGCAGAAATAACTAGGTTATTGGAAACCAAAGACAAAGGTGAGTTGCTACGCACTGGTTTAAAAGTGGCAATTGTCGGGCGTCCGAATGTGGGTAAGTCGAGTTTATTGAACGCTTGGAGCCGGAGCGATCGCGCCATTGTAACTGATTTACCTGGTACAACCCGCGATATCGTCGAATCTCAGTTAGTGGTTGGGGGAATACCCGTACAAGTATTAGATACAGCGGGGATTCGGGAAACAACAGACCAAGTCGAAAAAATTGGCGTCGAGCGATCGCGTCGTGCCGCCAATGCAGCTGATTTAGTCTTGCTTACCATCGATGCTTCCGCAGGTTGGACACAAGGCGATGAAGAAATTTACCAAAAGGTACAACACCGTCCGTTGATTATAGTTATTAACAAAATCGATTTAGTAGAAGAAAGCGATAGGGAAAACCTTCAATCCCAAATTCCAGTTGCGCTAGAAATGCATCAAATGTGCGACCCAAAATCTACAATTGTCACAGCCGCAGCCCAAAATCAAGGTATCGATACTTTAGAAACAGCAATTTTAGAGATAGTTCAATCGGGAAAAGTGCAAGCGGCTGATATGGATTTAGCTATTAACCAAAGGCAGGCAGCAGCCTTAACTCAAGCTAAAATATCTTTGGAACAAGTACAAGCAACAATTGTTCAGCAGTTACCTCTTGATTTTTGGACAATTGACTTACGGGGGGCGATTCAAGCTTTGGGAGAAATTACCGGAGAAGAAGTAACAGAATCAGTTTTAGAGAGGATTTTTAGTAAGTTCTGTATCGGGAAATAAACAGCATAATTGCCAACTTTAAAAGGAAGTAGCAACCTGCAATATGTGAATTTCTGAAGGAGTTGTTAATTTGCCAACAACATCATTTATTTCGGGGCTTGTACCTTTTTCTTTCTGGTCAGCAATT
Organism: Nostoc sp.; assembly: GCF_036917415.1. Lineage (GTDB taxonomy): Bacteria > Cyanobacteriota > Cyanobacteriia > Cyanobacteriales > Nostocaceae > Nostoc. Next base: position 13,710 of record NZ_JBALDJ010000069.1, on the reverse strand, counting down.
ACGGGAGCCATATCAACAAGTGCGGGAGCCATATCAACAAGTACGGGAGCCATATCAGCAAGTACGGGAGCTATATCAGCAAGTGCAGCAGCCATATCAGCAAGTGCGGGAGCTATTATATCAGCAAGTGCAGCAGCCATATCAGCAAGTGCGGGAGCTATATCAACAAGTGCGGGAGCTATATCAGCAAGTGCGGCAGCCGTGTCAGTTGTCATCTTCACAACTACAGCTTTTTTTACAACTAGCAGAAATCGTCCCTCCTGCCCCCTGCCCCCTGTCCCCTGCCCCCTTGCTGACAGATCCCTTGTTGGTTCTAAAATGAAATTGGATTTCATTGCTGACACACCCTAGCTTATGCAAGACTTTAGACAAGAAATAAATGCCAGAGCTTCTATAGATTTGGAACAGCGAAGGACTTGGTATTCTCCCGTTGCTGATGTTTATTACAATGCAAGACCGCACTATCCAAAGGAACTAATCGATCGGTCTGTCGCTTTAGCCCAACTTTCTTCAGATGCATCCATTCTTGAGGTTGGTTGTGGCCCAGGAAATGCGACGGTAGCTTTTGCTCAATTTGGTTTTTCAATGACGTGTATTGAGCCAAACCAGGATTTTTGTCATTTGGCACAACACAACTGCGATCGATATCCAAAAGTTACAATTTGCAATACTTCATTTGAGGAGTGGGAACTAGAAGCAAAACAGTTCAATGCCGTTCTAGGAGCCAATGCCTTTCACTGGATACCGCCAGAGATTAGATATACCAAGGCAGCATCGGCAATGTGCGATAACGGTTTTCTTATCTTGCTATGGAATCTGACCCCAGAACCGAAATACGAAGTTTACCAAGTTCTAGAGGAAGTGTATCAAGCTTATGCTCCCTCATTTGCCCGATATGAAGGTGCCCAGATTCAAGCGGAGATTTTGAGGGGGTTTGGACAAGAGATTTTAGACTCCAATTGTTTTAAAGAGTTGGTTGTCGAGCAAACTGCGTGTGAAGTCACCTATAGCATTGATGACTACCTCAAGCTTTTAAGTACCCATCGGGGACTAGAGCCACAAGCCCAAGAGCGACTATTTGCAGGATTGCGAAAGAAGCTAGAAAAGTTTGGAGATAGCGTACAACTCTCGTTTCTTTCTGCTGTTCATGTTGCCCGTAAAGCACCCGTAAGAGGTTAAGAGAATTGCACAAATGTCTCTAATTGGAAGTCGGAAACTTTTATGAAACTCTACTATGTAACTTTAAACAATACAGATGAAGCACGCCAAATTGGTCGGGCATTACTGGAATGTAAGTTAGCAGTCTGTGTCAATTGGTTCCCAATTACTTGTGCTTATAGTTGGCAAGGAGAAATTACTGAAGAACCAGAAGTTGTTTTAATTATCAAAACTCAAGATGGTTATGCTTTAGAAATAGAAAAACTTATTCAAGAGCATATTACTTATACTAATTTTATCGCCGAAATTTCTCCGACGGCAGTTAATCAGGGTTTTGTCAATTGGTTGAATGCAGAAGTTTCACCGCGCTAACAATAGAAATTACCTAAGAAGACAGCATAAATAAAGATACAGCGTTTTGCAAGTACATAAGGTATACCCCTCCCCAACCCTCCTGAGAAAATACGGAGTTGAAGGAGGCAGGAGGCAGGAGGCAGCTATGCTGAAGGAACAATTGGGAGAGGATTCAGACCCCTCCCGCCAGTTCTTTTATGCAGGCGTTCCCGTCCATCAGACTGGCTCCCTTTTTGTTTGCGCCGTATAAACGGTGAGGTCTTAAACCCCTGCTCCCAAGGCGTCGCGGACTCGCTAACGCTGCGCTATCTGCCTCCTGCCTTCCTTGATAAAAAGCACGTTTTTATAGGCTTTTCAGCCATTTTCTTCACAACTGATTTAAGATTGCTATATAAGGAACGAACCGCATTCGCGTTAGCGTCTCCCCTTGGGAGAAGGACGCATTCGTGCGGCGTCTCGTCAGAGAAGGACACAAAGGAAGAAAATTTGGTGCAGCCTCACAAAGAAATGGTATTAGGCATAAATATTTTGAATGAGACTAACTATTGACTATGGACTCTTGATTATGAACTAATGGCTAATAATGCTGTAGTGCCAAAATAAGATATTGTTTTGGGTTTTCATGCTCCCTACAAGCGGAAGTTTACTGAGTTTGCAGCAGGTTAGGCAAAATAACTGTAGGAGTTATGAGTGATGAGTTATGAATTTTTAACTCATCACTTATAACTCATAATTCATAACTCATTTTCTGTAGCGATCGCTCTTGGGATATTGCCAACAGTTGCCAGTTGCACTGTAAAGGTAGAACCTTCAGATAATTTACTTTTTACAGAAATAGATCCACCACAGCGCAGTAGCAATTGCTGTACAATTGTTAACCCCAACCCAGCACCACCATAATCTTCGGTTGCTGCTGTACGCACACGATAAAACCGATCGAAGATTTTGGGAATTTCGTTTTCGGCAATACCGATACCTGTGTCGCGGAATTCTAATTGGACATAATCGCCTTGATTACGGGCACGCACCCATACTTGACCTCCATTAGGGGTAAACTTAAGACTGTTGTGCAGCAGATTAATCACAATTTGCCTCAGCTTACCACTTACGCACCAAACAGACGGGAGTTCACTCGGTACGGTGTAGGCTAGCATAATTCCTTTTTCTTGGGCTACAGGTTGGTAGGTACTGACTACTCCAGGTACTATATCTGAGAGACGCACCAACTCCAAAGTCGTCCCTTCCAAATTCTGTTCCAGCTGCACCAGTTCCAAGAAACCAGTAATCAGGGAATTTTGCCGATCGCACTGGGTATTTAACATCTGTAAATAACGTTGTCGTTGTGGAGGTTTAAGATTAGGGGAATTTAATAATGAAAGTGCTGTTTTCATGTGCGTCAAGGGTATACGCAGTTCCTGACAGACATTTTTCAGGTATTCATCTTTGAGTTGCTCTTTGTTGTGCAGTTCTTGATTTTGCTGCTCCAACTTATTAGTGCGTACTGTGATGATTTGATGATTAATTTCATCTTGTCGGAGAAGTTGTTTTGCCAACAGTTGATTCATCAGTGCGGCTTGGGGCACGGTTGGACAAATAAAACTAGCAGGTAAAATTGAGGATGATTCTGGTGCATAGACGCCTAGCGGCTTGTCGTTAGACATCGCTTGTTGGATACTATTTAATACTTGCTGAATTACTCTCCCCTCAACAGTAGTTATAATCAGCAACGGCTGGTTTTTATTAGTATTTACCTTCCCTAATGTCTGATTTTTGCGTTTTTTAAGTGGTCGATGAGCCAAAATTAAACTGCAAAACTGGGGCGATAACACGATCAGAAAGTTTTCCCGTCGCATTTGGCTATCTGGTGGTAAGTAAACGGGGACATAATGAGATGATGGGGATGAGGGAGATGAGGAGATATTTAATCTTCCCTCTCCCTTGTCTTCACCTGCTTCCCCTGCTTCCCTTTTCCTACTCTCCTCAATCTGGCAAGTATAAATGAGACTAGACGCACCTACCGAGGATTGATAACGCGCTAATTCTGATTGCCAAATTTTATCTGGTGGTAGCTTCACCCAGAGAGTGGCTGCAATTTGCTGCTCAATGAGTAAGTCAATTTGCGCTCTCACCAGTGATAGCAGAGTAGCAGGACTGAGGGACAATGGTTTAGGAGGCGCTTGCACTCCCATAACCAGTTGATAAACAGACAGATCCTTAGCCAGAGAAACATTCATGAGTCAAGCACAACTTGGATGAAGCAAGAAATAATTCTGTCTTCGATTTTCACCTTTATGTGTGCATTTTTTACAAAATCACCACGGAAAGAAACATTAATACCAATTCAAAATTCAAAATTCAAAATTCAAAATTAAGAAAGCCAGACAGAACAAAGCTTTGTGAGTATGTATCTGTCAGATTCTTTTTTAAAATTGGTATAACTATAAAAAAGTCTACCTAGAGGGGAGTGGGGAATGGGGAATGGGGAAGAGTTACCAATGCCCGATGCCCAATGCCCAATGCCCAAATTAAACTTGTACGTTAAGTCTTTCGTTTAAAGCGTCGCGTGCGTGTTCTCGGTCGTCAAAATGGATTTTTTCGGTGCCGAGAATTTGGTAGTCTTCGTGGCCTTTACCAGCAAGCAATACTCCATCACCGGGTTGTGCTTGTAAAATAGCGGTACGAATTGCGATCGCCCGATCGCAAATTACAGTTGGCTGCACTGTGTCAGCTATTCCCGCCAAAATATCTTGCAAAATCCTTTCTGGGTCTTCAGTCCGGGGATTATCTGATGTCACCACTGCCACATCAGCTAGCTGGGCGGCAATTTTACCCATTTTTGGGCGCTTAGTGCGATCGCGATCGCCTCCACAACCAAATACACAAATCACTTTACCAGGTATAAACGGACGCGCAGCTTTCAATAAATTTTCTAAGCTATCGGGCGTGTGAGCATAATCCACAATCACGCTAATATCTTGCTCAGTACTAATCTGTACCCGTTCCATCCGTCCGGGAACTCCGGGAAATTCAGGTATCACAGATGCCACTAACTGCAAATCTAGTCCTAAGTGCAAAACTGCTCCTACGGCTGCTAAAAGATTTTCTAAATTATATTGTCCGACTAGGGGCGATTGAAAAGCCACGTCACCTTTTGGTGTATGTAATGTCCCACTAACACCATTTGGCTGGTAACTTAAATCGCTCATCCAGAAATCAGCGCTGTTGTCGTTGACGCTGTAACTCCAAACTCGTTCGGAATCCAACGACGCAATTAACCGCTTCCCGTAAGCATCATCAGCATTAATTATTGCCCGTCCCTTGAGATAATTAGGACTAAATAATAACGCTTTGGCAGCAAAGTAATCTTCCATATCGCTGTGATAGTCGAGATGGTCTTGAGTAAGATTACTAAATACCGCCACCTCAAATTCACAACCCAACACTCTACCTTGGGACAAAGCGTGCGAACTGACTTCCATCACCCCGAACTCACTCCCAGCATTTACAGCCTCTGCTAGCTGCTGTTGCAGTTCCACTGCAAAAGGGGTAGTGTGGGCAGCAGTTTGCTCAAAACCTGCCCAACGAGTGTAGAGAGTTCCCATCAAAGCTGTAGCTAAATTAGCTTTGTTGAGCAGAAATTCAATTAAATGAGTAGTTGTAGTTTTGCCATTTGTACCAGTTACGCCTACCAACTTGAGTTTTCGCCCTGGATAACCATAAAAAGCACTGGCTATTTGGGCACAAGCTTGTGTAATGTTACTTGCACTAATGACCACAGCCTGATTTGTGGGAGGATTTTTTTGTGCAGCTTCGGGAGAAACGATCGCAGCTACCGCCCCCGATGCGATCGCACTTTGCCAAAATTCCCCACCATCAACCCGCGTTCCTGGCATCCCAATAAACAAATCTCCCACACGACAAGCATGGGAATTCGTCTTTAAACCCCTAATTTCCACATCTTCCATTGGATAACTAGGCAATTGCTCAACACTGTCTACCGCTGTTAGTAATTCCCGCAATTTCATTTTGTGAACCTCGTCACATCGCTTCGCTCCGAATTCAAAATTCAAAATTCAAAATTCAAAATTAATAATTCCGTCAATAAATTTAGTTGCTCTGTATCCTTTGCTTTTTCAGTAACACGCTTGTCTTGCGTTTATTGTGCATTATTTTTTTCTAATTGGCTAAATATTTACGCAACATTTGCTCCAACTGCTGCACACTAGCACGAGGAGAAGGACGTGGCAATAGTTTCTTACTCTCCTCTTCTTCCTTTGCGCCCTCTGCGCCTCTGCGGTTCGATAAATAAAGTACAGGCACTTCATACTGATATGCAGCAAACCAATCTTCACGAGTCGTAATATCCCTAATTTCCAACTCGAAACTGAGATTTTGGATTTGTTTTAGCTTTTCTTGCAAGCCTTCACATAAATGACAGCCGGGTTTACTGTATAAAATTAATCGCATTTCAGTTGTTGCAAGAAGTTATAAATTTAGAATAACGTAGACGCTTCGGCTTGTCGCAGGCTACCGCAGAGGGCACGGAGGAGAAGGGTAGACAATTTCAAAGTCCTTCTCCCAAGCTTGGGAGAGGGATTTAGGGTGAGGGCTTTTGATTCATGAAAGAAGTCTAATGACCAAATTCTGTGACAATGATTAACAACCAGCCAGAATACTGTATCTAAGCTACTCATGAGCCAAAGTTCTCAAAACAGCCCTTTACCAGGCAAACCTGTTCAATCATATTTCCAGTGGTTATATGCCTTCTGGAAATTCTCTCGTCCTCACACAATTATTGGTACAAGTCTGAGTGTTTTGGGTTTATATTTAATTGCCATTGCTATAAGTAGAGACGCGATTAATCATATCTCTACAGACGCGATGAATCGCGTCTCTACAAACGCGATGAATCTTGTTTCTACGTATTCCCTACTCCCTGTCTTCGGTGCATGGATTGGTTGTCTGTGTGGCAATGTCTATATTGTGGGGCTGAATCAATTAGAGGATGTGGAAATTGACAAGATTAATAAGCCTCATTTACCCTTAGCGTCTGGTGAGTTTTCTCAGCAAACTGGGCAATTAATTGTCGCTTTGACTGGGATTTTGGCGCTGGTTGTGGCGTGGCTAACTGGCCCGTTTTTATTGGGTATGGTAGCAATTAGTTTGGCCATTGGTACTGCTTATTCTTTACCGCCAATTCGCTTAAAACAGTTTCCCGTTTGGGCGGCGCTGTGTATTTTTTCGGTGCGCGGTACGATTGTTAACTTAGGGCTATATCTGCATTACAGTTGGGCGTTGCAACAAAGCCAAACAATTCCGCCTGTGGTGTGGGTGTTGACATTATTTATTTTAGTGTTTACCTTTGCGATCGCTATCTTTAAAGATATCCCCGATATGGAAGGCGATCGCCTCTACAATATTACTACTTTCACCATCAAACTTGGGCCCCAAGCTGTGTTCAATCTGTCTCTTTGGGTAATAACTACCTGTTATTTGGGAATAATTCTGGTTGGGGTGCTACACGTCGCCTCCGTTAACGCCATATTCCTGGTAGTTACTCATTTGGGCCTGTTGGCTTGGTTGTGGTTACGGAGTTTGAGGGTAGACTTACAAGATAAAAGTGCGATCGCTCAATTTTACCAATTTATCTGGAAACTCTTTTTTATGGAATATCTGATTTTTCCTATCGCCTGTCTTTTGGCTTAGACAATGCTAGAAACCTTTCCCACTAGTTCGATTATCGCTGCTGTTGTAGTTGTTCTGAGTCTGTCAATCCTTGGCTATTTCGCTTGGAAAACTTTGATTACCTCAGACTTGTTTCAAAAAGGCATCAATCTTGCCCAAGCAAAAGATTACCAAGGTGCAGAAGCAGCTTTTCGCAAAGTGATTTCCATCAACTCTACTAATGATGTAGTACGCTTGTTTTTGGGAGATGTTTTAAACCAGCAAGGACAAGTAGAGGAAGCAACAGAATTATTTCAGGAAGTAATTCGCCGCAGTCCGAAAAATCCTGATGCTTACTTGCGTCTGGCGAATATCCTCATGCAGCAAGAGCGAGAAGAAGAAGCTAAAACTAACCTGCTACAAGCTAAAGATTTATTACAAAAACAGCGCCAACCTGAAAAAGCTAAAAAAATCACTCAACTGTTAGATAAAATGAGTGCTAAGTCAAGCGAATCTTAACTTTAATGAGAATTGCAGAGATTAAATTTTCCTGTTGTGTCTCCTAATTTTGTTGCCATTCCCATCACTATGGTGAGAATGGTTTTTATTTGGTAACTTACTAGTGTATCCCATAATTATGTCCGCAATTTCCGCAAGTTTGACCACTCTCTTCATAGCCATTACAATTGCAATCGGATGTGCGAAAAGCTCCATAGCCGCAATTAATTAATTTAGGCTTTAGAAGAGAAAATATTGGGAATTTTAAATGATTTATTTTTGCAAAACAGCGATGATACTAACAGTCTTTTTGTTTTGTAAAGACATATTGTAGTCTTTTTCAGCAGTAAAGAAATTAGACACACTGTATCAGTAATATTTTGCTACTAGAATAATCTTATGCAAAACAGAGATTTTATAGATTAAACAATCAAGTATTTATGTCAAATATAATATCAGAATTCTGGACTAACTTTTTGACATCAGAATCATTTATTCCACATGGACACTGCTATTTATGGCAAACGAATTTAGTTTGGTTACACATATTATCTGACGCATTCATTGCACTAGCTTATTACTCGATTCCAGCTACACTCTTCTACTTTGTCCGCAAGCGACAAGATTTGCCCTTTGATTGGATTTTTTTGCTGTTTAGTGGATTTATCGTAGCTTGCGGCACCACTCATTTAATGGAGATTTGGACACTTTGGCATCCAACCTATTGGATGTCGGGATTTCTCAAAGCAGTAACTGCAACAATATCTGTAATTACAGCAGTAGAGCTTATACCTTTAGTTCCACAAGCACTGGCACTTCCTAGCCCTACTCAATTAGAACAAGCAAATCAAGAACTTCAAACACAAATATCCGAACGCTTATGGATAGAGGAGGAACTGCGAAAATACCAGAATCATCTCGAAGAAATGGTTGCTATTCGCACCAATGAAATTACCAAAACTAACGAGCAATTACAACAAGAAATCCTTGAACGCCAACGCATTTTAGAAATTCTCCGACAAAGCGAAGAACGCTACCGTTACTTGGCTGAGGCAATTCCTCAACTTGTCTGGACAACTAAACCTAACGGTGAATGTGATTTTTTTAATCAAAATTGGTGCGAATATACCGGGCTAACATTAGAGCAATCTTTGGGTTCTGGTTGGTTGGCTGCATTGCATCCAGATGATCTTCAAAGAGCTGATAAAGTGTGGTCTGATGCTGTAAAAAATAGCACTATATATAATAATGAATATCGCTTTAAACGAGCTGCTGATGGCTCTTATCGTTGGCAGCTAGCGCGAGGTTTACCACTCAAAGATGAGCAAGGTTTTGTAGTCAAGTGGTTTGGAACCTGTACGGATATCCACGAACAAAAACAAATACTTGAAGAACGAGCGCACCTGCTGGAATTAGAACAAGTAGCACGAGCAAAAGCAGAAACAGCCAATCGAATTAAAGATGAATTTTTAGCCGTCCTTTCGCACGAATTACGCACTCCACTGAATGCAATTCTCGGCTGGTCAAAGTTGTTGCAAACTGGCAGGTTAGACGAAACAAAGACATCTGAAGCCCTAGCCACAATCGAGCGGAATGCTATCTTACAAGTTCAACTCATTGAGGACTTGCTGGATATTTCCAGAATTTTACAAGGCAAACTGACGCTGAATATCACAAAGATTAATCTAAAGTCTACGGTATTGTCGGCACTACAGACAATGCAATTAGCAGCAGAAACAAAATTGATTGAGATGAATACAGTATTTGAACCGGGTGTAAGGCAAATCATGGGTGACTCGACTCGTTTGCAGCAAGTCGTCTGGAATCTCCTTTCTAACGCAATCAAATTTACACCCAGGGGAGGAAAGGTAGAAGTGCAATTAGAGGAAACTGAAGGCTATGCTCAAATCATCGTTAGCGATACGGGTAGGGGAATTAGCGCTGACTTTTTGCCATTCGTGTTTGATTACTTTCGCCAAGCAGATAGCACCTCTACGAGAAATTTTGGTGGATTAGGACTGGGATTGGCAATTGTGCGTAATATCATCGAAATGCATGGCGGCATCGTCAAAGCAGATAGCCACGGTGAGGGTAAAGGGGCAATATTTACTGTTAGCTTACCGCTTCTGCCAGATGAAAGCCCAAGGCTGACGGATGAACAAAATTACGCTGCATTCTTAGCTACTAACTTCTTACCTCTGAATGGTATCCGGGTTTTAGTTGTCGATGATGATAGTGATTCGCGAGATTTTGTTGCTTTTGTATTAGAGCAAGATGGGGCTTTTGTGATGGCGGTATCTTCTGCTGATGAAGCATTACAAACCTTAGCAGAGGTCAAGCCAGATGTGTTAGTCAGCGATATTAGTATGCCCGATATAGATGGCTATATGTTAATACATGAAGTGAGAACTCGCACACCAGAACAAGGTGGACAAATTCCAGCAATTGCCTTGACTGCCTTTGCGAGAAACGATGACCACGAAAAAGCCCTAAAAGCTGGGTTTCAGATGCATTTATCCAAACCTCTTAACCCAGAAAAATTAATTGCAGCCATTGTTAAACTTATGGAAACAAAAGTGTCAATAATTATTTAAAAAACGACTTTTTACTCTTAATAAAGCACCATCTATTAAAAATCTGGTGAAAAAGAATGTGGAGAAGTAGCAATGTTACATCTTTACAAGGGTTATGAATAATGCATAATTAATTTTACCAAATGTATATTGTATATAAATGAATAATTAAGAATACACTTGTATCAAGTTAGCTTAATCACTTATAATTTCTGCTAGAATCCTGCCAAAGCTGTGTTTTTGCTCCCCTAAGAGTCAGCAAAGAGGGGCTAGGGTGAGGTATTTTTGTGATGGTAATTCGCCGAACTTGATATTATATGTAAACCAAGCAAGTAAGGTAATAAAAATGCTGAAAAACAAGAATCTACTGGTAGCAGCTATTATCTGCTTGTGTTTGAATAATGGGAATACTGCCTTTGGTAAAGATGTTGGCGTTATTTTAGCAAAAATTCAAAATACTCAGTCCGCAGTTATTCGGAACAAAAACGCAGTTGCTAACTTCGAGCAAGGAAGCAATCTTTATAAACAGGGAGATTTAAAAGGAGCAGAGGCGGCTTTTCGGAAGGCAATTGAACTAGAACCCAATTTTGCACAAGCTTATATTGCCTTGGGAAATACTCTCGACGATCGAGGTAAACCACAAGAAGCGATCGCCCAATACAATAAAGCCATTAGTCTCGATCCTCAAGACTCTAGAGCATATTTTAATCTAGGTTTGACTTTAGCAAGACTGAATCAGTTAGAAGCTGCGATCGCCCAATATCAGAAAGCCATCAGCCTTGAACCCAAGTATGCTGAAGCTCACTATAACTTAGGAAATGCTCTCTACGCTCAAGGCAAGCTACCAGAGGCAGTTACCGAATATACAGCAGCAATTCGCCTCAAACCAGATTATGCACCGACTTATACCCGTTTAGGAAATGCTCTGTACGATCGAGGTGAGCTAGTAGAAGCAATTACCCAATATAAAAAATCCATTAGCTTCGATCCTAACTATGCAGACGCTCACTATTACTTAGGAAACGCCTTGTACGCTCAAGGAAAGCCAGCAGAAGCAATCGCCGAATATACAGCATCCATTCGCCTCGCTCCGAAAAATCCAGCAGGTTATAATGCTTTGGGAAATACTCTATACGCTCAAGGCAAACTAGAAGAAGCGATCGCACATTACAAAAAAGCCATCAGCTTTGCTCCCAACTATGCAGACGCTCACTATAATTTAGCAAGTGCTTTTTACGCTCAAGGCAAGCTAACAGAAGCAATCGCCGGCTATACCGAAGCGATTCGCCTCGATCCCAAACACGCACAAGCTTACACAGGTTTGGGAAATGCGATGGACGATCGAGGTAAACCTCAAGAAGCGATCGCACATTACAAAAAAGCCATTAGCCTCGTCCCCAATGATGCATTCACTTACTATAATTTGGGAATCACTTTGGGAAGACAACAACAGCCAAAAGAAGCGATTGTCAATCTCAAAAAAGCCAGAGAATTATTCCAAGCTGAGAAAAACAAGGAGATGGTTGAGCAAGTTGATCTACTAATTCAAAAAATTAATACCCAGACGAATTGAATAAAGGGATTGGGGATTGGGGACTGGGGACTGGGGACTGGGGACTGGGGACTAGGAAAAAAGCAGGAAAGAAGAACTATTAACGAATGACAAATGACAAATGACAAATGACAAATGACAAATGACAAATGACAAATGACAAATGACAAATGACTAAAGAAAGGGGTAAAGTCTACCTTGTAGGTGCTGGGCCTGGAGATGCGGCATACCTAACAGTAAAAGCTTACAATCTTTTAGCTGCTGCTCAGGTGTTAGTTTACGATGCTTTAGTAGATGCTCAATTATTGCAGTGCGTACCAGATGATTGCCTGAAGTTAGATGTCGGCAAACGCGGTGGCGAACCCAGTACAAGCCAAGCACAGATTAACAAGTTACTGGTAAAGCACTGTCTGCAAGGAAAACAAGTTATACGGCTCAAATCAGGCGATCCGTTGATTTTTGGGCGTTGCACTTCCGAAATTGAAGCTTTGAAAGCATCCGGTTGTGATTTTGAACTAGTACCAGGAATTTCCTCAGCCCTTGCAGCACCTTTATTGGCAGGAATTCCCCTAACAGATCCGGTGTTAAGCCGCACTTTTGCAGTGCTTACAGCTCATGAACCAGAGGTTTTAGACTGGGAAGCACTCTCACGCTTAGAGACACTGGTAATTTTGATGGGAGGGCGACATCTAGCAGAGATTGTAGATCAACTCGTGCAGCACGGGCGATCGCACTTAACACCCATTGCGATCATCCGTTGGGCAGGAACTCCCGAACAACAAATTTGGACAGCGCAACTGGGCAATATTCTAGAACAAACCACCGGATTATCCTTTTCTCCGGCGGTAATTGTGATTGGCGAAGTTGTTGGGCTACGCAAGTACTTACAACCTGAGAAAATAGATTGTCAGGATTCGACTACAGCCAAAACTTTTAGCCCCCCTGCTATGTCAAGCAATTTCTCCCTATCTCCCCTTCCCCTTACTGGTAAAATGATCTTGGTTACACGTTCAGTTGGCCAATCAAGTCAATTTAGCGATCGCCTCATTGCATCAGGTGCAACAGTCATCGAAATGCCTACCTTAGAAATCGGCCCACCCTCCAGTTGGGAAGCTTTGGATCGTGCGATCGCTCATTTATCTGACTTCGACTGGTTAATTCTCACTTCTACCAATGGCATAGACTACTTTTTTGAAAGGCTAACTAACCAAGGTAAAGATAGCCGTGCCTTAGCTGGCATTAAAATTGCCGTCGTTGGTGAGAAAACAGCCCAAAGTCTCAAACAACGCTCTCTGCAAGCAGATTTTATTCCCCCCAACTTTATTGCCGATTCTTTAGTGGAAAATTTCCCAGATAAATTAGATGGTAAAAAGGTATTATTTCCCAGAGTTGAAAGCGGCGGCAGAGAAGTTTTAGTTAAGGAATTAACTCTCAAGGGAGCAAAGGTGATAGAAGTTGCGGCATATCAATCTTGTTGTCCTAGTAGTATTCCACCTGCGGCAAAGTTAGCTCTCCAAAACCGCAAAGTAGATGCGATTACCTTTGCCAGTTCTAAAACTGTACAATTTTTCTGTCAACTTACTAACAACATATTTTCCAACAACTCTGATGCTAGCCAATTCTTAGAGGGAGTTTGTATTGCCTCTATCGGCCCCCAAACCTCCAAAACTTGCCATGATTTATTCGGACGTGTGGATATAGAAGCCCAAGAATACACTTTAGATGGTTTAACCCAAGCACTGATCGCATGGGCGACAAATTCTTAGATGAGGGAGCAAGGGAGGCAGGGGAGGCAGGGGGAGCAGGGGAGAATAACTAATGACAAATGACAAATGACAAATGACAAATGACAAATGACAAATGACAAATGACAAATGACAAATGACAAATGACAAATGACAAATGACAAAT
>NZ_JBALDJ010000068.1:0-39467 GCF_036917415.1 Nostoc sp. | reverse complement strand
TAACTCAACAACCAAGTAAGTGCCAAAGTAATAGACAGACGACTAATAGCAAGTTGTTCCCGACTACCCTGGCCCCGATAGAGCATCCACAAGGATGGAAAAAAGCCGACGATCGGAACTAAATGTAAAAGCAACTGCATTTTGGGCATTGGGGATGGGGCATGATTATTCTCCCCCTGCTCCCCGTGCTCCCCCTGGCTCCCCTGCTCCCCTGCTCCCCACTCCCCACTCCCCATTCCCCACTCCCCATTCTCTTTTAGTTCAAAATTCTCCATTGGGGTTAGTCTAACTCCTAAACTAGAAGGATGAATAAGACTCATATAGTTAGAGATAATAAGCTGTAAAGAAAAATTTCATTTAGTTCTATTCCAATCAGCTCAAAATGCAGACACGCAAGCTACTCGACTGGTGGCAAAGATTCACACCAATAGCGCGAATCGGGGCGATCGCGTTATTCCTTCCGCTGCTAGTTCTCAATGGTTGGGCACTTTCGGTATTTTTCAATTATTTCCATTCTCTCATAGTCATTTTAGTCGGAGCCTCAGTGCTAGCATTTCTGCTCAACTACCCCGTGAGCTGGATGGAGCATCATGGTGCGAAGCGAGAGCAAGTTGCTATTTTAGTATTTCTCTTGGCTTTATCGATTTTATTGGCATTGGGTGTGACACTTTTTCCCCTGGCTCTTACCCAAGCTCAACAACTGGTGGCGCGTTTGCCAGAGTTAATCGACTCTGGACGCTCTCAGTTAATGATATTAAATGGAAAAGCTGAGACTTTTGGCTTACCGATTAACCTCGATGCTCTGGTGGTGCAAATCAACGATCGCGTCAAAGGACAATTACAAGCGATCGCAGGACAAGTTTTAAATCTAGCTGTACTCACAGTTACTAGTCTGCTAGATATTCTCTTGACGATAGTTTTGACTTTTTATCTTTTACAGCACGGGGGTGAACTCTGGGAAAGTTTAGTCGAATGGCTACCTAATAAATTTCGCGATCCTTTCTCTAAAACAGTCCGCTTAAGCTTCCAAAATTTCTTCATCACCCAGTTGATTTTATCTACCTGTATGGCTTCAGCCCTTATTCCTACCTTTTTGTGGCTGAAAGTGCCATTTGGATTGCTATTCGGACTAACTATTGGTCTGATGGCTCTTGTCCCCTTTGGCGGTTCTGTAGGCATCGCCCTGACTACACTATTGGTAGCGTTGCAAGATTTTTCAATGGGTGTGAGAGTGTTGATCGCAGCGGTAATTGTACAGCAAATTCTCGAAAATTTAATTGCTCCCCGAATTTTAGGCAGTTTTACTGGTTTAAATCCAGTTTGGATTTTAATTTCAGTTTTAACAGGGGCAAGAATTGGCGGACTGTTGGGTGTAATTGTGGCAGTACCTACAGCTGTTGTGATTAAAACTGCTTTAAGTGCCTTGCGTCCTGGTAGCGGGACAAACGACAGCACCATTGGGGAGATAACTGCATCCGTTCCAGCAAATGAGTCCTCGAAAGCTGACGCCAACAACACTTTGAGCATTTCTGAAGCGACATTGCCCTAATAGTTGTCTTTGCTCTCGATATACATAGGATTCACATGAGTACAATCACTACCAAAGACGGTACGCAGATATACTACAATGACTGGGGAACAGGGCCCACAGTTATTCTCTGGCACGGCTGGCCGCTTAATGCTGATAGCTGGGAAATCCAAGCGCTGTTCCTGGCATTGCGGGCGATCGCGTCATCACCCACCATCGCCGTGGGCATGGCAGATCGAGTCAGCCCTGAAATGGTAACGAAATGGATACCTAGTTGAAGACCCAAACGGGTGCGTTCTTGTTTTTTCGCAACCCGTTTCGGATAACTCTTTCAAACTCAACAACCATAAAAAAACTAGCAAGAAAAATTGCAGTTTTTACGCGTGTATCCAAAAGAATCGATGCCTCTATTGCCAAACATCTTGCAGCCGAAGGTGCAATCGCAGTACAGGCAAATGTTGCAAAAAAGGCAGAGATTGAACATCTTTTGGAATTATTTTTTACATAAATCTAAATTTAAGGTCATAAAGAATTTGTCAATCAGCATATTTGGCAAGAATACACCTGGTTGGGCATTGATGATGTAGGTAGATGTAGAGCCGATTTCTTCTTCGTTAAAGATGACCGAAACAGTGCTGAGTGCTGAGTAATGAGTGCTCAGTAAAGAAGTAATAATCGCACTCAGCACAGAAGGTCTGTTCGCGCAGCGTCTCTAAGAGTTGCCCCTGCTTTTAAGTATGGAAGAAAAAATAATACGTCCTTACTTCAATCCCCCCGTTTCGCTATGGGGTTACTCAGCACTCAGCACTCAGCACTCCTGACTTTTCTTAGCACTGACATAATTCACGCCTTGAGAGTACAGCCTGAAATAGACTCTGCAAGAATTGCTATTTGCTGAGTAAATTGGGATATAGATGCAGAAAATTTTTCTGTGTAAACTTGACCAGCAAATGGTAATGAAAAACTATTATCAAGATTTTTTAATTCGTGATTGGGTGGAAAGCGATCGCACAAGAGCCGCTGAAGTCATCAGTTATGTATTATCAGAATACGGTCTGGGTTGGGAACCAAAGGGTGCTGACCGAGATGTGCTGCGCGTAGAGGAATGTTATTTAGCTACTGGGGGAGAGTTTTGGGTAATTGAACACCAAAGTCAGTTAGTAGGTACTGGAGCATATTACCCCATACACCGAGGCAAAAAAGCTGTAGAAATCCGCAAAATGTATCTTTTGCCCAGCATCAGGGGTTTAGGATTAGGGAAATATTTGTTACAACAGCTAGAAGCAGCGATCGCAAAGCGTGGTTTTCAACAAATTTGGATTGAAACCGCCAGCGTTTTGGTGGAAGCAGTCAAGCTGTATGAAAGCAATGGCTACACTCCAGCAACGGGAGTAGAAACAACAAGGTGCGATCGCGTGTATGTTAAGTCATTGGTCAATAGTCATTAGTCATTGGTCATTAGTCATTAGCTAAGGACAAAGGACAAAAGACAAAGGACAAATGACAAATGACAAATGACAAATGACAAATGACAAAAGACAAAGGACGATTCTAAATGCACGCTTGGATTAAAAATCTCACAGGCTTACTCAATCTTTTTCTCCAATCCCATTGCCCTCTATGTCAACGCGCAACTTCCCAAGAATTCTGTCAAAACTGCACCAGACAACTGCAAAAATGTCAACGTAAAGACCCGATTTCTCTATGGCAAGAGCCTATACCTGTGTTTGGCTGGGGGGAATATGGTAGCCCAGTGAAACGAGCGATCGCAGCGATGAAATACGAAAATCAACCCCAAATAGCTCGTCCTTTGGGTCAATGGTTAGGAGAAGCATGGTTGTTAAATTCACCAAGGCGAGATAGCCAGCCTGTGGTAGTTCCCATCCCACTCCACGCTAGCAAACAAAAACAACGTAAATACAATCAAGCTGCACTGATAGCACAAAGCTTCTGCGAAATAACTGGATTAAAATTGAAACTAAACGGTTTAGCAAGAGTGCGAGAAACTGAAGCGCAGTTTGGTTTGTCGGTATCTAAACGAGAAAAAAACTTGGACAAAGCTTTTGCTATTGGGCAAGAATTTCGCCATCGTCCTCCAAATGTCCCTGTGCTGTTAGTGGACGACATTTATACTACTGGTGCTACTGCCAGGTCTGCTGTGCAAACACTTCGTCAGTATGGAATTGTGGTCTTAGGATTAGTAGCTGTAGCCACTGCCGTCAAAGACGGGTAAATCAAGAATTAACGCGCAAGCTTTGACTAATAAGTGGATACATTGACCGAATTAACCTATTTTTGTAGAAAAATTGCTTAAAATGTATGAATAAAGTTTTTGCGGCAGGTTTAAAACAACTCATCATCATTCCTGCCACATTGCTGGCAATAGGCATTAGTACAAGTGGAGCTTTTGCTCAAAATAAATTGTATAGTCCAATACCTTTATCTAACAGCACTGAACTTTCCGATAGCCTGTCCGACAAAGATATTCCCACAGGTCAAGGTGGGTTTGCCCGTGATTACACTGTGAAGTTGCAGAAGGGCGATAATTTAGCAGTTGACCTGTCATCGGAAAACTTTGATAGTATCATCACACTGCTAGCACCTGATGGTTCGACTCTGGCAGAAAATGATGATGGCCCTGATGGTAGTAGCAATTCCTTACTCTTTACTCGCATCGTGGAGACAGGGAGTTATGTTATTCGTGTCCGGTCTTTTGGGGAAACTGGGGTTGGGGCTTTTAAACTCAAAGTGACGAAGTTGCAACCGATTAAATGAAGTAGTCATTTGTCATTAGTCATTTGTCATTAGTCAAGAGTTACTCTTCTCTGCCTCCCCTGCCTCCTCATCTCCCTCATCTCCCTCATTTCTTAAAAAACGGTTAATACACAGAGAAATAAGGCTTCAGTCCACTCAACGACTGCGCCGTAAGTATCTCCAGTGTGTCCTCCTAATTTGTGGTTGAACCATGCACCAGTTAAAGTGGCGATCGCACTTCCAACAACTATCATTGTCAGTGCGAGAAATAGCTGCTGTTTATCTATCAGCCAAAGTAAACCACTCAAACTAAACAACAACAACAATCCCGGTAACAAATCTTTGTAAGAACGAATGGCTTGTTTGTGAAATGCGCCTTTACCAGTTGCTTTCAGATAAGGATATCGGGCGATCGCTAGTTGCTGTCCCCAACGTCCCCAGCCACAAGCAGCCATTAGCAATAACCAACGGTTTTCTGGCATATCCGCTAAAGCTGTTATTTTCAGCATCACCAAGGCGATCGCAGCCATTGCTCCAAAAGCTCCTGTGGCACTATCTGCCATCACCTCCAGTCGCCGATTTGGGTCACCCACTGCTAAACCATCGGCAGTATCCATTGCCCCATCTAAGTGCAATCCTCCAGTTATGGCAATCCAAACACTTACTACCAAAGTACTACGAGTTAGCACGGGCATACCAATATAATCTATTCCCGTATCCAGTAACCCTAAAATTCCCCCAATCATCAACCCGACAAGGGAAGCAAGACGTGCCACTCCCCGAAAATCCAATCCGTTTAAATACGGTAGTGGAATAATTGTGTAAAATATAATACTAGCTGCCAGCTTTAACAGCAGCTTTTTCCACCACTGTTGCTGTTTCGTCATCTAAATTACAATTAATTTTTGGTAAATTGCTGGATAATAGTCTTGATTTCGGTACAACCAACATCAGTAGACTTTAAAACTTTAGATAAGATTTACTTCTATTAAACATTCTCGTTGAAAATTTTGTTATGCTGGTCTAAGTGGCAATTAAATAATTGGAGTAATTCTTTATACATAAACAATTATTTAGGAAGTTAAAATTCCATCAGGGAGTAAAATTTGTGTTTTGTATTCGTTAACTAAAAACTTACTCCAAATTATTAGACGATTGCCCCATAAAATTGATATTTTTTTAAATGTAGGGAGTAAACAAGCTATTCAATTATGACAGTTTAGCTATGTTGTTGCTCTCCTTAGCTCAATCGCAATTTTCCTATGAGTCACCATCTACCCGACACCAGGATACCAGCTCCGTGCATTATTAACACGGGCATCATTGTGAATAAGCTCGACATCCGGCGATTGCTGGCAGATTTAGGTCGAGTCCACTACATCTACACCCAAGAAGATAAGGTACTGAGCGAGGGTGAAGGGGATGTGATGGAAGTTTTTGCTAATCCGCAAAGGTCTACCTTAGTGGCTAACCGCGCGCTATATCTGAATGTTTGTAGTTTTGATTACTTGGAACTAAAACAGTCGTCGCAACAAGAAACCTACTTTGATTTGATCCAAGAAGGAGTGTGTCTGCGGTTAATTCCCCAATCGACACCTTTACAAGAGCGACGAGAGCGAAGCTTCAATGTCAGCGCTATAGAAGCGATGATGGAACAAGTACTCTCAGCCAGGTGGGATGCAGAAATTGACGATGACTGTTCTGATTCTTTCTAAATAACAATTATTTAGAGTATATACTCGTAAAGTTGGTAACTAGGTTAGTAATGAATGCTGAAGTGTTCACTAAAACTCAATTACCAATTTTGATGTTTGTCCATAATTTAGCCAAATAATATTAATTTTGCCCTAATACCATTTGGTTTTATGGCTGCTAGTACCGCAAGGCAAAAGTCAAAAGTCAAAAATCAAAAGTCAAAAAGCTTTCATTTTGGGCTTTCTGGCTGTAATGAAATGGTAGGTTTATTTCTGCCGCGTTGTACTAGTTATGGATTTCTGAAACTCTTTACCAATGTTTCACAATCCAAAATCTAAAATCTAAAATTCCAAATGGTATGAGTGCGAATTTTTCTTTTCAATGTCTTGCTTGCTGTAGTCAGACAAAAGCTAGAGCAGGAGTGTTTTTCACCCCTCACGGTCTTGTAGAAACCCCCAGATTTATGCCCGTGGGAACGTTGGCTAATGTCAAAACTATCACCCCAACCCAGCTACGAGATACTGGGGCACAAATGATCTTATCCAATACTTATCATCTTCACTTACAACCAGGAGAAGCGATCGTGGCTGGGGGTGGTGGATTGCATAAATTTATGGGTTGGAACGGCCCAATGCTCACAGATTCGGGTGGGTTTCAGGTCTTCAGCTTAAGCGAGATGCGAAAAATTACTGAAGAAGGCGTAACTTTTCGCTCGCCCCGTGATGGACAAATTATTAACTTAACACCAGAGCGCTCCATTGAGATTCAAAATATTTTGGGGGCCGATGTGATTATGGCCTTTGATGAGTGTCCGCCTTACCCAGCAACTCGCCAAGAGGTAGAAACTGCAACTGAGCGCACTTACCGCTGGTTAGAACGCTGTATAACAGCTCATCAACGCAGCGATCAGGCGTTGTTTGGGATTGTGCAAGGGGGCGTGTATTTGGATTTGCGTTGCCGTGCGGCGGAAGCTTTGGCTAAGTTGGATTTACCAGGATATGCCATTGGTGGCGTGAGTGTGGGAGAACCGCCAGAATTAATGGCTGAGATTGTCAAAGCGACAGCACCGCTTCTACCCCCCGAAAAGCCGCGTTACTTGATGGGTGTGGGTACTTATCGGGAAATGGCGATCGCGATCGCATCTGGTGTAGATTTATTTGATTGCGTAATTCCTACCCGCTGGGCAAGACATGGTACAGCGATAGTCCAAGGCGGACGCTGGAATTTAAAAAATGCTAAGTTTCGTGACGATTTTACGCCATTAGATGAAACTTGTCCCTGCTACACTTGTCAAAATTTTAGCCGTGCTTACATATCTCATTTAGTGCGATCGCAGGAAATTTTGGCTTATACCTTGTTGAGCATTCACAACATTACCGAACTAATTCGCTTTACGCAAAAAATTCGAGAAGCAATATTGAGCGATCGCTTTGTTGCAGAATTTGGTCACTGGCTCAACGAAGAAAGCAAAGATGAGAAATCGAGAGTGCAAGAGCAGAGGATTAATGACAAATGACAAATGACCAATGACCAATGACCAAACTATGTTAAGATACTTCTCAATTATGAAAGCTGTGTTGGATAGGTGGATTTAAACAAACATGGAAGCAGCACTTTTATTAGCAAAACTGCCAGAAGCTTACCAAATCTTCGATCCTTTGGTAGACGTTCTCCCAGTTATCCCCGTATTCTTCTTGTTGCTTGCTTTCGTTTGGCAAGCAGCTGTGGGATTTAGATAAGTTAATCTATTGTTCAATTTATAGGACAGGTAGAGTACCTGTCCTATTTTTTTGCAGCGTCGTGTTTGATAAAGTTAATATTTATTAATATTTTGCAATGAATTATTATAATAAATAAGATGTTAATCAAGCTATGTCAATATGAAGCCTTGAAAGCCAAGCTTATAGTCAAGGAGGAATTAGTTGTGGGTAATATCAAATTCGTTAAAGAAAATAAAGAAGTAGTGGCGGCAGATGGTGCTAATCTCCGGCTCAAGGCGATACAAAATGGCATTGACATATATACATTGATTGGCAAGATGACCAATTGTGGTGGTAATGGTCAGTGTGGTACTTGCGTTGTCGAGATAATCGAAGGACTAGAAAATCTTTCCCCCCGCACAGACGTAGAAAACCGGAAATTCAAGAAAAAGCCAGAAAATTACCGCCTTGCCTGTCAAACTTTAGTGAATGGCTCAGTCAGCGTAGTAACGAAGCCTTAAGTTCTCAAATCTGCCATGTATAGCCGTAGCCACATAGGTTAGGACAGTCTTGATTGCTCAAAGCTTTAAAGCAACTGGGTTTTTACTCAGCACTCAGCACTCAGCACTCAGCACTTTGCTATATCCAGTCAGTAGTCAAAATACTTACCAAAATTGAGTTAAGTAAGTCGGTGCAATAAAACCAAACTGTGTGAAGAAAAGTAAATAAGGCTCAAACTCTTTCTCTCCCTGCTCCCTGCCCCCTGCCTTATCCCAACAATAATTATTTACGCCGACCTACTTACCTCTCTATGAGACGCTAGGCGAACATTTTGAATTTTGAATTTTGAATTTTGAATTGGTATAACTCTGTCATAGATGATGCTATCCTAATGTTGTTGACTGGAAATTTAAGAGAGGCTTTCTTGCCATGCAAGTTAATGACCTGGGGTTCATAGCGAGCATTTTGTTCGTACTAGTGCCCGCTGTGTTTTTACTAATTCTGTACATCCAAACTGCTAGCCGCCAAGGTGGAAAAGATAGTTAAGAGATTGTGTATAAAATAAATAACCTCTACACCAATAGTGTAGGGGTTTTTATTTATCAACTACCAACTTAGTGCTGTTAGCATAACCCGTGCTGAGTGCTGAATAGTAAAGACAAGACAAATTTTGCTTCTTTACTATCCTATTACAACAATTCTTCTACTCAGCACTTGTTTACTTTAAGCGATTGTCCGCGCCAACAATACCGGACAAGTGGCATTGACTCGAACATAATCAGACAAAGAAGATCCGATGAGTCGATCTATATCAACAAAACTCTTAGCGATCGATGGACGACGATCTGGAGAACCGAGCAATAATAAATCTATATTCAACTCTTCTGCCAACCGACAAATTTCTTCACCAGGTTTGCCCTTGCTGATATAAGAACGAGATTGGATACCCTGTTTTTCAGCTTCTGCGACTGCGGCTGCTAAAACTGGATTTTTGTCTGAGTTAACTTCGGTTATTTCCGATTTTTTCCCGCCTAAATCTGTACTAATATTTGCCAAAATTAACTGCCCGCCCTGAATATCTCGCAACAAGAATAGAGCCAATTTCAAGCAGTTTTTTGCTGAATCAGAGTTGTCTATTGCCACCATAATACGCTTAATTCTTTTGACATAAATGTCATCTTTTACCAGCAACATGGGGCGAGAAGATAGTTGAAAAACATACTGACTGACTGAGTTCGATAAAATCGATTGCAGCCGCTTCAGTCCGCGTGAACCCATAATAATCAAGTCAGCGTCGATTTCATCAGCTACTTGGCAAACTACATCTTTGGGGTCGCCTTCACGCAAAATTGAAGAAACTTGACTAGGATCTAAGTTCAAACTTTGAATGGCATTCGCCAGAATTTTACCACCATTTTCCCATTTAGCTGTCATGATAGTAGCAGTTCTTTGTGCAGGAACAACATGCAAAATCGTAACTTTTGCAGATTGAATTGAAGGGATTTCTTTCAGGGTTTTGAGCATTTCCTCTGCGTGTCCCAATCCCGATACAGCCAGCAAAATTCTTCTGATCATCTTACGTAATTTTTGTGAAGTTTACTTTTGTTTTCGCTGTTGGTACTTGGCTCTGGTCAGATTTTCACCACCTTGCTTGACAACCTAGTTAGTAAGTCGGCACAAATAAACTTTGTTTTTTAGTATTTAACACTCAAACAAACAGCAAAGGATAAAAAACTAAACAAATGTTTAAGTTTTTTTACACTTAAGTTGCTTAAATTTTCAACTAGACTTCAACTATTAAGCATACTCTCAATTTAGACTGATGAACTTAATAAATTATGATGTTAGTTATTATTTTTAATCTATGTTTATTTTTGTTAATTATAGTTTAATTAAGTATTGCAAATAAATACCAAAATAACTTTATAGGAAAATTGATTCAGTATAAGCTTTAACAGGCGATCGCTTCTCGACTTGAATAGTCTACACTCCTCCTAAATTTCCCATATTCTCTACTTTTTTAAGTCTTTTGTAATTTTGGTAACTCAGAAAGGATGCAGTTTTGCTAGGAATTGAAAGAGTTAAGCAATTGCTGACGCATGGAAGAGTTGAACAAAAAATTGATGCCCTTATAGATGCTTTTGAGTATGGGGAAGCTGGCTTAGACTTGATTATTAAAGCTTTACAAAACTCAGAGGTTAATGTTCAAGAAACAGCTTAGTGGCTACTTCAGTAAAGTACAGAGCCAAGAACTAAACTGGCATTACAGCTATACAACCCATATTTATTTTTTGAGTATCTTTTTACTATTAAAAGATATACAGATGAAGTTCGCAGTATAGCTTGTGTAGATATAAGCCAAGAGTTGCAAACCTTAGTTACTTGTAATTATAACAACATAATTCAAGTGTGGAATATGCAAACGCAACAAGTAATTTGCACATTCTAGACAGAAGCAATGAAGGAATTTGATCAAATCGCGATCGCACCCAACAATGGCGTTTTAGGACTTTGGCATTGTCTTGATTTGGCTGAGGTGTGGGATTTAAAAATAGGGCAGAAGATTTTCACTACAAATATCCAGTCGGAGGAATTTTGGGGAGTTTCTTTTAGCCCAGATGCTCAAACACTTGTAAGTACTCGTAATGGCTATGAACTAACATTTTGGGATGTTAATGAACAAAAGATAATACCTTCAATTTTTATCCCCGAAAATATTCATCGCCGTTATCCCATTTACTCAAATTCGCAAATATTAGTGACTGAAGAACAAGGCTTTGACCAAAACTATGAAATATGGGATTGGCAAACACAACAAGTAATTTGCACCTTAAGCCTTTCAGGGTATATGCCTGTAATTACTGTCAGCCGCGATCAACGCTTTTTACTTAGTGGTAGTCGAGAAAATGGAATTATCAAAGTGTGGAATATTCGTACAGGACATGAACTTTGTAGTCTCACAACTCATTCATCGTCAATTACTCGTCTTGCAATTAGCTCAGATGGACAGAGACTATTTGTTTGGAGTGGAGACAGCACCGTTGAGGTGTGGGGAATTTAATTATTCACGGTGATTTAAGATAGTTTTACTTCAGAATTCAGAATTCTACTGTAGAAGTTACGAATTATTTAAAACCTGCCATTTCCCTGAACAATATGCTTAACAGTGGTCAAGGTTTCCAGGCTGATAAATCCCCGACGATGACCTTTTTGGTTAGACATACCGAGAAATACTGAATCTCCCCGCGAAGGGTTGCGCGAAAAACGCGGGGAAGTGTTGATGTAGGTAGAAGCACTAGTAACTCCTAAAGCAAACTGCCGACTTTCCTGGTAAGATTCAGTCACGATGGAGTCGGCATGACCACTACTGTATTCATTAATCCAAGCGATCGCAGCCTCTAAGCTATCCACCAGTTTAAAAGCTACTGTCCTCGTTAAATAAGGGTTTCCCCATTCGCCTTCTTTTACCAGCTGCAACTGAGGAAAGGCTTGTACTAATTCTGCATCCCCTTTAATTTCAAAGCCTTTTTCCATCAAGCTGTTCCACAGAACGGCTATTGATGATGGCAAGGCTTGACGATGAATTAGTACCTTTTCAATGGCGTTGACTTGATCGGGTTCACTTTGATGGCTATTAAGAATCATCCAGCGCACCATTTCTAAGCTACTATTGGGCGACCAGTAGAGGTAACAGTTACCCATCGCTGACTTTAAAACTGGGCAAGTTGACTGTCGAACTACCTGCTGCACTAAACTAGAACGTCCGTAGGGAATCACTAAATTCACATACTGGTCTTGGGTAACTAAATCCCGAATTGAAGCACCATGTTCTGCTGTAATCAGTTCTACACAACCTGGTGTTAGTCCAACTTCTGCGATCGCATTTTGCAGTACCTCAGCAATGGTGGCGTTGGAATGGCTAGCTTCAGTACTACCTTTGAGAATTATACAATTGCCAGTTTTGATACAAAAACCCGCTGCGATCGCCCCTAAATCGGGAAACGCCTCATAAATAAATCCAATCACTCCCAAAGGCATTAACTGGGTGTAACTCTGGGAATCTTCCAGTTGATAATCAGCAGTTCTGACGCGTCGCAGCGGATCTGATAATTCCCCCAACCGTTGTAAAATGTCTACTGTCATCTCTAGCCTTGTGGGAGTCAGCTTCAGCCAATCCAATATCAGCTCAGGCACTGCCATTTCCCGACTGGCTTCTAAATCCAAGGTATTGGCTTCTAGAATGTCATCAAATGAGCGCTCAATCGCCTTGGCCATTGCCAATACTGCACGACTGCGGTCTGCTCCCTTTGTGAGTCCCAACTTTAGGGAAGCTTGATAGGCTCGTTGGGCACTAGTAATCGGTTCGGGGTGGTCATCTAAAACTTCAACAGTCATTGAGTTAACGTCTGTAGGTAAGCCAGACCATTAGTGCTGGTAGGATAGCCAATAGCACCGCCACCATTGCCCAAGCAATAATGCTGGAACCATTTGCCAATCGCAGTGCTAATGGCAGCCATATAATCACTAGCACGAAAATAATGCCAAGTGCTATAGGCAGATAGCTTTCTCCTAAACGGGGATGGACAACATGCCAACTATTTCCCATCCAACGCCAAGCCCTTTTGTAGGGATAGGTGGTAGAAAGCTGTTCTAGGACATGACCATTATCTTCTACGACAAAGATTTGCTGACAGCGATCGCAACCAAATGCTTCTGTCAGCGTAATCGGAATTAACTGACCCCGGCGACGACAGGGACAGGGGTATTCGGTATTGAAATCGATTTTTTCGGGTTTTTGGGATTGCACAAGCGTTCTAATAACTTGAGCGTGTTTTACACGAACTGCGAGAATATGATGCCTTAAAGGCTTCTGTGTTTATATACATAGAAAGGCGATACAAACATTGTCTTGATTAAATATAGTAGATGCAGCTAACTTTAAGTATACTAGTTGCCAAATTAGTACGGAGTTATCTATTTGTAGTCTTTCCCCGTAGCTGGCGATCTTGTTTAAAAACTTCCTTCTTTTCATCTGTCGCTTTCAAGGTAATCTGGTTGCGTTTTTGGGGATTTATTATGCTGACACACCTGGTACAATTTTAGGCATAGCTGGCGACCACTCCTAAAGCAAATCCTTGGGGAAGGCTACACTCGTAAGCAACACACATTAACAAACCCGCTAATTTCCCTTTGGGCCAATTTATATTACTATCGGTTCTCAAAGTTAGTTAGATTGGCATTAGAGCCAATCTCTATTCTTTAAAGTTCACAAGCGTTTGCAAAGCGGGAATTGCTAAAACATCTATTGTAGTGTGTAACTCTTTGTCCAAATATAGATTGTGGCTAATCTTGACCGATCTGTCCACATTTGGAGCGGTTTACAAAAGTGCAGAGCTAATCTACGAACACTTCAACGCACCCTAAAAACACTAAACCTCTTGGAATTGTTAAATTCAAGAGGTTTTAGTTGGAAGCGGGTAACGCGATTCGAACGCGCGACATTCACCTTGGCAAGGTGACGCTCTACCACTGAGCTATACCCGCGATCATCACCCAACTAATATCTCAGATTTATCTGTAATTGTCAACCCCTTAATTTGGTCATTAGTCATTAGTCATTCGTCATTCGTCATTAGTGAATAACAAAGGACAAATGACTAATGACGGATTAGCCGAGTTCTTCTGACTCCACAGTTAAATTGCCGACGCTGGTACTTTGAAAAGAGGGTGGTAAAGACTGGCTATTACGAGAATATGGCTCTGCCAGATTGGAACGTAGTTGCCGCATCAGGCTAGCCATTTCTAGGGCATTCAGGGCGTAATCCCAGCCATGATTACCTTTTATGCCTGCCCGTTCTAAGGCTTGCTGCATAGTATCTACTGTCAAAATGCCAAAAATTACTGGCACCCCAGT
This sequence comes from Nostoc sp., assembly GCF_036917415.1. Taxonomy (GTDB): domain Bacteria; phylum Cyanobacteriota; class Cyanobacteriia; order Cyanobacteriales; family Nostocaceae; genus Nostoc. The sequence goes on along the minus strand of NZ_JBALDJ010000068.1, from coordinate 25,375 downwards.
TTGAAAGCTAGCGGCGGCAATGCCTTTAGAAACCTCTGAGGATACGTAATCAAAATGGGGTGTTTGCCCTCGAATGACTGCGCCAAGACAAATTACAGCATCATAACGATGGGAAAGTGCTAATTGGCGAGCTACTAAAGGTACCTCAAAACTTCCCGGAACCCAAACATAGTCCACCTGATTACCTTGGGGGTTAGGGTCTACACCGTGGCGTTTTAAACAATCTTGACATCCCTCTAGCAGCTTTCCGGTAACGAGGTCATTGAATCGACCAATCACCACTGCAAACCGCAAAGGCTCCGTTTGGGTAAAAGTTCCCTCGAAAACTGCCATGACTGCCTCTTTATCAACTATACTTCTGGCCAATATACATTTCTTATTTAAATGTAGAGGAGCAGGAAAGCGCGGTCAGGATGAAGTTATCAGGAAAAAGAAAAAATCCTTTGTTTCCCTTAACCTTTGACCTTGGCTTTTCTGCCCCTCTAGTTCTTATATTATGTGCCTGCGCCAGAGCGAAGCCGTCGCCTACACGACAAAAAAGTTTAACAAACCAACTAAAAATACCAAACCAATCCAGACGCCAGAACCAACCCAGAGCAGTTTTTTAGATTCACCCCAATTTTGGGGAGTGGCGTAAGCAACCGGAACTCCAACAACGAGGACAAAAGACAACACCACTAGACCTATCAAGGCAAATTGGAATATTATGGTCATTTTTGCTTCTCCCAATACAGCGAAATACTAAGGTATAGAATATCCTAAAGGGCGACACTGACACTTTCTTATTATTTTTAAGCTAGCAGAAATTGCAACATTTTTGTCATTTGTCCTTTGTCTAAGTACAAGTGATTAATGACTCTTAACTATGGATTTAATTCTTTGCCACACAACAGCAGATTTTGACGCATTAGGAGCAGCAGTAGGGTTAACGCGCCTACTATCGGGAAGCAAGATTGTGCTAACTGGCGGCTCTCATCCTACTGTACGGGATTTTTTAGCATTGCATCGGGATGAATATCCTCTGATTGAACGCCGTTCGGTGAATTCAGAAAAAATTCGCTCTTTGACTGTGGTGGATACACAACAGCGCGATCGCTTGGGTAAAGCTGTTGAGTGGTTAGATTTACCCGATGTAAGAGAGATTATAGTTTATGACCATCACTTAGGACAAGAATCAGATATTTCCGCGACGCGATCGCATATTGACTCAGTAGGAGCCACCACAACTTTAATCGTCGAGCAATTGCAACAACAGGAAATTTCCTTGACTCCTGCCGAAGCGACTGTAATGGCTTTGGGTATCCACGTTGACACTGGCTCCTTGACATATGACCAGTCCACACCACGGGATGCCCTAGCTTTGGCTTGGTTGATGCAACAAGGGGCTAGTTTATCAGTAATTTCCACCTACCGTGACCCCGGATTATCTCCGCAATTGCAGCAGCTATTAACTGAATCTCTGGAAAGTTTAGAATCTCTCTGTCTACATGGATATACGGTTGCTTGGGTAACTTTGAAAACTGAGGCTTTTGTGCCAGGGCTATCGAGTCTGGCATCGGAACTTGTGGAATTAACCGAAATTGATGCCCTATTATTGGCTAATGAGTATCTTTTAGGTAAAGAGGATTCACGCTTAACTGTAATTGGGCGATCGCAAATTCCCAAAACGAATCTGAACCTATTATTTCAGCTCTTGGGTGGTGGCGGTCATTCGCAAGCCGCATCGCTAAATCTAAGGGGAGTTGATTCGCAGGCAATATTAAAACAACTCCTTGACGGGATAAAAGCACAAATTCCCCATCCCCTCACTGCTAGGGATTTGATGTCTTCTCCTGTCCGCACGATTCTGCCTGAAACGACAATTGCCGAAGCCCAGCGCATTTTATTACGCTATGGACACTCTGGTTTATTCGTAGTCGATACTCAAGGGCAACTAGTAGGTATTATTTCGCGGCGGGATATTGATATCGCTTTACACCACGGATTTAGTCATGCACCAGTCAAGGGCTACATGACTAAGAATCTCAAAACGATTACACCAGATACGACATTACCACAAATTGAGTCGGTGATGGTGACTTATGATATTGGACGCTTACCAGTATTGGAAAATGAGCAGTTAATGGGTATTGTCACCCGTACTGATGTCTTGCGGGAATTACATCAAGAAAGGGATGAAGACCAAGAGGGACAAAAATTCAAAATTCAAAATGACGCTTATGGACTCGCTAACGCTGCGCTAACAAAATTTAAAATTCCTCTCAGGACTGAGTTGCAAAATCGCCTTGCTCCGCAACTGTGGCAGTTACTCACTACAGCATCGCAAGAGGCAGAAAAACGGAGTTGGCATCTTTATCTAGTCGGCGGTGCGGTGCGGGATTTGCTATTAACAGAAGCAGTAGCGGGCACTTTGATGATTAAAGATATCGATCTTGTGGTTGATGGCTTTCATAAATCAGCAGATGTCGGTGCTGGTGTGGAATTAGCAAAGGCACTCCAACAACTTTACCCTATGGCTCGCTTAGAAATCCACGGGGCTTTTCAAACTGCGGCTTTGTTGTGGCACAAAGACCCAGAATTAGATTCTCTCTGGGTAGATATTGCCACTGCTAGAACAGAATTCTATCCTTATCCAGCCGCAAATCCAGAAGTTGAGGCGAGTTCTATTCGTCAAGACTTGTATCGCCGAGATTTTACCATGAACGCCCTCGCCTTGCGCCTGACTTCCCCTCGTACTGGTGAATTACTCGATTTTTTTGGTGGATTACTAGATTTACAAGCTAAACAAATTCGGGTTTTACACGCCAATAGCTTTATCGAAGACCCCACCCGCATTTTTCGTGGCGTGCGCTTTGCCGTGCGCTTCGGATTTCAGATAGAATCGCAAACTGAAGAGTTTATCCGCTATGCCATCAACAGTGGTGTTTACGATCGCACTGCTCAAGAGAATAGCAGAACTCCAGCCCTGCAAACTCGACTGAAAACAGAATTAAAACACATCCTAGAAGCCCCCTACTGGAAATCAGCTTTACAGTTACTCGATAACTTAGAGGCATTGCAATGTATCCATCCTACCCTAAAGCTAGACGCAGAACTCCTGCGACAATTACGTTTGCTAGAACGCTGTTTGCGGCGATTTGACCTGCAACCAACCCTCATTCATTGGGAAATGCGTTTAGAAGCGTTAATCACCCATCTAGCACCACAATATCGGGCGAAAGTAGCAAAAAATCTGCAATTGCAAGAAGATGGCATTAAACGCTTGCAAAACTTGGCTTCTGCCCAAGCTGAGGTAATGGAATCTTTACCTGAGTGTCAAATTCCTAGTCAAGTAATGCAGTTGTTGCGACAGTATGATTTACCAATGCTGATTTTAATCGCTGTGCAAAGTCCGCGATCGCTCAGACATCAGATTTGGGAATATTTAACTGTTTGGGCTAATGTGCAGCCACTACTGAATGGCAATGATTTAAAGAAACTGGGTTACAAACCAGGGCCTCAATATCGACAAATATTAGATGATATGCTTGCTGCTACCTTGGATGGAGTAATTAAAGATAAGACTGAAGCTGAGGAGTTTTTAGCGCAACACTATCCTAAATGAAATAGCTCTGGTCTAAATTGTTTCTGGATTGATATTTAACTCCCGCAGTTTTGCTGCTAAACGTTCAGCTTTTTGTTCGGCTTGTTCAGCTTTTTGTTCGGCTTGTTCAGCTTTTTGTTCGGCTTGTTCAGCTTTTTGTTCAGCTTGTTCAGCCTTTTGTTCGGCTTGTTCAGCCTTTTGTTCGGCTTGTTCAGCCTTTTGTTCGGCTTGTTCAGCTTTTTGCTGTACCTGTTCTGCCGTTTCTTCCGGTGTTGGTACTAGTTGTCTATCTCGTGTAAAAAATCGCAATAAACCTTCATAAACTCCCAAATATAACCCTAGCTGATGACTCCACAAATATCCTTGTTCGCTTGCTTGTAGAGGTTGATATTCTCCATCTACTAAATGAAATCCCGCAAATTCTTGTGTGTAAGGGTCAAACCAAAAATAATCGGGTGTGCGGAAGGTATCTTGATAAATTGTTTTCTTTAAATCTTTGTCAGTATTCGCTGTTGAGTCAGACAAAATTTCTAGAATTACATTCGGATATTTGCCATCTTCTTCCCAAACTACCCAGCTTTTACGGGTTTTACGTTCGCATCCCAGCACTACAAAAAAGTCTGGCCCCCGGAAGTTTTCTGATTTGCGTTGGCGTGGACTGTAGTAAATAGTCAAATTTCCAGCTGCATAGAAATCATTTCTATCTCGCCACAGCCATTTTAGGCATTTGAGTAAGAGCATGATTTGCTCTAGATGAAGTTCGCTTTCCAAGGGAGGCTCATCGCTATATAAATCACCAGGAGGGAATATAACATCTTGACAGATGCCTTCTTGAGAATCTAATTCTTGAGCAATAGTCATAGAATGGATATGGCATCAAGTAGTTATTAGTTTATTTTACCACTGTCGCAGTTAGCGATCGCTACTCTTCCGAAATACCTTCGTGCTACACTGTAGTCAATATCAAACCTCATCACAACTCCAACGAGATAACACAAATGAAGTAGTACCAAACACCTGTTGCGCCAAAGCAACAAATGTCAACAAAGAATAAACGCAACTAGTTTGACAGGGTTACTTCACATAGTCATGCACTAAAAATATTGTCATCACTCCTATCTACATAGAACCGTTTGACGATTGTCTGTGGCTGAGTTTTTTTGTGTCTAATCTACCCGTAATTTTTGGAAACACACGGGTGGAAGTTTGCGAATTGAGGTTTGAAAAGAATGCCGAAAAAATCAATATTGTTAGCTGAGAATTTAGCATATAAACTCAGCGTAGATAGAATTTTGTTTCAAGGAGTTCATGTGAATATCGAAGCAGGCGATGCCTTCGGTAAGACGCATGGGCGTCAACGCATTGCTTTGGTTGGTCGCAATGGGGTAGGAAAATCAACCCTTTTCAAGATACTTGCAGGTCAAATTAACCCATGTACCGGTTCAGTTTGGTGTAATGGTATTGTCTATTATTTGCCACAAATCAGCACTATCAAACAAGAAATTACAGCAGATACAGTACTTAATTTTCTGATTTCCATGTCTGATGAATGGTGGAAAATTGAAGATATTTTGCAAACACAATTTCACACTAAATTTGACTTATCTTTGCCAATCGCTAACTTGAGTGGCGGAGAACTTGCGAAGCTATTTCTGGCAATCGGTTTAGCTCAAGAGCCAAACTTGCTATTACTTGATGAGCCAACTAATCACATGGATTTGCAAGCATTAGAAAGCTTGAGACAGTTTCTTTTGAATTTCACAGGTGCGTATGTAATTGTCTGTCATAAGCCTTTTTTCTTAGACCAAGTGACAGATGTTACTTGGGAACTTACATCTGTTGGCTTGAAAGTATATGGCGGTAATTTCTCGTACTATCGAGAACAGAAAGAAATAGAGTTAGAGGTAGCATTGCGATCGCACGAAGCCGCCAGAAAGGAACTCAAACGTACTCAAGCCACAGCTATGCAAGAACAGCAACGCGCAGCCCAATCTAGTCGCAACGGTCGCGCCAAGTTTCTGAATGGTAGTATTGATAGAATGGCAGCAGGACTAATTAAAACCAAAGCTGAGGTGTCTACCGGAACTGCGAAAAAAAAACATGAAGCAGCAGTAGCAAAGGCTAATCAAAAGGTTGCACAGACGAAGGTCAAAACTACCAAAGTAACAAGTATTCAGCTAGAAGAAAAAAATCAAAAGCGCCGAAATTTAATTAATATCCAGGGTGCAAATCTTAAGATATCAAAGCGTCTATTGATTCAAAATATTCAACTGCATATATCATCTGGCGATCGCATAGCCATTATCGGCGCAAACGGTTCTGGTAAATCGAGTTTGGTGAAAGCAATTTTGGGGATGGAAAACCAAACAGCGGTTTTAGAATCAGGTGAGGTTTTGCTCACACCAGCAATGAAAGCTGTATATCTCGATCAAACCTACGAATTGGTAAATCGCCAATACACAATTCTGGAAAATATGCAAGCTACTAATTCTCATCTCAGCTATCAGCTTTTGCGTCAACAACTAGGACACTTTCTCTTTAAAGATGATGACGTTCACAAAAGCACCTCTATACTGAGTGGAGGTGAATTGGCAAGATTAGCGATCGCTATGATCGGTATCTCAGAAATTGATTTATTGATTCTCGATGAGCCAACTAATAACCTGGATATTGAAACTGTTGAGCAAATGGTTGTAGGTATCAATGATTACCAGGGAGCGCTTTGGGTAATATCCCACGATATCGATTTCCTCAGTCGGATTAACATTACCCAAGGTTTCAAGTTGAGGGAACAAACTTTGAAAAGGACAACTTATTTACCGAGTACACCAGAGCAATATTATCGAGAGTTGCTGGAATGTGATAAATAAAGCGATCGCCTCATGTAAATTTCTAGCTCAACAACAGAAGCCGCAAAGCATACAGGCAAGTTATAATTCTCTTGCGGATCAACGTAACAAAAATTTATGAGTAACCCCCTTGTGCAAGCCTTTTTCGTAGGCAGAGCAGTAGCTGAAGTAGTTAATGAGCGTTTAGAGGTCGTCTTGACCGATGCTTTGAGCGATCTGGGCAAATTTGATGCAGAAGCTAGAGAGCAGTTGCGCCAGTTTACAGAAGAAGTCGTAGAGCGGGCAAATCGGGCAGCAGAAACAGCTAGTGCCAGTCAAGCTACCGCAGGTACTGGGCAAGCCAGTTCTGATTCAGGTGACTTGCAAGCAGAGATTGATGAATTACGAGCCGAAATTGCCCTATTACGAACAGAATTGCAACATTATCGTAGAACTTCTGCATAAATTTTAGTCATTAGTCATTGGTCATTGGTCAAAAATTATGTCCAAATGACAAAAGACAAATGACAAAGGACATTTAAGAAAAAACAGTTTAGGAATCAGAGTGTCTTTTCTTCCAAGTGATTCGGTCGCAAACCAACGGTAAACAAAGTATATGGAACAAGGTTATTCAGAGAAGGCATACCGTTGGAATCGGGAAAAATACTCTAGCAAACGGCGTTTTGTGGACATTTGGTCTTTTGTCTTGACCTTATTGTTCAAACTTTGGCTATACAACAAATCTTGGAGTTATCCAGGTGGTGTGACTGACGTAAAGCAAGCTGCAAGACGCAAAACCCAAGCGGTTTGGATTCGCAATACTCTACTGGATTTAGGACCAACCTTCATCAAAGTTGGGCAACTGTTTTCTACCCGTGCTGATATATTCCCTGGTGAATATGTAGAAGAACTAGCCAAGTTACAAGACAAAGTACCCGCATTTAGTTATGAGCAAGTAGAAGCGATCGTTGAGAAAGAACTAGGCAAGAAAATTCCTGAACTCTTCCATAATTTTGAACCTATTCCCTTAGCTGCTGCTAGCTTGGGGCAAGTACACAAAGCTGTGTTACACACTGGGGAATCGGTTGTTGTCAAGGTACAACGTCCTGGACTCAAGAAATTATTTGAAATAGATTTACAGATTCTCAAAGGAATTACCCGCTACTTTCAAAGCCATCCCAAATGGGGGCGGGGACGAGATTGGTTGGGTATTTACGAAGAATGTTGTCGCATTCTTTGGGAAGAAATTGATTATCTTAACGAAGGTCGTAACGCCGATACTTTTCGCCGGAACTTTCGCGGCTACGATTGGGTGAATGTTCCAAGAGTATACTGGCGTTACGCCACTTCCAGAGTGCTGACTTTAGAATATCTCCCTGGAATTAAAATTAGCCAATACGAAGCTTTAGAAGCAGCAGGTTTAGATCGAAAGGCGATCGCTCGTCAAGGCGCTCAAGCCTATTTGCTACAGTTACTCAATAGTGGCTTTTTCCATGCCGATCCTCACCCAGGCAATATTGCTGTTAGTGCAAATGGTGCTTTGATATTCTACGATTTCGGCATGATGGGGCGGATTAAGTCCAACATCCGCGAAGGATTGATGGAAACACTGTTTGGTATTGCCCAAAAAGATGGCGATCGCGTTGTGCAATCTCTCATCGATTTAGGCGCGATCGCCCCAACTGATGATATGGGCCCAGTACGGCGTTCCGTCCAGTATATGCTGGATCATTTTATGGATAAGCCCTTTGAGAACCAATCAGTTGCAGCAATCAGTGACGACCTTTACGAAATAGCTTATAATCAGCCATTTAGATTTCCAGCAACTTTCACTTTCGTGATGCGAGCCTTTTCTACTCTAGAAGGGGTAGGTAAAGGCTTAGATCCAGAGTTTAACTTTATGGAAGTTGCCAAACCTTATGCAATGCAACTTATGACCGATATGAATGGTTCTGAGGGGAATAGCTTTCTTAACGAATTAAGTCGCCAAGCAGCTCAGGTAAGTAGTACCGCCTTTGGTCTGCCACGTAGATTAGAGGATACACTGGAGAAGCTAGAGCAAGGAGATATGCGCTTGCGCGTTCGGTCTATAGAAACCGAACGCCTGCTGCGGCGACAGAGCAGTATTCAGCTCTCAATAAGTTATGCTCTGTTAATCAGCGGTTTTACGCTTTCAGCTACTATTTTAGTGGTTAAGGATTATCTATGGTTGGCACTGCTGCCTGGTTTAATTGCAGCGGCGCTTTCAGCGATTCTGATCCGATTACTTTTACGCCTCGACCGTTACGATCGTATGTATTAATTGTTGCAAAAAAATTTATGAAACTCAATTTCACGGGTTTTAGCGATCCGGGACTTATTCGTTCTAATAATCAGGATGCTTACTATATCGACCCAGAAGGGCGATTTTTCGTTGTTGCCGATGGCATGGGTGGTCATGCTGGAGGTGAGGAGGCAAGTAGAATTGCCACTGGAGAAATTCAGGCGTATTTGGTAGCAAATTGGGAAACCTCTAAATCTTCTCAAGAATTGCTAGAGCAAGCTTTGTGGGGTGCCAATGAAGCGATTTTGCAGGATCAGCAAAATCATCCCGAACGCGCCGATATGGGGACAACGGTTGTAGCAGTGATTTTTCGCTCTCCAGAGTCGCCTTGGTGCGCTCATGTTGGCGATTCGCGGCTGTATCGCTTCCGAGAGTCGCACTTAGAACAGGTAACGGAAGACCACACTTGGGTAGCACGAGCAATCAAAATCGGTGACATCACCTTAGATGAAGCACGATTACATCCTTTTCGTCATGTATTATCGCGTTGTTTGGGACGTGAAGACTTGCATCAAATTGATGTGCAACCACTAGATGTAAAAGTTGGCGATCGCTTGCTCTTATGTAGTGATGGTCTTACAGAAGAACTTGTCGAACACAAGATTGCTAGCTGCCTTCAAAATAGTCTTTGGCTTGATAAAACCGCCATCTCTCTTGTTGAGGCTGCCAAAGAGCATGGAGGGCACGATAACATCACAGTTGTTATCGTCTCACTCGAAGAAAATAGTCATTAGTCATTGGTCATTGGTCATTGGTCATTAGTCATTAGTCGATGCTTAGTAACTTTAAACAAATGACAAAGGACAAAGAACAAAGGACAAATCTGGTAAATATACTCAGTAATTTGTTCAGCGTGAGCATTTTTCCTTTTTACAATTTGATACAAATATTTTTAGCCTCTAAAATTACCTAAAGAGGCTAAATTTGTATAAATTGGTAAATTGACATCTTGCACGTAATAAGGTAGAGCGACTATAATTCACGCTTATTACCATCAATCCCCCAGCCTCTTTAAAACCTCTGCCCTCCGAAGCTTCCTCCATGCTTGGGGAGACAGCATTTTAGGCTTTTTAAACAGAAAGACTAAGACGGGTTTTGCATAGCACCAGATATTCTTTTTAAAGGAAATTTGTGCAAAGCAAGAAGGATTTAGGGAAGTAGTTATACCTATCTAAAACCAAATAGAGCTTATTTTCCGGAATATGGTTCAGTTAACTTGGGTGGTATATCAGTAGGATTAGGTGCAAGATATCAAAGCAGAAAAAGTCCACACTTTGGATGTGGGCAATCTGTCAAACAATTGTTATCTTTCGTAATACGGAGGAACAAATGTTGGACAGATAAGAGTCCAAATATTATCCCATTTGGACTTCTGTGGGCGATATCACCTTTACGCTTTGTTTTTTCGGAGTTAATTATGAATCAACCAATGAAACTATCCTTGGAACAGCAATTCAGTATTTGCTCATTTGCTACTCAGGTGCAGAATATGAGCCACGATCAAGCTAAAGACTTTTTAGTCAAGCTCTATGAGCAAATGGTAGTACGCGAGGCAACTTATCAAGAGCTTCTTAAGCACCAGTGGGGCTTAGATTCCGGTTCCACTATGGCATAGAATTGTTCTAATGTTGCAGTGGGCGACCTCCTTCTCTTGCTTGGTTCCAAGGAGGAAAAGAGCTGGGGATGTCGGGGCGTCAACTTCGATAAATAATTCCACAAGAGTGGTACAAAAGTTTAATTCCCGAAATTAATTAAGAATGAGTAAACATTGTCTACGGCATATTTGCTGGAGTCTAGACTTAACTTTAGCTAGTTTTGTAGGCTAAATCTGTTGTTTGCTTTAGCCAAACCTCTTTTTGTTTCGTCTAGTCTGAGAATCTTACCTGCATAAATTTACAATCTACTGGAATATTTGCACAGGTCGATACAGGTAGATTCAGAGAGAATTTGGATACCACTGCTTTAGCAGCTAGTGATTTCACTCTTTATACATATAACTAGAACTTACATCTTTATATATATTTTGTTTATAAAACGTTACATTCTTTGAGTGACGACCTTTTATTTCCATATAAAACACGTAACATTAACAACTATGCCTAGCTGGAAAGATCGTATGGAGAATCTGTATCAATACTTTCCAGTTTTGTTATAATTTGAGGTTTAATCTTTTCGTACTCGTTTTTGAGTAAACTTTTACTGATTTGCGGGTCGGTAGAGGACATCAACGTATTGCTCATTGCGACCCACTCTTGCAGTCGTTGGCGCTGGGCAGAAGCGACGCTAGAAAGTAAGATGTGGGTACAGGGATTTGGTGCTTCTCGTGCAAAGAATAACAGGCGGTAATAACCTGTGTGCTGTAGTAACCGGGCAATTTCTTGACCAAGGCTGGTTTTGAGATCGAGGTAATAAGGCAACCATTTAGCACCATGCTTGCGGTTGTAGATGACAGTAATCCATAACAGCATTGGATGGGGGATAGAGATGAACAGAAATTGGTTATAGCGGGTACAGAGTAAGCGTTTTTGAATTTCCTCTTGCGGTAGCATCACCCACAAAGCTGGTAAAACCTCCCCATTGGCATGAATGGGCTGGGGAAACACAATATCGGCAATTGGTTTATTTTGGGGCCAGGAAATGGCACGAGCAATTTCATCGTTTGACCAGGATACTCGCAAATCGGCTTTGGTCTTTTGTTCGATCTCAGTGCTAGCTGTAGTCGTAGGAACTAGGGCATGGTCGACTTGCTGAATTTTGCGATGCTCAGGCTTTTCTAAAGATGCTAAAACTTTGAGGATTTCAGCAATAGTTTGGGGGCGATCGCGTGCTACTTTAGCTAGACAACTCATCACCAAATTTTCGATTTCTTTTGGTAGTTCTAATCCAGGCGCAACCTCAGCAAAAGAACGTGGTTTTTGATAGTGATGTGTTTTATACCACGCACCAAAAGAGTGAGTTGGTGCCACTAGTGGCATTTTGCCTGTGAGCATCTCAAACATCATGACGCCCAAACTATAAATATCAGCACGGTTGTCTAATTCCTTACCCTCCATCTGTTCGGGAGAAGAATAAGCCAATGTCCCCAAATAAAATTTTGTATGGTCGCCATCTGACTGTAATAACTTAGCAATACCAAAATCTAGAACCTTGACCAATTCTCCAAAACTGGGATCTTGAATCACCAGCATATTGCTTGGCTTAACATCACGATGGATAATTGGGCAAATAGTGCCATCAACCGGGATGCCATCATGGGCACACTGTAACCCCAGGCTGAGTTGACGCGCCATACTGAGAAATCTTACTAAAGACAATCGTTGCTTGCGAATAATATTGTTCAGGCTTTGTCCTTGTAAGTATTCCATGACGTAGAATGGGATGTTATTGTCATCTACCCCATAGTCCATAACTCGGACAATATGGATACTTTTTTGCCCTAGTAAAGCACAGGTTTTTGCTTCTCGCTCAAAGCGGTCTTGCAATCGCATCTTTTCATTTTGGATTGATAGAGCTAGAAACTTAACTGCAACAGGTACACCTCCCAACAATATATCTTTAGCACGATAAACCCGACCCATTGCTCCAGTACCGATTAACTCTTGGAGTTGGTAGCGTTTGCTGAGTAAGCGACCAATGTTGGGGTCTGACATAGAAAATTCGACTCCAAAAGCAGGTTGTAAGTGTTTAGGAGGACAAGTGCATTCAAACTGATATCTGATTATTGCGCCTAGAAATGACTTTTTATGCTTTTACTGCAAAACAGAAATGGAAGTCAAAAAGCAAAAAGCTTATAAGCTAGGCTTTTGTGTGATTTCCAATAGTTGGTCTATTTACGCGGTGCTGTACTAGCTTTTTCAGTCCTCTTTCAGAAGATTGAAACCACGATCTGACCGTTTGCAATCAAGATGGTTATTGCAACTGATGCAACATACCAAATCAAACAAGCATAAAGAGTAGATTTATAATGACGCTTTATACCATTTTGCACTTTAATTGTGGTGTAGTTTTAGTTTGCCCAATTTTGACTAATGCGCTATCACTCTTGGTGTCTCCCCAACTCTTGGAGACGTTGCTTTGTGTTGGGAGAAGACGGCACTAGTTTGGCTACATGAAACTTTATCTGCCTTTGTAGGTTAACAAACCCTTAAATTGGCATTATTCCACGGAGGTAGACTTGAGTTTGTGTAATAGCGAATTATATTCGCCCAATACTTCTAAAACATTTTCTGATTACCTAACAATATTTTTAACCTTCAAGCTCATTATTACTATGTAAAAATGGATGATTTATTGATAAAACTGTAATAGTCTAAGAGGTAGTTTTTCGTTTTCTCTGTTGGTTAGGATATATATCAAAACTTGATTTATTATTCATCACATAGTATTGAATTCGACGCTCAACGATTCCATGAAATCGGGACATAAAATCATAAAAGAAGCCCGGATATTTCCTAATTTCTGTGAATGCTGTTAACAATTTTCCTTGTTTGATAGGTTCTACAACTTTAAAATAAGCTAGATTTTTATTAAAGACTGAAAGATTATAAGATAGAGCACGCATTAGAGCCGGATTATTTTTTACAACGTCTTGTTGCATGAAATATTTAGCAGCTTTGCAAGATTGATTTAGACGTGGTAATTGGCTTTGATATACAAGAGAACCGGGGCGTGAACGGTAGAAATAATAGGGTTTTGGTTCAATAAAAAACCTAGCTCCTTTAATTAAGCATTTCATATCAAGCCAAAAATCTTGACCCATCCTGATTTCATCATCGTACTCAATGCCGTGCTTAACCAGAAATTCTCGTTTGAATAGAGGTTTGCTTAAGCCAAGATGCAATCCTGCTTCCCCAAAGACATCAGTTTCTACAAAATAAACGATATCAATTTGGATAATTTTATTTACAAGTTCTCCACTTTCTTGAATCAATGTACTCCAAGGAGATGTTGCACCGTCTTTGATAAAATAAACATCATCAGCAATCATGTCTGCATTTATTTTATTTGCCAGAGACACAAGCTTTTCCAATCTTTCTGGAGCATACCAATCATCTGAATCAAGTACAGCAATCCATTCTCCTTGAGCTGCTCTAAAGGCGCGATTTCGTGCAACCGCTGCTCCAAGATTTTGCTGATTAACTATCACTTTAAGACGTTGATCGGTGAAACTTTTAGCGACTTCTACAGTTTTATCACTTGAGCCATCATCGACCATGATAACTTCAATGTCAGTCAGTGTTTGCTCTAAAGCTGACTCTATTGCCTTCCCAATATAAGTTTCAGTATTGTAAGCAGGGATAATAACGGAGACTTTAGGATTCACGAAGCTGAACTCCTGATTACACGATTAGGTAAAATACTAAAATCCTGACAATAATTTGATCGTTTCTTTTTTACTATACAACTCAGTAGGTCAGTGACAATAAACGAGGAGTAGTTAAAGTTGGGCAGGAGATATTAGGTGTTGGGAAACCAGTGCGTTGCCAGAGTTTTTTTGAACGGCGGTTTTTGGCTTAGAAGAACAGCAAAGCGGTGAGACAGGGCTGCTTTTAAGCTGACTGACGCTCTAGGCTAGCTTCCATTGTGTTAGTTAAAAAATGACCAGCTAAAATACCACTACTGAGGTAATATGTATCTTGCGAAATCCGGTGTAGGGTTTCAAAGCCACTACGACGCTGACGATCGCCTATTACCCAGTAACGCTGTACGATAGTATCCAGACCAATCCAGCCTTCGCCTTCAACCTGCCCCAAAATATTATGTTGTAGTAAAAAAGTATACTGACGCTCTCCATCATGCAACCGTCCCTTATATTGCAGAGAGATTTCAGAGCGATCGCTACCTGGGAATATCAGTTTTGTGGCCATAGTAAACCAGTTATCTCGATTCCAAGCTACCAAGGTCATACCCTTGACGCTAATTGGCATACCATTGCGTTCCAGCCAATTTCCTTCCATTACCCAGCGTCCTGGTTCCAATAAAAAAGTATGAGCCACCTTTTATTCCTTGTCTTGCTCGAGTGCCGCCAAAACTACAGTTATAGCAGTGCTAAGTTGCCAGTGCTCAGTTGCGTTAGCGATAGCGGGGCGTTTAGCCCCTGAAGAATGAAAAAATTTTTTATCTTGTTTATTGTTCTTGACTCAAGACTGACCTTGGTGAATTTCTCCCAAAAGTACTTCTTGAGGTGCACCTGTAGCAGTGGGTAGGTTGCCAGGAATACCCAAATGTCGCCAGTAGGCTAAAACTGCAAAAGCGATCGCTTCTTTAAAATCTGCACTCAAGCCGACTTCATCTGTAGTCCAGACTGGTATTGATCCCAACAATAACTGTAATCTTTGTTTCAAATAGAGATTGCGACTACCACCACCACATAATAGTACCCGTTGTGGCATTTCTGGCAAAAAAGTGCGGTAACTATGAAAAATTGAAGCAGCTGTAAGTTCTGTGAGAGTTGCCAGAATGTCAGCTGGATTGAGTTGGTATGCTTGAGCATCTTTTAAACACTGATGCAGGTAAGTCACACCAAATAATTCGCGTCCAGTGGATTTGGGTGGCGGTAGATGAAAGTAGTCTTGGTTGAGCCATTGTTCTATTAATGGATGGCAAGGAATACCACTCGCAGCCCAATTGCCATTTTCATCATAAGTTTTAGCACCAGCGCTTAAATGCTCCACCGCTAGATCCAACAGACTATTTCCTGGGCCAGTATCCCAAGCGCGAATTTTTGAGAGCCAGTCTCCATGCCGAGGCGGAATATAAGCAACATTGCCAATACCACCAATGTTTTGAATACAACGTCCCTCCTGGGGATGACTGAGTAAATAAGCATCCACTCTGGGCACGAGAGGCGCACCATGACCACCTATAGCAATATCAGCAACGCGGAAGTTGCTCACAGTTGCAATGTTCGTAAGATGGGCAATTAATGCACCGCGTCCCAGCTGAAGACTGTAACCCAAGGAAATGCCCAGTACTGTTAGCGAATAGCTAGGGTTTAACCCGTGGGTAGTGAGCATTTCTCTCCCCCTGCTCCCCTGCTCCCCTGCTCCCTCTTTGGGTGGTCGATGATAAACCGTCTGACCGTGGGAGCCAATGAGAGTGGCTGGCTGATGACCAATTTGAATATTTTGGGCGGCTTGGGCAAAGACTTGAGCGATCGCATCATCTATTTCTGCTAATTCTGCCATTGAGATGGCAACGCCTGCACCAACTGCTAATATTCTTTCTCTAAGTTCGGCTGGATAAGGATATGTTGCCCCGGCTACCAACTCAACTTTGAGATCCAATTCTGTGCCGGAAATCTCTACCAACGCAGCGTCTATGCCATCTACGGATGTGCCACTAATTAAACCAATAACGCGAGTAGGGACAACAGCTTTTTCAGTTGGATGCATCGATCGAGATTCTTTTGTTGATTGCAAGAGTTTAGTTTAATTCATGTTACTAGCTATGTCAAAACACTCAGGTTGCATAGTTGACTACAGAAGTAAAAGTAAATAGAGCGAGGGAATAATGTCAAAACCAATAGCAATGACCACAAATCTCTTTCTATTTTTCAGCAAACAAAGAATTTTAAACAGTCTTGTTTTTTATCTTGATTGATCCTTAATCAGGACAACATCCGAAGATACAAATTCTTGATATATATGAGCTAACTTTAAAGCTTTTTTATCTTCAGATAAATAACAGATATTCTATCTACTTTTTCGGCAAGTGAAACTACTTATTTCTATTCTAGAATCAAGCAAGTACTTTACCAGATATAGCAATTTTTCAGTAAATATAAATCCAGTATTTTCATCCTATTCTTCCTGATATAAGACATTACATAATGAACTCAAATCGCACAGCGAATTTTTCAACAATTAAAAATACAGAATCTCAAAAGTATGTCTTTTACAAAAATTGCTTGTATCGCGGCTCTATCTTTATCTGCAATCTCCTCATTTATCTATGCAGGTTCTGCCCAGGCTATTTCCTTTCAAGTAACTACTGGCATTGCAGGCCCTAATGGAGAAACTGACCAAGGTGCTTTTTCTGAGTTTACTCAGCTTCCCGGTACTACAACTGTTAACTTCAATAATGGTCAAGCACCAACCACTGGTTTTGCTAAGTACTCATTTGAGAACAACAGTGGAAACAGCAGTGTTAGGTTAGATCAATGGGCACCCGCTGGGGCAAACGGTGAAGTCAATAATAATGGTAAGTATTTGGCAGTTTTCAACGGCGATCAAGTCACAATTAACCTTGCAAGTTCCCTCAATTATTTCGGTATTGACTGGGGAGCTATCAGTTCTGGTAACGTTTTTTCCTTCTACAATGGCGATAATCTGATCAAATCATTTACAACTGAAGATGTGAACCCAGTTGCTCCAATTCATGCGTCACAGCATGGCGGTCAAGGAAATGGCTACCTTCACTTCTACTCAGATAGTAGCAACGATATTTTCAACAAGATCGTCATTACCCAAGAAGGTGGTGGTGGATTTGAAAGCGATAACCATTCTTTCCATCTAGGAACTGACAAATTTACAGGTTTTGACCCTAAGTCTGTTCCTGAGCCTAGTGTTACCTTAGGTATGCTGGCTGTAGGTGGTATGTTTCTACGCAAGCGCAAGAATCAAAAGTTGCAAAGTGTAAGGCAATCTCATTAAATATGTCAATCTTGGCTCAGTAAGATTTTTCTGATTTTCTCTACACTCTAACCTTAGCCTGTATAAGGATTTCAAAACTAAGTTAATATTAAATACAAATTAGGGTGAGCTTACTTAGGTAAACTCGCCCTAATCCTTTTGCTATTTACGATCGAACCTTCTTCTACGATCGATGCTACGCATAGCAAGCTGGAGAAAAATTTTCTTTTTCTATACTCAATAACTGCTTAGAGCTTAACCGAACTGGATTAAGAGTGAACTATAATTTTGACTCCTAACTCCTAAATCCCCTTATAGGTTGTTGCATGAATAAAATATACATGGATTAGTTTAGATATAATAATGACTCATTCTTTGTTGTCCTAACTGGAGAAATTAATGGGTCGCGCCAAAAAGGTTGTCCTGGCATATTCTGGCGGAGTGGATACCTCAGTTTGCATCCCCTACCTCAAACAGGAGTGGGGTGTGGAAGAGGTGATTACCCTAGCAGCAGATTTAGGTCAGGGAGATGAATTAGAGCCAATCAGAGAAAAAGCCCTGAAATCGGGTGCAAGTGAATCCTTAGTGGCGGATGTCAAAGACAGCTTCGTTAAAGATTACGCCTTTGGAGCGATTCAAGCCAACGCCCTTTATGAAAATCGTTATCCTCTAGGAACCGCCCTGGCTCGTCCACTGATTGCCAAGGTATTAGTAGAAACAGCCGAAAAATATGGTGCTGATGCGATCGCTCACGGTTGCACCGGCAAAGGCAACGATCAGGTTCGCTTTGATGTCTCTGTCACCGCCTTAAACCCCAACCTAAAGATCCTCGCACCAGCCAGAGAATGGGGGATGAGTCGTGAGGAAACGATCGCTTATGGGGAAAGGTTTGGTATTCCCTCACCAGTCAAAAAATCTTCTCCCTATAGTATTGACAAGAATTTGCTTGGTCGTAGTATTGAAGCTGGTTTACTCGAAGATCCTTCATTTGAGCCACCAGAAGAAATTTATGAGATGACCAAAGCGATCGCTCACACTCCCAACGAGCCAGAGTACATCGAAATTGGTTTCCACGGTGGTATTCCCACAACCCTCAACGGTATAGCCAAAAAGCCAGTTGAGCTAATTGAAGAACTCAATCAAGCGGTAGGAAATCACGGCATCGGACGGATCGATATGATTGAAAATCGTCTGGTGGGGATCAAATCGCGGGAAATCTACGAATCACCCGCGATGTTGGTGCTAATTCAGGCACATAGAGATTTAGAAAGCTTGACCTTAACGGCAGATGTTACCCATTACAAGCGTGTGATTGAAGAAACTTACAGCCAAATTGTTTACAACGGTTTGTGGTACAGTCCACTCAAAGTTGCACTCGATGCCTTTATTCAAAAGACACAAGAGCAAGTTTCTGGAACTCTGCGAGTGAAGTTGTTCAAGGGTAACTCTACGATAGTTGGGCGTTCTAGCGATAATTCTCTCTATACTCCCGATTTGGCAACCTACGGAGCCGAAGACAAATTTGATCATAAAGCCGCTGAAGGCTTTATCTACGTTTGGGGGCTACCGACTCGCATTTGGTCAAAGCAGATTAGGGGTTAAGAGTTAAGAGTTAGGAGTTAGGAGTTAAAAAAGCAAAATAGAAAAGTAAAAGTTAAAAAATTCACTTTTTACTTTACTCCTCACTCCTCACTGCACTAGTTTTTATGCTTGACTTACTCTTCTGCTGCACCTTTAACCTGGCGAGACTCCAGCCACAGGGGCACAAAAATTAAGGCAGCGAGGATTAATAACGCTGCGATCGCAAATTGACCCACCCAAGCAACCAATTGTTCTAAAGAGACTATTTTGCCAGCAAAAAAAGCTAATGTCACCATCAAGCTAGCCCAAGCAACTGCTCCTAACAAGTTGTATAAAAAGAATTTTCCAAAGGGCATTTCAGCTATACCAGCTAGTGGTGCAGCAAAAACTCGTAACAATGCCAAAAAACGCCCAAAAAACACCCCTTTAGCAGCATTTTGACTAAATTGATCTTTAATACTTAGCAGCCGCACTTCAGAAATCCGAAATATGCTGCCAACTTTTACCAGAAAAGCCCAACCGCTAACTCTACCAATCCAATAGCCACAAATACCACCAATGACAGCACCCATGATTGCGTCACCGAGAACCAGCCAGAAATTTAGTTCATCGCTGCCAGCTAAAAACCCGCCTACTAAGGTCACGGTTTCACCAGGAAGGGGAATGCCTAAATTTTCTAGCAAAATTCCGAAAAAAATTGCCCAATACCCGTAATTATGAGCAACTTTCTGGATATTTTCTAGTGAAATCAGCTCTAAAGACATTCCGCACCGCCGTCTTTACAAATTTTTACTTTTACTATATTTTTGCTTGTTTTTGGGTGGGGTGTCAATCAAACTAATACATAGAGTCATTAAGTCATTAGTTTAATACTGAATAACCCATAGCTTCTAGTCTATGGTAACTGTTAACTTTTGAATATTTTTGGAATATGTACCATATTGCTTACCATATATTGATATTTTTTTGAAAAAAGATTAAAAATTTTATAGAAAATTTATAAATATCCGTTGAAATTGTGAAAATCTTGTAAAAGATACGGTTGATACCGAAATTGTTAGGCGCTTATGCCTATATTGATGAAAGTTATCACAAATTATACGACATGAATACTGAAATAATCTCTCTCAACTGTAGGACTGCAATTGCCCAAATATCTGGGTAAAAGAGTCATTTCACTGTTGAAAGAGAAGAAGTATTGATGTCTTTTTCAATTTTTTGTCAAGTGTTCCAATTACCCTGTTAAATTCATGGCTTTCACACAAGAACTTCAAGTGATTTTGTTTAAACCCCAAGGAAGCATAGATTTGGAAGGCGGTAAGGCTTTGAGCGAACAGATGGCTGGAGTAGTTCCTCAAGCTTATCAACTCTGGGTTATCGACCTAGCAGAGGTTAACTTCATGGACAGCTCTGGGTTAGTTCCTTTAGTAAAAGGGTTAAAAGCTGCACGTCAGAGTGGTTGCCGCTTGGTTCTATGCAACGTACAAGCTCCTGTACGGTTGATTTTGGAACTTACCCAACTCGATACAGTGTTTGAAATTTTTCACACTTACCAAGATATTTTTACCAACGTCAAAGATAACAGTCTGATGCTAGCAGACTAACTAATAAATCTACCTAAAGAAGGATGGCGGAGTCAAGCAATATTTGCATTTTTTCACATTCTCTTAAGATAACAGTCTGGTGCTAGCAGGCTGATCTTCTTTCTTGTTTAGAGAAGAATGTTAAGGGAAACTCATGACTTTGAGATGGGTAGTATAAATTACAGATGAATGAATCTGCTTATTGGAAGTCATCTACCTAAAGCAGTAAAGTTCAGAAATGACTAAAATTGGTCAAAGCAAATGCAACTGTTTGTGACACTCCCCAGCCTTTTAAAGACAGGGTTTTTCAAATTCCTCTAAGCTAATTGTTTTGTATGCGGCGTAACTAGTGAAAGGAAGCAGGAGGTAAGAAAGGTTAGAATCCCAGCTTTTACGTTATTTCTAACTTTATAGTTATTTTTGCCTTGATCTACTACTTGGATGCCTCCAAGATGCTTTGATGCACCAATTTCTTACCTCTTAGATTCCACCATAATGGTAATTTTAGGCATTCTGGGGAGTCGAAATATTAGTTTGTTCGGATGCTGGGCGGGAAAAATTTGGTAAATCAATACCGCTATGACTAGCATTGCGAGTTTTTAGTGCTAAACGGTAACTCACGCTTTGCAGTTCTGCTTGCAGTTGGCGATTTTCCCGTTGTAGCATTGCTACCTTTTCTCTGACTGGCGTCATCCGCTCTTCAAACTTCCGACGGTAAATTTGAGGCAACTCTTGTACTACTTGCTCCAACATCCGAGTGCGATCGGTAAGTTCTTGAACTGACTGTCGCAATTGGTAAATTTCAGAGTCACGAGTTGTAATTTGCTCTTGGTAGAACGCCACCTGCTGTTCCACAGCTTGAAGTTGTTCTTGTAAAGCGTGTAACTGGGTCAGATCGCGCTCAACTTCCGGCTGCTGGGGCATA
This sequence comes from Nostoc sp., assembly GCF_036917415.1. Taxonomy (GTDB): domain Bacteria; phylum Cyanobacteriota; class Cyanobacteriia; order Cyanobacteriales; family Nostocaceae; genus Nostoc. The sequence goes on along the minus strand of NZ_JBALDJ010000068.1, from coordinate 3,919 downwards.
AAACTAGTGTTACCCTTTACCAGGCGGAAAAGTTCTTGAGATAGTTGTTGCACTAATTGATCGCGAAGTTGCAACTCCTGGCGTAGCTGCGATACTTCCGTCGAGAGAACTTGAATATTCGGTGTATCAGATTGGCTCACAGTAGCTTAAAGCTCCCATTCAGAATCTTGTCCACTCTTAGGTATAACTGCGGGAGTACTACCTTTGGCAAGTATTTGTTAATTTAACATTCCCAAATAAGTCACAAAAAAAGAAAAAGACAAAATTTTATTGAATGGGAGTGGGGATTGGACTATTCATTTTCTTTCCTAGTCTCTAGTTACTAGTTCCTAGTCCCCAGTCCTTAGTCTCTTAGACTGTTGCAGTTGCAGCTACTTTAGTGGGCTTTTCCTTTTCCTCTTTAGGGGGTTTTTCTTCTTCAATTTCCTGCTTAATTGTTAAATAGCGAATCACTTCTTCACTTAAGCGCATGGCGCGTTCAAAGGGGGCGATCGCAGTTGCAGGCGCGCTGTAGTTTAACTGGATGTAGATGCCATCCCGGTGTTTTTTGATTTCGTAAGCCAGACGGCGCTTACCACGATTTTGAATTTGGATCTCCTCAGCACCTTGATCGCGAAGCAAATTCTGATATTTAGTAACTGCTTGCTCTACCTGTTCCTCTCCCAGGTCAGGACGGAGGATGTACATTGTTTCGTAATTTGTAGTCATATTTTTCAGTTTCCTCATGGACAAAAGTGGCTGCTGATATTAATTTATACCTGATTTTTATTTAAAATGCCAGTATTAATCAACATCTGAAGCAACAAGGAACTATAATCTTACCAGTTTTCAATTTGAATCATTAGCCAAATCGCCGAAGTTTGGATTTTTTGGATGTCCCTAATGAAAACTAGGTTGGGAGGCAAGCCTGATATTTCTTTAACAAGATCGATCGAGCTATCAGCTTCGCTAAGGGGTATCTTTCTTTAAGGGCATCTTATAGCGATCGCTTTTTTGCTCAAGGCTGAATCGGTTCGCTAAACAGCGAACTGAGATTGCTACCTGCTCACAGCAACTAAAAAGCAGAAAAAAGGATATTCATCAAGGTTATGGCGCAGCGCTACGTGCGAATTCAAAATCCAGAAGGACAGATTTACTATGGGTTACTACAGCTATCCCTGAACGTACAGGTGCTAGATGCTCCACCCTGGTTACAAGGACAACCCACTGATTTAACTTTGACACCAGAAAATTACCAAATTCTGGCTCCCTGCGCTCCCTCAAAAATTGTGGCGGTAGGTAAGAATTATGCAGATCATGCAGCCGAAATGGGAACTCCAGTACCTTCTGAGCCATTAATCTTTCTTAAGCCACCTACGTCGATCATTCCATCTGAGAGGGAAATTAAGTATCCTCCCCAGTCACAAAGAATTGACTATGAAGGAGAGTTAGCTCTAGTGATTGGCGATTACGCCTTTGAATGTACGCCAGAGGTAGCCCAAACCAAAATTTGGGGCTATACCATCGCCAATGACGTAACAGCGCGGGATTTACAAAAACAGGATGGTCAATGGACGCGAGCCAAAGGTTTTGATACTTTCTGTCCCTTGGGCCCTTGGATTGTACGGGAATTAAATCCAGGAGCGAGATTGCAGACTTTTGTCAATGACGACGCTAATCCAGTTCAATCTAGCTGTATTGATCGGATGGTGTTTTCCCCCGATGTTTTAGTTTCTTATATCAGTCAAGTGATGACGCTACTACCTGGTGATTTGGTGCTTACAGGTACGCCGGAGGGTGTAAGTGCTTTGCATCCAGGCGATCGCGTCCGCGTAGAAATTGAAGGTATCGGTCGCCTGGAAAACACCGTAGCGACCCGTTAACCTCTAACGCACTTGCATATACACTGCATCGGAAATCGCTGGAATTTCTGCATAACGTCCGCTTACAGACTGGATGACTGAATATGCGACTGCTCCCACTATGCCGATAAAAATGGTTGTGGATAGGGTTTGGATGGCAAAACCACCGGAGGGAACTAGTCCCACAACATCAGTTAGGATGCTAAACAAAAAGATAATGATGTCCAAAAGGATTGCTTGCATGGTGTTGAAACGAATAAAGTGACTAATTTTTTCGTTTCTTACTACCAGCAAAAATAAAGCAAAGAAAATAATCATTCCTGCATAACGCACGCCGTAATAAATTCTCAACAATGGCAGAAGCGGTAGAAACAGTAGTTGTAATGGTGGAAACTCCAAGAGCAAATATCTACCAAATACAAAAACTTCAATTAAAGGAAGCAAATAAGGCAAGGAAGCAAAAATTCGATCTGAAACTGTTGTAGACCCGCGCCAAGACATTATGCGTTCTCCTGTCGTTAAATTTTAATAGTTACTTGAGCTTAGGATAACGCAGTTGCTAGGTCTTGCTGAGAAATTCAACTATTCTATATGGGCGATGCGAAAGCCCATCATACATTCATATTGGTCTGGCTGCTGTTGAGTAAGTTTGCGAATGGCTTGACCACACCGCAGTTGACCCCCACGCCAACGGGGTTGACCGCTCCCGTCAGCGAGTAAACAAGACTGGCAAACTTGCTCAGGGGCAAGGATTTGCTCGTCCATTAAAATGACTAGCATCGAATCCCTCCTGTAAATCTTCATTGTCAACCCACATTTCACTCAAGGGAAGACGTGTTTTGTAGCGGTTCAAAGAGCCACTTCAGATAGATTGGATGCGTTTTGCGTGGTTAAGTGTTGTGATTTGCAATCTCGCTTTGCGACTAACTTGGGCGATCGCAGAGGACACTTAAGAACCACATCCTACCTCTTTGTAGCAAAAATGTGGGCAATTACGATTCAATAACAATTCTCAAGTGAATTTTAATTTATTGTACGTTGTGTCTATTACAAAGTGGAAATTTTAGTAAAAAATAATACAAAAATTTTTGCACCAAGTTGAGCAAAGACAACTAACGGTATCCATTGCATTCCTGTTAATTTAGCACTAGGATGTGTCAAACTTAATATTCATAAAACAACAAAAGCTTTACGCACAAGCAACACGGCGACTTATTGAAATTCCCTTGAGGTGAGTAGTTAAAGTGTGAGAAGTCAAGTCAGTAAAACTGAGTTAACTTGATAGCCATTTAAGTGAGGCATTTCTAAAATACTGAGGTAAACTTGCTAGCAAGTTAATCCACAATATTACTCAACGGCTCGTCGGTTTGGGCATCACTTACAATGGAACACTGGCAATTTCTGATACAGAAACAAGGCGCTCGCTCGTGGCATATCCTAGAATCGCCAAATTTGGAAATTTTGGAAGGACAGTATAGAGTTTTGGCTCGTTCTAACCTTCTTAATACAGACGTGGAAGTGCGGGTAACTCACTCTTCAACTGAGGAAGTTCAACCAACGCGGCGAATTTTTAAGCGATCGCGTCGCACTAATTCAGAAGGCTTAATGCCGATAATTCCTTTTACCTACTTCCAACCGGGAATTTGGGAGTTGCGGTGTTCTGGCGATTTGATGTCGGATCTGCTCGGTAAATCTTGGGAATACAGCGTGCAAGTGCAGATATTCTCGCTGTTAGCAGAGAGAGAGCCGAGGAAAAACTTAGAATCAAGTTCATCCGACGATCGCCCAGATAATGTTTCTGACAACTTGGAATGTAATGCCCCAGCAGAAACTGCAATTACGTTATTTACGTTTGAGAAAGCGATCGCAGTTTCCGAAGAACTGGCAATTACTACAAATAGCAACCTTGTTCCCACTGTTGCACCAGATGAAGGGAACTTGGAATCTAATGCCCCAGCAGAAACTTTAATTGAGCTAGAGAATGCGATCGCAGTTTCTGAAGAACTAGCAATTACAGACAGCAATCTTGCTACTACCACTGTTGTGTCAGATGAAGGGAATTTGGAATCTAATGCCCC
>NZ_JBALDJ010000067.1:0-39033 GCF_036917415.1 Nostoc sp. | reverse complement strand
TCAGAGGTGAAACGCTGCTGCGGCCACGATAGTTTAGGGGTTGCCCTACGCAAAAATAGCTCGATGCCAGGTTTATATTTCAAACTCAAAAAGCCTCCTAGATATGATATAAGCTAGGAGGTTTTTGTTTATCCTGAATTTATACAAATCATTTAGCTAATCTCTATATTAGTTTTAAGTTAAATAATTGCCAAAGTTACTACACGTAAAGACTTATCAGAAAGTCAAGTTACCTTCATTTTAGATAGTCAGAATAAATACCAATCCTTTGCTAAAATTGGGTTGCTAAATATACTGTGGTCTAAGGTAGATGACTAGAGGAAATGAAAAACAAGTTATTGAATGGCTTCAAGAAAACTGTGGTAAGGTCATGCTACCTCACATAGGTGTTTTAACTCATGTTGAAACCATTGGAAAAGTTAATGACAACCGGAAAAAAGCCGATGTTTTATTAAACGGTATTCCTGTCTCTTTAAAGCAGGTAGAGTCATCTTTTCTTTACAATAAAGGTTTTAGAAGTGATTTTCTTAATCTGGGTGTTGATATTCAATGGTTTGATAATCAGGTTAAGGATATCCATTATATAGATAAGAACCGTAATGTTTCTTGGCAGACGGCGATGGATCGTCCTCGATTTCAGTCATTACTCCGTATGCTTATGATGGATATAAATTTAAAGCAAGGAATTTCTAAGCATCCTGCAGAGTTAATTCTGACACATCCTGGAGTAACAAAACATGTAATTGATATTTGTGTATATAACTTTAAGGAGTTTTTTGACATCTTTGCAAATGACTGGATTACTTTTGCGTTTATCCGACATTGGCCTGGACAGGAGGACAAAACTGAGAGTGACCGTGCTTACAGAATTCTAAATGAACCGAAGTGCCAACCCTGGGTGTTTGATGGAGTTTCGGGTAAGGGACCAAAAAATTGGGCAAAAAACGCTCTTCCTCCAGATAAAAGACAAACATGTTTTACTTGCAGTATTGCCATTGATTCACCTGTTAAACGTTGGGAAAATTTAAGAGAATTTAGACTTTCGCTCCTGAATAGTGGTTTTTTTGGAGTGGATAGTGAAAAGTTAGAGCGTGTTACCCATGAAGTTAAGCAGCATTTTGGATACCTTGTTTCTGCTCAAGAGGATAAACGATGGATGGAAGTTTTGAAAATCGCAAATCAGATTGCATCGACCAGTTTATAAAAGACTTGATTGAATTCGATGGAGGTTTTAGCGAACTACCTTTTGAAGTTCTTGTTTTATTTGCTAACAGTGCTCAAGAAAAATTCGGCAAACTACCAGCACCGATAGATGACAATTGGGAGGAAGTTGTGTGGCTTGCCTCAATTGAGTTAATTGATGATCCAGAAGATTCGTATGATTAAAGAACTAAAGTCTCCTCTTCGATATCCAGGGGGAAAGCAGAAGGATATACCGTTTTTGTCCGAAGTCATTGATCGAGTTAATCAAACACGTAGTATTAAAGAATTCCGTGAACCTTTTCTTGGTGGTGGTAGCGTTTTACTATATGCAATTGCAAACTTATCTGCGGAGTTGTATTGGGGAAATGATGCTCATTCTTTATTGATGGATTTCTGGTGCCAAACTAAAGAGGATGTTGAATCTCTTTGTAAAGTAGTTACTCATCTCCGCAGAGATTACAATGGACCAAAGCATAAGAGTTCGGAATGGACGCAATTCCGTAGTGACTATCTCAAAATGCTTGAGGCATTACCAGATAATCGTCTACACCGTGCTGCAAAATTTTTTATTCTGAATCGAAGCACTTCTAGTGGAACAACTGAATCTGGTGGACTAACGCCATTAGCGTATTGTGACCGTTTTACACTTTCGAGCATTGAGAGGTTACGCGCCCTAAATGGACGCTTAAAAAAGGTTCTGTTTACTGGCCAGGATTACCAAGAACTTATTCGCAAGCCAGGAAAGAACGTGTTTATTTTTCTTGATCCTCCATATTTGTCAGCGGAAGCATCAAAATTATACGGTAAGTCAGGAGATTTACACACAGGCTTTAATCACGGATTATTAGCAGCAGAACTAAGTAATTGTTCTCATGATTGGTTAATGACTATTGACAATTCTCCTGGAATTCTTGATTTATATTCTTGGGCTAATATTTATCCTTGGGAAAAGCTATACAGCATGACAAATGCGGAGGGACGCAAATCCAAAGGAGGAAAAGAGTTACTAGTAGCTAGCTTTAAAATTGCTACTACAGACTTATCTGACACTAGATCAACAGTAGTATTTCTCCATAGTGAAAAAGCTGATCCAAGAAAACTAAAGCCTCATCCACTCAATACTCAAATATACGGAACGAAAGATAATATATCAGATTTAATTGAATCAATCCGAGAAAGAGGATTTTTTCAAAACAATCCTATATTGGTAACTCAACAAGGCCGAACCCTGCAAATTATTTCTGGGCATCGTCGTTGCCGAGCTGCTATCAAAGCTGGTTTAAATGAAGTTCCTATTGTACGTGTTGGCTCTCAACTCTCTCAAGTTGAAATCGAATCTCGTGTTCTCGATGAAAATTTACACCGACTCAAGGATGGAGTTCAATTGTTACGAGAGTTTGAACACCGCAAGAGAATTGAGACAGCTAAAGCTGTTAAATGCCCAGTGACGTATACAAATAAGAAACATGAAAACGGTAAATTTCAAACAAACTCATCAGCAGATGAATTTTCTGATACTGCTGCTCGTCCCCTAGGATATAATGGGCGAACACTAGAATATGGTGCTAATGCACTTAGTATCGCAAGCCAATTAAATAATGAAGGATATACAGAAGAAGCACGGCAAATTATCAGCCTAGTTCAGGCTAAGAAGTTTGATAATGCTTGGCAAGTAGCGCAAAGACAAAAAATTAATAAACAAACAAATCTCAACACAATTCAGGGTGAACTGTTCTTGGAGATGAATGAAAGACAGTGTTACCTCAAGGGTATTGCAGATGCAGACGCTAAAAAAATTATCAGTGAGTATGGTTATAACTATACTTATCTTATGAAATTAGTTCAGTTGATAGAAAAGCACCTTGGAACAGATAATTATGGATGGGATGATGCGGACTCGTAGAATCTTTTTGTATATCAGCTTTCTACTTTAGTGGTTCTAAGTTTATCTCATGCCAAAAAGCGATCGCTCGTCCAGCCTGGAAAACTAACAGACCGATCGCTACTTCAGTTTTGAAACAAGCATGGTAGGTGAGTCCCATACTTAGGTTAAAGGTTTATCGCCTGCCTGTCACGTATCCTCCTCTCCTTGTGATGAAGACATGATTTGCTTTTGCTGTTCTTGTAGCCAGTTTTCAAAGAGTTCATTCAACAGTCGTATTTTCATAAATTCATCCAGTTGTGCTGGAATAAATTTTTCTAACCGCAAAATCACAAACCATTCAGCGATACGGGTAGGGGGCAATATCTGACCTGGTTGACTGCTAGAGAGCATTTGCACCATTATCGGATGTAGTGCATTCAGTTCAATTGGGCCTACTAAGCCACCAGTTTGGGCTTCCGGCCCGAGTGAGTATTCCCGCGCCAAATCAGCAAAAGAGTTTTCTTTTGCCTGAATCCTGAAGTAGAGTTCTTGGGCAATTCCCACATCCTGGGTTCGCAGTAGGGAATAAATTACTTTGTCTAGTTTTGCCTTGGACTGAAAAAAGTAAGATTCCAGTTTATTACCCCAAGTGGCTTGCTTAAATTTTTCAATTTTTAGCTTACGAGTGGTAATAACTTCTAGTTGATCGAGAGTCAGCCCTTGATGTGCCATCCAAGCCTGGATGTCTTCTTCATTTTTAAACTGTTTTTCAGCATAAAACTGCTGTTTAGCTTGGGCTACTTCCTCAGGAGTACACTCTATTACTACCTTAGCGGAGCGTGAGTTTCGCTCTATCGCCTCATCAATGATTAATTCCCGCTGCAACTGTGGCAGCATTTGGTAACTTGCCAGTAAAGAAATCAGTTCACTAGCTGTAATTGTACGATTACCGATTTGGATCGCTTCAGTCATTAGCTTTCGGTCATCTCAAAAATATCTAGTCTGTTAAAGAAGCTATACCTTAGCCCATTGTCTAGGAACTTTTACCTTAATTCTACAGAGTTAGGTATACTAACCTCACTTTTGCAATAACAATAATTAAATAGTTACTTGCTAACATACTTAAAAATATACAGTTTATATGAGTTTTTATCAAAGATTCTACGTAAATATTAGCAGATGTGAAGATAAAGACAAAAGACAGTTCTCGCCACTACGACTTTAGAAGACGAAGTTTATCAAACTGAGCTAGGGTGTTTTGAGGTTTCTATTATTATGTGTAGAGGCACAGTGGTATTAGTGTCGAGCTTCTTCTCTCAACCTCGAAAGAGTGTTTGGTAGATAAAGGTAAACGCCAAGGACTTTAGTGAGTTCGTGTACCCCTACGGGAAAGCAAGCTACACGCAGCGTCTCGTATCTAAGCGTTTAGAATTTTCTCAATTAGAGCAGGCATGATGTGCTGAGGGCAACGCTCCTACGTTACTAAAGCTTTCTACAAGACGCTGCACGAACGCTATCGAGCATCTCGGTGGTCTGTTTACAGGTGTAATAGATGTAAACAGACACATATTTTATACTGCTTTTCACATAAGGGTATTTATGTATCCTATAACCAAAAATTCTTAGGTCTACAACGACTCTAAATAGTTCAAAAGATCCGCCATTTCTTGAGCACTAGGTTGGAATTTTGGCATTGGCGGTGTTTCGCCACTGATCACTTGGTGAATCAGACCATACCGAGACTTGTGCTTTGAAACAGCTTGCAAACTGGGCCCCACTCGCCCGTCTGCTTCCAAGCCATGACAACCAGCACAGTTAATTTGAAATATCGCGTGTCCTTGAACTGGGTTCCCTGTTAGGGATAAAACACTCTTGACGTATGGATCAGAGGCTTGAACCAACTGAACACCAAAAAAGCCCAAAGGGACTACTAGCAGTATAGCCAGCGTCAATAAAACGATCCGCTGAATCAAAATTTCAGGTTTGGTAATCTGTTTATCCAAAAGGTTTGCTGTGAAAGTCTAGGTGTGCTAAAAAGTTTTCATTTCCTACACATAGCTTAAAAGTTCTTGATTGTGTCTGCAAGCACAGAAGACTATTTTCTTGTGGGCAGTTGGCCTCTAAAAGGCTGTAGGGCGCAGGATTCATACGAAATTTGGTAAAATCAAAAACAGGCAACGAATATTTAATAATTACAAAAAGGAGATTTACAGTGGTTGAACCCCTGCTATCAGGTATTGTCCTTGGTCTAGTTTTCGTCACTCTCGCCGGACTTTTTTACGCTGCATATAAGCAATACAAACGCCCCAATCAGTTGGGGGGATGAGGGAATGCCCAGTGCTGAGTGTTGAACTGAGTGCTGAGTGGGATGAGGGAAGGGGGACAAGGAAAACAAGGAAGCAATTTTTCTTCCCTACTCCCCACTCTTTTCATTCCATAATTCTGTAGAAAGTAAGTGATGTGTTGCCGTAAACTTTCTGGCGGCAAATTTCCCAAGCGGGAATCTCTGGTGGTGTCCAACCTTGTAAAGCGTGTTCAACTGCGATTTCACCGCTAGGATCTAAAAGTTGATAATGAGCGATCGCTTCTAATACTGGTTGGTACAATCCACTAGCATAAGGTGGATCGAAGTAAATTCTATCGAATTGCTTGCTTAATAAAGTCTTTAACTGCTGCGTAATATCTCCCCGCAATACCCGAAATTCTTGGTCGGCATTAGCTACTTGCTGCCAATTTTGTTGGATGGTGGCACAGGCTCGGCTCGATTGTTCAATTCCCACTACTAGGCTGGCTCCTCTACACAAAGCCTCTGCGCCCATTGAACCAGTACCGGCGCATAAATCTAGCCAGCGACAATCTGCAATTTCTCCCTGCCAAATATTAAAGACTGCCTCTCTTACTCGCGCACTAGTCGGTCTAGTTTCTTTTCCTGGTAAAGTTTTTAGCTGGCGATTGCCGTAAATTCTCAGGCTCATTGGTCATTGGTCATTAGTCATTAGTCATTAGTCATTGGTCACTTGTACTGAGCTTGTCCTGAGCGTAGCCGAAGGGCGTAGTCGAAGTATTGGTCATTAGTTTTAGACAAAGGATAAAGAACAAATGACAAAAATAGTATTAAGCAGGAATTTTTTCGCGGACTTGAGCAACAAAATTAGACAGTATTTGCAATCCGATATTAGAGGATTTTTCGGGGTGAAATTGGACTGCCATGAGGTTTTCGTGAGCGATCGCAGCTGTGACGGTTTGAGTACCGTGAGTGATAGTTGCTGCACGGATTAGCGGGTCTATTGGGTCAACATAGTAGGAATGGACAAAATATACCCAAGGATCGGACGGTAAATGCTCCCACAAAATACTTTTTGGTTGAGTGATTTCCAGTTGATTCCAACCCATGTGAGGAATAGTGATGTCAGTTTCTGGACGAAACCGCCGCACTTTTCCTTTGATAATTCCTAGACCTGGTTGAGTACCTTCTGCACTTGATTCAAAGAGAATTTGCAATCCTAAACAAATTCCCAAAAAAGGTTTACCAGATGCGATCGCTTCTTTAATAGGTTGTTCCAAACCACGCGATCGCAGGTGTTGCACTGCTGGATCAAATGCTCCCACTCCTGGTAGGACTATAGCATCTGCCTGCTCTAATTCCTTTGGAGAATAAGTAACATTAGGAGTTGCACCAGCTTTTTCCAAGCCTTTGCAAACTGAGTGCAAATTTCCCATCTCATAATCTACGATTGCAATTACTGGCATTTACCTGCTCCTTGTAAATTTATTATGGAGGGTTTTTCTATTCTAAATAATATTTGTTATGAAGAAAAGAATTCTATTAACTTCTTTTGACACTTGGCTAAAAGATCAACAGTCAAATTCTTCTGATGATTTATTACTTGAAGTTACCAAACTTGAGTTGATCCCACATGACTTCACTTTTTTACGCCAGTTACCCGTAGATGTGCAACTTGCCAGTACTCAGGTAATGGAAAAAATCAAAGCAATCCAACCTGATTACATCATCTGTTGTGGCATGGCTGCAAGTCGTACACAATTAAGCGTGGAAGCAGTTGCTAGCTGCAAAGAAATTGTTTTACACACAGAAGTTGATTTAGAAAAATTAGTCGCGGGAGCAACAGCAATTCAGATTAGCCACGACTGTGGAAAATTTGTCTGTGAAGGTCTTTACTATTCAGTGTTGGACTACTTAAGCCAAAATCAACTTACGGCACGTTGTATTTTTGTCCACGTTCCGATTCTCAATCAAGAAAATTTGATGGGGATTCTTGCCGATTTCGTATTAATTCTTAACAAACTGGCACTTTCATCAAGTTGTTAATGTCTGTATGGTGAACTAAATATCTAAGTATATGTTGCCATTGTTACTAATTTTCCCAATTGCCCAATCAACTCCTGCTACACCACTACCTGAAGAAGTCGTGCAACCACAAGAAGTACGTCCTTTACCAGGTAAGTTGGATACAGTGCCAACGTTTAATAGCAATAGTCCAGAATTGGTGTTGAAAGAAGGAATTTTACTCTCTACCTTTCCACCAGATGGAAAAAAAGTGCCAACAGCGCATTTGAATTTTCCTTTTCGGGGACGATTTGATATTTTTGCTCATCACGTTGCGAAGGCTGAACCACCGGAGAATTTGCGTAGGCGTAGCCCGTCGGAGACATCGCTCTATTTAGGGATAATTTTGCATAACCCTAGTTCGGAACCAGTGAAGGTAAATATTTGGCAAGCGGCGAGTTATTTAAGTCAACCGGATGCACCATTTATTCAGTTACCATCTTTTAGCCAAAATCTTTTAGGTAAAGTTTTTGCCGGTCCAGGCGATCGCGTCATGTCTGATGTACTTAGGGGAGTGCGACAAGAGATTTTCCCTGCCCAAATTGAGATTCCACCAAAGCAAAGTCGGATGTTACTCAATTTGCCAATTCCTGTGCAAGGATTGACACCACCCCTGAATGGTCGGTCTACATTGATCCGACTGCAAAGTGATGGCACTGTCTATGCTGCTAGCCTAGCGATGTTTGCACGGGTTAATCCTGATGGTAGTGAGCGATCGCCTACTTTAGAAGAGTGGCAGAATTTACTAGATAATGGTGATTTAGCTGGGCCACGAGATAAAGCACCCACTCCCCTAGAGGAAACTGGCAAGCCAAGAATTTATGGGCGAGTTGCGGGAGTGGCTGGTGGTTCGCGATGGAGAGCTTTATTAGTAGATAATCCTAAAGCCAGATATCTAACTATTCCCCAGCCTGGTCAAGTATTTTCCTACGCTCTGAGTACCCTGCATGGTGGTACATTAGGAACTGGTCAAATTCAAAGTGCGCCTATGCTGGTGCGCTATCCTGACACCGCATATCGCGCTCATGGCAACTATGGAATTCAATATAATCTCAAGTTGCCGCTATACAACAATACTCAAAGTCCTCAAACTGTTAGTGTATCCATACAAACCCCACTCAAAGAGAATCAGTTAGTCAAACCAGGGTTACGCTTTCTGAGTACACCAGATCCTCAAGTATTCTTTCGGGGAACGGTACGGGTACGTTATAAAGATGAGCGAAATCAGCCACAAACTCAGTTTGTGCATTTAGTGCAAAAGAGAGGTCAAGTAGGGGAACCGTTAGTTTTATTAAAGATGAAACCAGGCGATCGCTCTTTAGTAGAAGTAGACTTTCTCTATCCCCCGGATGCTACACCACCGCAAGTATTAACAGTCTCAACTCAAGCTAAACCTCAGTAATTAGTCATGGGTAATAGGTAATAGCTTTTCTTCAATTACCTATTACTAAAAAATATTAGTCAGATCATTCACAAAGTTCTACTGTTTATCACTTGGCGCGGCTCAAAGGCACACCTGTTATCAAACACCCAATTAGGGCAACGGCTTACAATGTTTACTGATAGCAGGCATAGTATTTATCAAACAGACAGTGTTTAAAAACAATTCAAGATTGTAGACACCTATTGAAGTTGCAATAATAGATACTGTAACTACTAAGGTAGTAGTCCAAGTCCTGAGCTCACGCATAGATTCTTTTGTTTTTATTGTTTGTGCAGAGCGTAAACCACATACACTACCCGAATCTAATCCTGGCAAGTAGCGTCACTAATTATACTACTTACAAGCAACCATGCCATATTTTAGGTTGAAAAAGAATTCAGAATCCAGAATTCATGGCTTTATTCTGACGACTGACTCCTGAATTCTGTTTTGATAAAAATGTTATCGCCAAAACCTAAAAATATTAGAGTAAATATTAATAAATTTAAAGATATAAAAGTTATTTTAAGTTTTTTATCATTAAATCAGGGTCAGCAAAATACTTGTAATTTACGATTGCAAAGCCCTGGACTTACACTATTACGGAAAACAACACTTTACTTATGGAAACCATATCGTATATTTTCTGGATTCCTACGCCATCTGTTCGAGCCACTAAATTCTGAGAATTGCATTGCACAATGTTAAGTAAAATTATGTAAATCTTATTTTTCTATGAAAAATGCACTAATTCTTAAATTCTCATTAGATACTGTGACATTCACTTAGAGTAAGGCACCTAGTATGCCCATTCCCAACACTTCCACACTGGATGGATTGCGAGTACTAGTGGTCGATGATGACCTCGATTCCTGTGTCTGGATGACTTGTTTGCTTGAATTGTATGGAATTGAAGTTCATTCAACTTTCACGGTACATCAAGCCTTAGCAGCGTTTGTCGAACTTCACCCAGATTTAGTACTTAGTGACATTGCCATGCCCGGTGAAGATGGTTATTCGCTGCTACGTCAGATCCGGCAAATCGAAGATAGGCTCGACAAATCTACTCCCGTTATTGCAGTCACGGGACTTGGAAAGTTAGAAGCTCAATTTCCGAAGTCGCAAGCAAGGTTTGACCAATGGTTATTAAAGCCTGTGGACATAGATGAGTTGGTTAGGGCGATCGCTCACCTAACAGGGCGCTCAATATTGCTCGGTGAATTAATTTCTTCATATTGATAAGGCTTTTCACCTCAAGTTTGTGTATTTAGGGTGAATACTTATTCTGCTCAATGCGTTGCAATAGAAATAGCAGACTATAGCAGGCAATAAAAGGACGGCATGGCAACGGATCAGAAAATCAATCAAGAAACTGAGTTAAATTCGCTCCAGCACCTTATTGGAACCACTATCTTACTGGTAGAAGATGAGCCAGATATTGCAGATTTGCTCACTTTCATTTTGGAAACAGCAGGTGCAGAGGTAATGGCTTTAAGCGATGCAGAAACAGCCCTTGATTTGGTCGAATCGCTTCATCCCGATATTTTGCTGTGCAATGTGAAGTTGCCCGATCGTGATGGCAATTGGTTAATTGAGCAAATTCGAGTGCATTCTTGCCCATCTATAAGAGAGTTGCCGGCGATCGCTATCACTTCTTATACACGGGAAGTCTCAAGCCATAAAGCTTTGAATGCTGGTTTTAATCGATTTCTAGTCAAGCTTGAGAGTCCAGAAGAAATTGTAGATGAGATTGTTCACCTGTTATCTACCGATCTTTAAATAGAACTAGCCAGCCTCGATCTTGTTTTTGATACTGATTTCACACAATACGCTATGGGAGCGCACAGCTAACTATACACTCCTACAAACGACTTTAAAAAACGAAACGATATAACCCCAAGTGAGTAGGGTAAAATGTTGGACATATTTGTTAACCTCGTTGAAAACCCTTTGCTGGCTTTTGTTGTCCCTTACCCTTTGGCTTAGATTTGCTAACTTCTCCTAAAGCTTCCTGAAATAAGTTATGCAAATGTATGGGTACACTGGCAATGTCTGGCAACTCTGGCTCAATAGGTTTATAGAATTCTTGCAAAAGTGCATCCAAGTCACTTTCAAGCCTCAACTCTGGACGTTGCAAAAATGTTTGCAACACATTTTCTAATTGATTTGGATACTGTTGTGCTAATCGATGCCAAATAAAAGCATTAATACTTTTATCTTCGAGGTAGTAGCGAATTAGTTTTTCTGCTCCTTGAACACTTTGCCAGTCCTCTGCCGATAAGATTGCTTGTACTTTGCTATATGTTGGTAAAAACATTTGTCCCCAACGGGGATGAGAAAGAGCCGTTACCTGTTCTGCTTTTTTGAGTTCAGCAGGCAAATCAACCTTTGGCATAACCATTTTGCTCTTGCTGCTTTTGCTGTTAAACATCTCAGAGACTACGTTGGAATCTGCACCAAATTCTTGTGCGGCTGCTTTTATTTCCTCGTCACCAATTCCAGCTGCTTCTGCCACTTCCGCAAGAGATTTAGAAGTATCAATTCCTGCGGCGGCAAAGGTTTTTTCAGTAATTACTTCTTGAAATTCCGCTATTTTTTTATTAAGCTGGTATCCAGGTAGTGTGATTTCATCAGTGCCAAAAAAGTCCACAAACTGCTGATGATATTTTTCTACTGACTGCCAAGCTTCTTCTAGCAAGTCTGGAGCATCGCTGTAAAGATTACTTTTATAGTTTTCTTTGAAGTTACCAATTGCTACGGCAAGTTTTGGTTTACCTAATTTACCCATTATTGTGTAGGGGCCAGAAAACATCCAGTAGCTATCGGTAACGGGAGAAATGCGAGTTAGCAAGATTTCTCCGACTTTCAATCGAGATATTGCCTGTAATGTTTGAGTATTGTTTGGCTTGACAATGTAGCGTTTATCTGTCAACCAGTTCGTTAATTCAAAGCCATCAGGTAAAATATTAGTGATGGCAAACAAGCCAATAAAACTATGATGCCAACTGTTTATCAGGCTGCGATCGCTTTCTGCTAAATCTGGATGGCTTTCGATAAACAACTCTAATGGTGACTTATCACCAACTTTCCCGGCTGTCAAAAAGCTATCGATGGTTAAGTCCTGCTGTGTACTATCACCACTTCCACGGCGCAACTGTTCTGCTGCATAAATTTCCAGTGCTTGTGCCAGTTCCCCTTCAGCATCAAGGACAAAATCAACTAAGGCTTGTTTTAATTCGTGCGATCGTTCTAATATGACATCCACAAGTTAATCTCTCGGTGCAACAGATGTAAATTATAGCTTTTGAGAGAATTTCAGCATCTAGCTATTGCTAGATTTATGGAAATGCACACTTAGCGGATTTAGATGTCAGCTTCTCTTAACCCCAATACAGTTCAGTTAAGGCTAAAACTCTTTGTCAAAGTCAATTTTTTTAACGAACCGCAAAGGACACAAAGGACACAAAGGAAGAGAAGGAAGAAATGCTTAACTGAACTGTATTGCTCTTAACCCAAGCGTATTGGCTTTAAACCCACATTCTGCCTTAATGGTTATATTGAGAACCCCTGTAGAGACGAAGCACTGCTACGTCTTGTCTACATTCATTTTCACTCCTATGTCTTTTTATGAGTAATTTATAAGAAGCCTTAAATTACTTAGTAGTCTTAGCAGCCTTTTTGATACCTTGCCATCTTTGTCGCAGTTGCTGCAAGTTAGGTGTATGACCGCCATAACGCCAGCCAACATAAGCTTGACAAATTTCATCTATGACCTCAGCAGTTGCTAAAGCATGATGCTGGTATGAGACTCTGGCATACTCTAAAGGTGTTTGTGCTGGATGTTTGCCTAAACCTTTTTGGGTTGTCCATTGCAGCATTTGTTGATAAAGGCTTTCCATTGCTGGCAATTTCTTTAACCATCGGCGGTTGCGCCACTCTCGCCACTGACCCCAACCTAGCCAAGCGAAGAAAGCCGTTGTAGTCCCCACAATTAAGCCAGTCAATACACCAAACCAACCTTGAGAGAATAAAGCTAAAAACCAAGCGATCGCTCTAATCACCCACTTAAATATTGTCTCAAATACATTATTCAACAAACCTGTCACCGGAGAAGGTAGCCAGCCAGCAACCCAATGCCACAATTGGCGCAAGACACTAAAAGTCTGAGTATCTTCAATGGATGGCGGAATCAGAGGATGATTGGGAATAGGGTCAAAGGCAAACCAACCATATTTCGGAAAATACACTTCCGTCATCGCATAAGCATCAGTATTACGGACAACATACAACCCTGTAAATGGATTAAATTCTCCCGCACTAAACCCTGCTACCAACCGCGCGGGGATGCCAATGGAACGCAACATCACTGTGAGAACTGTTGAAAAGTGGTCTGGATAGCCTCCTTTTTGCTTAAACAAAAAAGTTTCTACCAAGTCTTCTCTTTCACTCAAATAAGGTAATTCTAAGGGATTTTGGGGAACAGAGTAGCGTTGCTTTAAATATTGAGCTAAGTAGAGAGCTTTTTCGTAGGGTGAATCTAGGCTTTTAGCAGACTTTGCGACTTTTTCTTGATTGTAGTTAATGAGGATTTCTTCGGTACGTTGCCGAACTTTTTCGGCAATTTCGGGAGGAATTTGCAGATAATGCTTTTTAATTTGTGGTGGATATTTAGTAGAAGCTTCACCTAACAAAGTGCGATCGCGGTATGGTACTTCAGAAACTACTGTGTATGTAAGACCTTGTGATAATTCTACAGGCGATCGCAATCCGTCTTCTTTATCAACTGCGATCACTGGTGCTGGAAAGTAAACTTCCTTCGGATAAGTCATCGCTGGAATCAGGTTAGGCAAATCCGACACCACTGTATAAGTTTGTACTACCTCTTGGGTTTTACCAGTAATCACAGATGGGGAAAGAAAAATTTGGTAAGACCAAGGCGATCGCCTAACAGTCGTAACGTCTTCATTGCGAGAAACTTCCCATCCCTTACCTGTATAGCGATCGAATCCTAATACTCGCCAAAAACCCTCAGCTTGCGATCGCACCCGCATCACAACCTTGGGCTTCATCTCGCCCCGCAGGTTTTGGTTTATTTGGCTATTAAAACCGTAATAAAAGTTATTATCTATTTTACCTGGTTGACCAGTTTGATTTTGTCCCGTACCACCGCTACCACTGCCTTGATTGTCACCTTTACCTTGGCGGATATAACCGGGATTAATAATACTACGTCCTGTGAAATTATTTTTTACTTGAATAGCAGAACTTACAGGAAAATTCCGTAATTGATAGCCAGGGAATCTAGGTAAAACAGCAAAAATTGCCAGTCCCAGACCGACAATTAGCAAAAAAGTTAGAATTAAAAATTTAAAATTAAGAGTTGAGGAATTCTGCTGATTGAATTTTTCCTTTTGGGTTTTTAATGGCTGCAAACCCAAGCGCGAGCGATAATCTAATACTAAAGTTGGTAAAGCGATCGCTAAAAATAACAGCAACACAGGTGCAAATGCTAAAGTCTGACTTAGCGTTGCTGCCACACCCAATAAAATCAGTCCGATAACAATCGAATAGCCCAAATTTTTGCGGCGGGGTGTATCAAAGCTATGTAGCACCTGGAGTTGAATTAATAACTCTGCCAAACCCAACCGCGTATCATTCAACTCTCCCACTAATCGCCCAAAGAAAGCCCCTAGTGCTACTAACATTCCGATGGCGATACAGAATTTAATTGCAACATTGCGATCGCGGCGACGATAGTAACTCCAAATTGCACCCACTACACTCAGGGGTAACGCCCAAAAACTAAATGAAGTTTCAGCGGCAATATCCGTTGCCACAATTCCCAAAATAACCAACGCTAGCACCAGCACCCGCAAATAAATTGAATCTTCCACTTCTATCAAAGGCGAAGCCTGCGGATTTTGCCGCCAGAAATTACCTACAGGGATACGCCAAAACCGATTCATCCTGGATAAGTTAAACATTTGAGTCTAATGGAAGCAATGATGTAGATGCAAAAAACACAATGGAGGGGAGTCATTACTTACCCTACTACTGTGTCAAAAAATGATATGGCGTTTCCTAATCAATCGTAAGGTAGATCATAGCCCCCTCCTTGCTTGCGGGGAGGGGGTTGGGGGTGGGGTTCTTGTACCTCAGTAATAACTGCTTCTCGTAGACACCCTAATGACCGCTTGTTGAAAAATAGGATAAGCTTCAAAACCAGGAAAATCCTTTTAATATATATCGGCGTTGATTGACAGAGTGTGCTAGCGGTGGCAATTTAAACTAAATTGTGGGATTAATCACAAACAACAACGACTGTTCGTCTATTTCTGGAAATTCAACTTCTAGGGTATAAGTTGGGTTAAGTTGCTCGCAGCCTAACTCTACATTTAAGTATCCCGAAGTCGAAGATGTTGTCATAGCTAAAGTGCCGCTTCCCCGCAGCGTCAAAGTTCCTTTAACAGGTAACTCAGCTTGAACAAGTAACTTCGTAAGTTTACCTAGAGAGTGGTACTCTACTCTGATATTTAAAGTACCAACACTGGTTAGCCATTGTCTTTCTACCACCGGACTAGTTGCTGAAAGTGGTAAAGTCAGATTTTCCAGTAGTTGTTTAGCTGCTAGCAACGACAAAGCCATCTGTTGACGCGGTTGTAAATCTGAGTAATCGCTCTGAATAGCGGGCATTGCCTCCAAAGTACTTACAGACCGATAGGTGCTTCTTAGCACCAATCCAGCTATGTCATTTAGTGCTTGAGACTCATTGGGAAAAAAGTTCTCCACCACTTGAACTAATTTTGCCCCCAACGGCACTGAAGATGTCACTAAAGCCTGACATTGTTCTAGCAATTGCTGGAAAACTCTTTCCGGTAAGCGAGTCGGTAGGGTCAACTTCGATTGTTGTACCATCCATCCCCAGCTAGGAACGAGTGTCATTGACGGCTCATCAACAAAATCAGGATATTCAATTAATTGTGTTTCCCAAGGAAACAACGGTGGTTGTTCTTGGGCTTGGATTTGTAACCGATGCTTTAGGACAGCTTGAAAACGATCTTGCACAGTAGGAATTTCTCCCAATTGAAAGGTCTGGGGCGTTCCTCCCAATTTTGGCTCACTGCTTTTTGAAGCAGCAGTGGCTTCCTTGAGGAGGTTTTTTACCCCGTCATTTTCCTCACATTCTACCGATTGCTCGTTATTTTTGACATTATCTGTCAATAACCAATCGAGACACTGGTGTTGTAAGGATTCTGAGTCACTATTCATGAGTAGATGCACCCGATCCGGAAACTAATGAGTTACGAATTTCCCAAGCTTGCTCAAGAATCTTAAACCATCGTTTTTGAAGTTGTGCCATTGACAGCCCTAAAGTTTTTGCTATTTTTTCATCAGCTTGTCCTTGTTGCTTCAACTCTAATAAAGACCGTTGCTTATTGTCCAGCTGTGCTGTGTATACTTGCCATTGCTGGGGAGTTAAGCCCAAATTGGTGTGCAAAGAAGCTTCCAGCCACTCGTGAACTAATTCCCAACGGTGCAACAGGGCAAACCGAATCAAATGATACTTAAAGCGCTGTTGCAAATAATCTCTCTGACGAGGGGTTAAACCTAAAATCGACTCAATTTCCTGTGCTGATAAATCCTGGAGGCGGAGGGAAAAGTAATCAGCGCAGTCAGATTGTTGCCGTTGTTCGAGATAATTCATTAATTCTGTAACGACAACGGAGCGCAATGTGTCTTCTTCGGGTTCGGGTTCGGCTTGCGTTGCCATTGTGGAGCGCAATTGGTGAATTGCTGGCTCTTCCCAAGAACCGTCACCTTCATTATTGCTACCTTCTGCGGCTTGTTCTATATCTACGCTGGTTTCTGGGGGCTGCTGTTGGGAAAAAGTTTGTGCCCGCAGGATAATTAGCTGTTGCTGGCGACCTGGTAAGGGAATGCGTCGCTTGCCGTAGCGCTCGGTAAATGCCATATACTCGGACAATTCCAAGAGCGTCTGAGGGCGATAAGTGGCACCGAGTTGATTTTCTCGCCGGAAAGCGTTCAACGCCTCCAAATAAAAACTCTGGAGGAAATCTTCAATTATCGTCAGCCGCCCTTGATAGCTCAATTGCCTCTGAGGTGGATTAATATATCGATAAATAATTGCACTCAGAGTACTGTGTAATTCGACCCTGCCCCGATTTGAACCCAACTGATAGTACCTGAGACACTGTTGCAGCCGATGCCGAGCCAAGGTCATCGCCGAGCTTTCTACAGATCCAGAAGCTTGGATACGTTTACTCTCATGACAAATCCGGTAGACTTCGGTGGTAATACGTGTTGCGACATCGTGGCAATTTTGTTTTGAAGCTTTGGTTGACTGCTGAAACTCCTTGGACAGGAGTTGAAAGATCGCCTCCACGCCTGTAGAATTTTCTCCCAGAATAGTTGCAGATGGAATAGTTGCGGTTGCGGCTGAATTCATAGTCTCGGTTTTCAAAAGACCCTAACTTACTTAAATACAACCTGTAGGACTGTGGGTATTGGCTTTTTTGGTTTTACGTATAAGCTAAACGCAGACCAATCCTATATTGAGGATGTGGCTGATTTTATTATTCCCAATTCTAATGGGATTGTTCACACTTGATAGATGTTATTGCCATTACCCTAGAGCCGTATACAAGTCATTATGGATTTAGAAGCACAAATTCAATTGCTGATTGACAATGCACCCCGCGATGGTATGACACCACATCTTGTTGCAGCAATTGCTCCTGCCCTTAGAGCGATCGCTCAAAAATTACGCTACTCCCAGTACTATATTCTCCAAAATTCGGAGTCAAGCTGGGTTCTAACTACATTGAGCAATCGTGCTAACCCAGGATTGGAAAAACGTGTGATTTACGCTTTCCCTACCATACAGGATGTCTCTCTAATTTCCCCTGATGGGCTTGACCCTCAAATGCTAGCTAAAATTACTCCTGTCACCCATATTTTGTTCCAAATGGTGGCATTAAAACCCGTAGATAGTATCGTTTTTTTAGAGACGCCGGGTAAGACCACTCATACCGTCGAAGTTCGACGCACTGAACTAGAAAAACTCATGCAGAAACAGTTACGACAACAGCGATCGCCTAAACAGATACCCCCTGATATTGCATAGAAAAAATTTGGATGTGGAGTTTTTTAGATACAATCCCACATCCAAAATTTTAAATCTCAAATTTCTTTAAAAAAGTTTTCTAAATCAGTGAAAAAAGAAATTTTTTCTTTCCGTTACACTATGCGACTGACTCAACTCTCGATGAAACCTAAAATTGATTAAAAAACAGTTATCAGTGAACATTTTTCCGTTTTCAAGTTTTAGTTTCCCAGTGAAGCAGAGTCTTATACTTAAAAACTTTCACATCAAAAAACATCCCATTCTTTATTGTCAGGTTCCCAGTAACCACAAGCAGGCAAGTCTTTAGAGTGAGCGCTCAGTCGAACGCTTTCCACCCCACAAGTAGTAGTAATTTATTTTTTAGAAATCCCTAAGAACTTCCAATAAAAACCCCACTTTCTACCTGCTAAATAAGTGGATTTAATTAAACATAAAACAGCTTTAGTGTCTTAAAGGGTTGGCAAAACACAACATTTCAGCTTTTTGGTGGGTTACGGAAGCCACAACACACCTATATCTAAATCCCCACTTTCTACCTGAGAACTGATAACTGATTTAATAGAGGCGACTCAGTGTGTACTCAGCGATGTTAATCAATGCCTGATGGGATTCTGAGAATGGGAGAACCGCAAGATGTTCAATTGCCAACTTAGCATGGTGAGCAGCTAACTCTCGCGCCTGCTGTATACCTTGACTATCTTGAATCAGTGCTAGTGCTTGCTCTAAATCTCCTTCTTGAGCAAACTCTCGTTCAATCAGCACTTCCAAGGATGGTTTTTGGGCTAAAGCAAATAAAACCGGTGCAGTCAGATTACCGCTTTTGAGATCAGACCCCACTGGTTTACCCAAGGTATCTGTTGTACTGGTGAAATCTAAAATGTCATCAACAATTTGAAATGCTATACCAAAATGACGACCGTAGCTATACAGATGCTCAACAGTTTCTCGCGAGACTTCACTGAGTAACCCAGCAGCTTTAGAACTGTTGGCGATTAAGGAAGCTGTTTTGTAGTAACTCTTCTCAATGTACGTTTCAATAGAGATACCAGCATCAAAACGATTTAGTCCCTGCTGAATCTCCCCAGTAGCCAAATCCATAATGACTTCTGAGAGCAGTTTCACTACCTCCAAATTGTCCAAGTTTGCTAAATACCAGGAAGATTGGGCAAAGAGAAAATCTCCTGCTAAGATGGCAATGCGGTTCCCGAACAAACTATGAACGGTAGGAACGCCTCGCCGCACGTCTGATTCATCTACCACATCGTCATGTACTAAGCTTGCTGTGTGAATCATTTCTGTAATCTCAGCAAGGCGACGATGACGCGGCGTAATGTCTTGTTCTAACATTGTTGCCCGCGATATTAGCAGGACAATTGCTGGTCTGATACGCTTTCCCCCAGCTCCGAATAAATGTTCGGCTGCTGCAAACAGAATGGGGTGGCGATTTCCAACTAGCTGTTTTAGATTATCTGCTAGTAGTCGCAGGTCTGCTTCCACAGGGGTAAACAGGGAGGTGGCTGGGGTCATGGATGGGCGGACTCTGACTTAGGTTACGAAAGTTTACATATCCTATACTCATTTTAAGATAACCCTGTGCCAGCGCAAAGTTTTCATCAGGTAATCCCATTTTTATGAGTCTATGGGTGATAATTAAGGTTACTAAGGTTTTTGTCAATAAGCAATTATGCTTAATTTGTCGTTACTCAAATTTTAAACTAACTTAAAACATGAATTTTCAGTACACGGGATAAAAGTCAGATTAAATTGTGTTAAGTAGTTTCTCATCTCACCTTTCTTGCCACAGTTCCAAAGATAATTTAAGTAATATTACTTATTGACAAAAATGAAGCGATTTAAATTCGTCGCCAAGAGATAAGGCTAATTTCTCCAGATTGAGGTGTAGCTCTTCAAAAAATTTGAAATTTAGCATCTTAATAAGCTCAAAATTCAGGGTCGTTGTGTTACGCTAAAATATAGGAATTTTAAATTTTGTAAGATATTCGCACCCCAAAAGTTAAGTCAGCTACTAGTTGATTTTACTGAGTTGGTGTTGTAAGTCTAAAATAAATATTCGTCGGTTACATTAAGGGAATAAATTCTTTAATTTTTCCTACGATACGCGAAACTCCTGGTTTGGAGCTGTGTGATATCCCTATGGGAAGCCGCTACACGTCCTCAGCGCACGTTGAGCGCAGCATTGCTCTTTTCACAGCAGTTTGAGCAAAAATAAAGCAGATCGAGTAGACCGCTGAAAATCGTAGTTTTAGATTGTTATACGGCAAGCTAACTGCTGTGGGATCTATGGTCTGCTATAAGTCGCGTTAAATTATAAATTCTTTGTCCGTAGAGTATTTGATCTCTATAGGTAGTTTTACCATAGGAAACTACAGTCATCAAGAATGCACTTGCTTGGCTGAGGTTCTACTAATTTTATGGAATTTTATATTCGTTTAGAAGGGTGCTAGTAGAACAATGATTTACGGAAGTATACCTATGATGATTTTTATTTTAGCCTCTGGATATTTGTTCACAGTCTACCTGTTATTAGCACTGGCGAAGCGAACGGGTGCAAAGACTATTCCTACAAGTTTCCCTTCATCTACCGAAGGAAAACACAAGCAGGAGATATCAGTTAATAGTCAATAGTCATTTGTCATTTGTCAATAGTCATTTGTCATTTGTCATTTGTCATTTGTCATTTGTCCTTCGTCCTTGGTCATTTGTTTTGAGAAATGACTAAGGACTAAGGACTAATTAGTTTTATTGGAGTTGGGAAATAGCAATATCAGTGAAGGAAACCTCTTCAACCATTGGGGTATAGCCTAGCCACTGCACTCCTGACTGGGAAAACTGTTGCGGACAACCGCTGACGGCGAAGCGAGTTGGTAATGGTAGATGAGTATTTCTTAAGCCTAGTAAGTCTAGTTCTTGGGCACAAGCTGCCACAACATGAACAGCTGGATCGACCAACTGAACTTGAGAGGGGAGGAGCGATCGCAGTACTGGTGTAAGGTGGGGATAATGGGTACAGCCGTGAACTAAGGTGTCAATTTCTTGCTCTAATAAAGGCTCTAGATAGGCTCGTGCGACTTGTGCAGTGTAAGGATCGTGAATGCGGTTTTGCTCAATCAGTGGCACAAACTCTGGACATCCAACTTGCCAAACTTGGACATCAGGAGCAATTTCGAGTATGGCGTGTTTATAAGCATTACTCTTAGCTGTAGCTGGAGTGGCAATTACACCAATCCGCTTTCCTTGCTGCACCGCAGCTTTTGCGCCCGGTAGGATTACTCCCAAAATGGGTATGCTAAATTCTTGACGCACGGTTTCTAGGGCTAAGGCTGAACTGGTGTTGCAAGCCATAATTACCATTTTTACCTGCTGCTGTTGTAGCCAGGTAATAATTTCACGTGTAAATCGTAAAATTTCTGCTTGTGAACGAATTCCGTAAGGAAGTCTAGCTGTATCCCCAAAGTAAACAATTGATTCATTGGGGAGTTGCCGATATAGTTGTCGCAGTACTGTCAGCCCACCCACACCACTATCAAAGATGCCAATTGGGGCACGTTGGGGTTCTCGATTGGAAAAATCGTCAAGATTCCCTTCAAAAATGGAAGATGAATACACAGGCAGATATAAATTTAGGTTTTGGGATTTAAAATACAGAATTTAGCAGACTATCTCCAAATTGACCACTAAATTCTGCGCGTCAAAGAAGTTTAAATACCACCTCTTTAATTAGTAATTTGTACTATATTACCTCTGCTGTAAGTATTTTAGGATGCCACGAGCGATCGCTTCTGCCATCCGATTTTGATATTCTGGTGTTCCCAATCTGGGATTATCCTCGTAACCAGTCATATAACCTGTTTCTACCAAAATTGAAGGCATAGAGCTTTTCCTCAGAACATAGAATCTAGCTTTGCGGGTTCCCCGGTCTTTGATAGTACCGATGTCCTGGAGAATGGTTTTACGAACTACTTCAGCCAGATTGTAACCACTATCGTAATAATATACTTCTAACCCATTGACATCAGGGCGATTATCAACGGAATTAGCGTGAATGCTAACAAACAAAGTCGCATTAACCCGCTTGGCAATATCTACCCGTCCCTGAAGTTCTACGAAAAAGTCGGCATCCCGCGTTAGCACCGCTTGTACGCCATTTTGCTCTAAAATTGCTCCTACCCTTTTTCCAATAGGCAGAATTACATTCTTTTCCAAAAGTCCCCCAAGACCAGGGGCACCTGAGTCTTTTCCCCCATGTCCTGGGTCAATAACTACTAGCAATTTCCCTTTAGGAACTGAGGGGCGTGGCTGTGGCTGTGAGATTGGACGGGGATTATCTATAGGATTTGGTAATTGACCTTGGTCTGGTAATGGCAGTGGAGGTAAAGTAATGGGCGGTGTGATGCTGCTACTAGAGCGTCGTAATTCTAAAGCTAAAAGCTGGTCGCCTACCTGGTTAAGTTCCCCAATTTGTACTCCGGCTGCTGGTTGAACTAAGACGGTGACAGTGTTGGATTCTTGTGGTTGCAGGCGTACTCGCAGAATCGGGCTATTAGGATTGAAAGTAGGGCCTGTGACTTTGGGAGCTAACTTAGCATTGTTGATAGTGATGCGGAACAGACCAGAGGTTCTATCCCAGCCTCCTGTAGCAGATAAAGTTTGGTCGGCTCGAATCAGCAATTGCGTACCATTATTAGCCAGTTGTACAGACTGAATGCTAGCAGTTGTATTACTTGGTGCTATGGGACGTGGATTGTTACTTCCAGGCAGCTGGGCAACCCCACGACTGGGTAGAACTACAAAACCGCCAGCACTGCTAGTGGTTGCTCGCCAATTTGGACTATTTTCATCTACTTGTAAAGTCAGGCGAACAACAGATGGGCTGGTTTGCAGCTGGGTGAACTGGATACGGCTAACACCATAGCGATTAATCGACAAATCTCGCTGCTCTAAACTTGGTGATAGAGTTGCACCAGCAATGTCGATGTTAATTGCTTTTTGATCGTTGCTACGATTTACCTGAATCTGAGGATTGCCACCATTGGTGCGGATAAAAAACCCATCACCAGTAACTTGTAAGTTCTCAATTTGAGTAACTTTGGCGACAAGCATGCTGTTGTTAAGTGGATTTACAGAGCCGCTTGTCACTACATTGTAAATATTCCTTGGGGGAAATGTTGGTGTAGATGTTCTGGGTGAAGTATTAGTGGCTATAGTTTGTTCTGGTTGCCCCTCAGTGTTTCTTGCGGGTGCATTGTCGGCTTCTGGCGTCGGTAATTGCACTGTCCAGCGATCGCCACTTGTACCCACAAATTGCACTCGTTTGGGATCTAAACTATAACCAGGAGTCAGTTCAACTACTATGCGCGTTGTTTGTTCGTCAAACTGCCCAACACGGATCGAACGAATTGCACCGCCCACTTGTTGGGTTAGCTGTGGGCGGCCAAATGAGGTTCCTGGTAAATCAATTACTAGACGAGTCGGGTTAAAAATTAATTGTGCTTGGGGTTGAACATCCCCTTGAGTATTAATTTCCAGCTTGTTTTGATTAGCATCAAAACGCCAAGATTCAAGTCTCGCGGCCATTGCCGGCGACGATAGCATGAAGATGGTTCCAATAGTACTGGATAGTAACCAGCGTAATTTCACAGTCTTTTCTCCTGATTCACATTTATGGGAGCCGTCAACATCTCAACATATTGGCTAATCCTCACACCGTCACCGCGCACACTTGAGTTTTGTGCTGTTATTTAAGACACAGCTAATGGCGTAAAATATAGCACGCTCCTCTGATTTTGCCATGTCATTAGCCTATATAAATTTGACTGTAAATTTTAAATTTTAGATTCCCGATTTTAGTTTTCTGCCAGACTAGCGTCCTGCTACATTAACACCTCTTGTAGGTGATACAAATCCAAAATCCCAAGTCGTTCGACTGAGCGTAGCCATACCCCTCCGGGGAAGCAAGTTACGCATAGCGTTCCGTAGGAAAGTCTAAAATCCAAAATTTGTTGACTTGCAAAGTATCAAATGACAATAACAAAGAAGCTACTCCTATTCCGCCGCAAGAATACTTAAATTGTTTTACTACTAAATTGGATAAAAATGGTAAAGATTAGATGTACTTACTCAACAATTTAGAAATTTAGACTAAATTATTTATCTTCTCTTGAGATACTGAAGAACGCCACGAGCGATCGCTTCTGCCATTTGATTTTGGTAAGCTGAAGTTCTGAGCCTAGCCATATCCTGTCGACCAGTCATATAACCCGTTTCCACGAGAATGGAGGGCATAGAACTTTTTCTGAGGACATAAAATCTGGCTCGCCGCACTCCCCTGTCTTTGAGAGTACTAATACTTTGAAGAATGCTACTACGGACAATACGAGCTAGATCCAGTCCACTGTCGTAATAATAGACTTCCAAGCCATTAACATCGGGACGACTCGCACCTGCGGAATTAGCGTGGATGCTCACAAATACATCAGCATTAGCTCGCTCTGCTAATTGTACCCGTCCCGGAAGGGTAACAAAATAGTCAGAATCCCGCGTCATAATTACTTGTACGCCATTTTGCTGCAAAATCTGTGCCAGCCTTTTACCAATAGGCAAAATAACATCTTTTTCGCGCGCCCCCCCAATGCCAAGCGCTCCTGAGTCTTTACCACCATGTCCGGGGTCAATAATGACTACCACTCGCCCATTGGTAACTCGGCGCTGTGGTTGTGTTACGGGTTGAGGATTTGGATTGTTTGGGTCTGGGAATGGCCCGCGGTTTGGCGGTGGTAGCCCAGGTAAAGCAAAGGGAGGCCTTCCGGGGAGGGAGACAACTCGCCGAGAACCTTGTATTGGTACCAAAAGCTGGTCGCCGATTTGCTGGGGTTGCCCAAGTTGCACTCCGCCTGCTAGTTGAACTAAAACAACGACTGTATTGGGTGTTTGAGGTTGCAGACGTACCCGAAGAATGGGGCTATTGGGAGCAAAAGTAGGCCCTGTAACTCTGGTAGCTAACTTGGCATTGTTAATTGTGACGCGGAAGATACCTGAGGATCTATCCCAGGTTCCCGTAGCAGATAAAGGTTGGTTGCCTCTAATTAGCAGTTGTTTGCCATTATCGGCAAGTTGCACAGACTCAATTGTTGCTGGCGAGTTATTGGCAGATGCTCTACTGGGAAAGGAAACAGCTTCTGACTGATTGTCTGAATTATTACTTCTAGGCAATCTGACAATGCGACTAGGTAAAACTATCAAACCACCATCATTACTATTAGTTGCTCGCCAATCTGGGCTATTTTTATCTACCCGCAAAGTTAGGCGGACACCAGGAGGTTGGGTTTGCAATGAGGTGAATTCGACGCGGCTAATACCATGTTTGTTAACGGGTATATTCCTCTGCTGCGTCAGACGTGGTGATAAAGATGCACCAGAGATATCAACGAAGATGGTAGCGCGATCGCGGCTGCGAATTACCTGAACTGGAGGATTACCACCACTGGTACGAATGAACAACCCATCGCCTGTTACTTGTAAGTTTTCGATTTGAGTTGCCCCTCGTGTAGTAGTGGCAACCCTTGAAATATTAGGTTGAGGTTCGGAGTCTGGGGTAACTACACTGTAAGCACTTCTAGGAGATGAAGCTACTTTTTCGACTGCTGGCTTCGGTAATTGCACCGTCCAGCGATCGCCAGTTCTACCAACAAATTGCACTCGTTTAGGGTCTAAAGTGTAACCAGGAGTAAGTTCGACAACTATGCGTGTTGTATCTGCATCAAACTGTCCAACACGGATTGAGCGAATTCCACCACCCACCTGTTGGGTTAACTGCGGACGACCAAATGTAGTTCCCGGCAAATCAATTACCAGCCGAGTTGGATTGAAAATTAATTGTGCTTGGGGTTGAACTGCTCCCACAGTATTAATTTCCAGCCTGTTTTGATTGGCATCAAAGCGCCAAGATTCAAGTCTCGCGGCCATTGCTGGCGACGATAGCATGAAGATAGTTCCAATAGTGCTGGGTAGTAACCAGTGTAATTTCACAGTCCTTTCTCCTAATTCACATTCATGGGAGCCGTCAATATCTCAACTCATTGGTAAATCATCACACCATCACCACCTCAACTTGACGTTTGAATCCCTTTTTTGATTTTTAAGCTGGAATTTAGACACACTTAAATCAGTTATCAGGTTTCAAATTCAGTTTAAATCCCCATGCGAAACCTTCCACCTGTAGAGGTAGAGAACTCTGACTCCCAATAAAGCTAGAAAACTGATAATTGATAGCTGTTTACTGATAAGTGTTTGTTCTTTGTTGCCATCGATGCACTGAGTAAATAATTCCCATTACTGTCAAACGATCTAGCAAAATTTATGGGTGTTACTCCCCAATTATCTGAAAAATATTTAGATAAAGGCTCACAAGCCAAGGGAAACTAGAAATTAAGTAACATTCTGAATGTTGGTAGAAATTATAAACAAATGATTATTCTACAATCACATGGGACGGAGATTTGAGGATAGAAGTTTCCACTGCACAATTGGGAGCAAGGGAGGAGAGAGCAGGGGAGCAGAGGAGATGAGGGAGATAGGGGGACAACGGGACAAGAGGACAAGGGGGTAAACAAAACTCCTAACTCTTAACTCCTAACTCAGCACTCAGCACTCAGCACTCCTAATGCCCCATTCCCCATTCGCAATAATTAACGATCGCCAGAATCTGGGGTTACTCCCAAATTGCCGCTGTCATTTGATGCTGACACCCTTGACTGAGGTGGTTCAATTACCAACGAAGTCGCAGAGGAACCGTCTAAGATTAGTTGCTCTGAGCTTCCGTCCACGGTTTTTGGATCTGGAAATACAAATCGTAACAAGGGAGGAGCTAAAAAGGTTGTCAAGATAACCATCATGATAATTGCTGCCCCTAATGGTTTCGAGAGAGCGCCACTGGCAGCGCCGACACCAGCAAACACTAACCCAACCTCGCCTCTGGGAATCATCCCCACACCGATCGCTAAACGGTTGATTTCCGGTTGACCAAACACGCTTAAGCCTGTGATTACTTTACCGAGAATGGCTACTATAATCAGGAAAGTTGCCATAATTAGACCTTCACGATTGTCGGGAATTGCTGGGTTTAAAACTCCCAAATCGGTTTTTGCGCCAACAGTCACAAAGAAAATTGGCACTAACATATCGGCAATGGGACAGACTTGCCTTTGCAGTTCTTTACGCTTATCTGTTTCTTCTAGAACTAAACCAGCTGCAAAAGCTCCCAGAATTGCTTCCAAGTGGATGACGGCAGCTAGGTATGCCATAGCAAAGGCGAAAATGAATGCTGGGATTACTAGTCCACCACGTGTTTTGAGTTGATCGGCGATCGCTACAAAGGACTTATTGAAAACATTCCCTAGTAGGATTGCTCCCAAAATAAAACCAGTGGCGCTGATCATCAAGTAAATGACTTTGCTGACATCCACCACGCCGTCTTTAGCTAAACTGGCAACTACCGCTAAAACGATGATTCCTAGTACATCGTCAATTACAGCAGCACCCAAAATAATCTGCCCTTCTTTAGAATTGAGTCGCCCTAGTTCTGACAGCACCTTGGAAGTAATCCCAATACTAGTAGCAGTCAAAGCCGCCCCGGCAAAAATTGCGGGCACAGCCCCAATCCCGAAAAAAGTCATCAGTCCCACAGTCCCAGCAGCAAAGGGTACTACTACCCCCACGACTGCGACGACGGTGGCTTGGATACCAACTGCCATTAAATCTTTTAAGTTCGACTCCAAGCCGATTTCAAAGAGCAGAATGATCACACCCAATTCTGCTAAAACGGAAATGACCTCGGACTGGGCTGCAAACACTGCTGGAGCTGCTTCAGGTGTTAAACCAGCAGTAGTTTGAAGAAAAGACATAATCAAAGAGTTAGAACTGTCTGTGCCGCCTTCTGGAAACACTAAAAGGTGAAAAACAGAGATGCCAACTACCACACCGCCAACAAGTTCGCCTAAGACAGGTGGCAAACCCACTTGGTTTGATAACTCTCCACCAACTTTGCTGGCGAGATAAATGACTACTAAGCTTAGTAGCACTGCTTCGACTACCATTGAACTGTCTGCGGCTTGTGTTGCGGTAGCCAGCAGAGGAAAAGAGAAGTTGATTGGTTCCAACAAATGCATTAGGTTCTCTGAAAATCCTTCTCTTTGATTCTGACGCGTTTCTGAAAAACATCCTATGGAGATGCAATCCGAATTCAAAATGAATACAGTGTAAACGTTTCATTTACGCTGTGCAGTACTAGTGTAATTTTTTTAGTTTCCAAAAATGTAACCATTTCAGCTTTTGACGATCGCAGTGTCAAAGTAAGAACATACAAATCGTATCTGGCGATCGCACTCAAGTTGTGAAAAACTTGTGGTGGCTGTTGACTTTCAACGACCACCAGAAGATTGCTACATACGTTTATTCAAAACATCTGTGGATACTTTGAGGAGTGCAAATATTATGACTAGAGCCGCTTTACCCGGTTCTCAGTTTCCATCGGGAAACTTGTGGAAAATACTGCCTTTAGCAATGCTTTTATGTGCAACTTTTCTACTACCTGCATTCGCACAAGAAAAAGATAAATTGTGGCGAACCCTTAGTGTCAGTGGTCGCGGAGTAGAAACAATTCCGACAACCCTGGCACAAGTCAGTTTAGGAGTGGAAATTCAGGGGAAAACAGCCCAGGAGGTACAGCAAGAAGTCGCCCGGAGGTCATCGGCTGTAGTTGCGTTCCTCAAGAGCCAAAATGTCGAAAAATTACAAACTACTGGTATCCAGCTTAATCCAGTTTACAGCTACACTAATAATGTGCAGCGAATTACAGGCTATGCTGCCAATAACACCGTAAGTTTTAGGATTCCTACCGAAAAAGCTGGTACATTATTGGATGATGCAGTGAAAGCGGGTGCAACACAAATTAACGGTATTAGTTTTGTTGCTAATGATGAAGCGATCGCATCTGCTCAAAAACAAGCATTAAAAGAAGCTACTCAAGATGCGCGGCAGCAAGCTGATGCCGTTTTTAGTGCCTTGGGTTTTAAATCCAAAGAAATAGTCAGCATTCAAGTTAATAATGCTAGTGCGCCTCCACCACCACCAATGTTTTTACGGGCTGAGGCTGCAAAATCAGCTAATACTTCCACCCCTGTAATTGGTGGTGAACAACAAGTAGAAGCATCGGTGACGTTGCAAATTAGTTATTAGTCATTTGTCCTTTGTGATTTGTCAGGGCAAAGGACTAATAATCAATGCCCTCATGAGTGCTGAGTGGGAAATCTCACTTTTTTACTCAGAACTCAGAGATCAGAACTGTTTTGCCCAATACCCAATTAAAAATGTTCTGGAGACATATCTGCCGTTCCCCCGTCTCCATCTTGCTTAGAACCCAATAAGTCCATTTGGTCTACTAGAATAATTGGTTTAGAGCGGCTGACTCCTGTTTGGCGATCGCTCCATGTGTCAAACTTCAACGAACCTTTAACGGCAATTTGCTTACCTTTACGCACATAATTTTTTGCAAACTCTGCTGTCTTTCCCCATACTTCCAACTCGAACCAGTCCGGTTGCTCGCTGTTACGGGATCTACGCCTGACAGCTAGTGTTAATTTACACACAACTTTCCCAGAGTCAAAAAATGTTATATTTGGGTCGCCGCCTACATGACCAATAAGGGTGACAACATTGATACTCATACGTGTTACCTTTCAGTACAAGTGTACTCGTTAATTCCGACTTTCATCATAGCGAATTGTGAAAGACTTGAAAATAATGTGTTAAACAGTTAACAATATAATTGACTTGAAAATTTATACACACTATTTGGAGTAAACACATAAAAGTATACGGATATACTAAGTTAACCAGAGAATATCAAAAAGTACGGCGCTTGAGACATACTAAATATTTCTGGGAATCATATAAAAATATTGTCTAGTTTACTCAACTCAGGATACAAACATAATCGAATCAAGCACGATTAACTCTTACCGTTGTAGTCAAGAAGTATCGCACATAGGGGGCTTACAGACGCGTGGGTATTTTTAGGAACTTTCGCACTTCATGGGATATGGGTATCGACCTCGGTACTGCAAACACCCTAGTTTATGTATCTGGTAAAGGTATTGTACTACAAGAACCTTCTGTAGTTGCTATCGATGTCAACGAAAAGGTAGCACTAGCAGTAGGAGAAGAAGCCAAAAAAATGCTCGGTCGCACACCGGGAAATGTGATTGCTCTCCGTCCTTTGCGGGATGGTGTAATCGCTGACTTTGACATAGCCGAGCTGATGCTCAAAAGCTTTATTCAGCGTGTAAATGAAGGTAAATCTTTAATCTTACCCCGGATTGTGATTGGTATTCCCAGTGGTGTCACAGGAGTAGAAAGGCGAGCTGTGATGGATGCAGCTCACCAAGCAGGAGCAAGAAAAGTTTATTTAATCGATGAGCCTGTAGCTGCGGCTATTGGTGCAGGACTACCTGTTGCTGAAGCAACTGGCAACATGATCATCGATATTGGTGGTGGGACAACAGAAGTTGCAGTGCTGAGTCTTCAAGGTACGGTAATCAGCGAATCAGTACGCATTGCTGGAGATGAACTGACTGATGCGATCGTTCAGTATATTAAGAAAGTTCATAATTTAGTCATTGGTGAACGTACTGCCGAGGAAATCAAGATTCGGATGGGTTCTGCCTATCCAACTAATGATGATAATGACGCCATGATGGAAGTCCGAGGCTTACACCTGCTTTCTGGTCTACCGCGAACTGTAACAATCAAAGGGCCAGAAATCCGTGAAAGTATGTTGGAACCGCTATCAGTAATTATAGAAGCTGTGAAGCGGACACTGGAACGCACACCGCCAGAACTGGCAGCAGACATTATTGACAGAGGTATTATGTTAGCTGGAGGCGGTGCTTTGCTCAAAGGCATAGATACCCTGATTAGTCATGAAACAGGGATTATTACCCACATTGCTGCCGATCCTTTGAGCTGTGTTGTGCTGGGAACAGGTCGTGTGTTAGAAAACTTTAAACAGTTGGAACGAGTTGTCATCGAAAGCTCTCGCAATATCTAACAAAAAAAATATCAGACTTGAGTTCTATTTGAGTTCTATTTGGGTTCTATATAAATAGAATCCAAGTAGAACTTAATTTATATAAGTACATACAGGTATATATGGTGACAATACGGCGTTGGTGGGATCGTAAAGGGTTGCAAATTGGGTTGTTAGCTTTAGTAGTTGGTAGTGCTTGGATATTGCGACAGACTCAAGGTGAACTAGTGCTTGAGACATACCAGGCAATTACCCGTCCATTAGAGATGTTGCAGTCAGGGCCAACTCCAGAAGAACGTCTTAGAGATGCCCGGATAATGGAATTGCAAACCCGTATAGTAGATTTGGAAAGTCAAAAGACAAAGTTACAAGACTTATTAGGCTATGTGGAAAAAGAGCCGCTGGCATCACGACCAGTTCCAGCACGGGTGGTAGGACGTAGTGCTGACCAGTGGTGGCAACAAGTTACGCTGAATCGCGGTGCAAATATGGGGATTCAGGAAGGCTTCATAGTCAAAGCAGAAGGCGGATTAGTAGGTTTGGTGGAGAGTGTAACTCCTAATACTAGCCGTGTGTTGTTAATTAGTGACCTCAAGAGTCAAGTGGGTGTATCAATTAGCCGCACAGCAGCTAAAGGCGTTTTGCGAGGAGATTCTTCTGCTGAAGCTGTATTGGAGTTTTATGAAAAAGTTCCAAATGTCAAAGTAGGAGATTTAGTTTCCACATCTACTTATAGTCAGAAATTTCCTTCCGGTTTGGCAGTAGGACGAATTAAGTCGTTGGATTTAAAGAAACTTCCGGCATCAGTAGCGAAAATTGAGCTTTTTCCGCCAATCCGTTCTCTCGATTGGGTAGCTGTTTATCCCAAACCAGAAAACCAAGAGTCGGCAAATCAAGTGCCGCAAAAGTCTAAGTAAATTCTTTGAAAAAATCCATAGAAAAATGAAGATTCCTGCATTTAGTGGTAGCAGGCAGAAAAAGCCAAAATCGTCAGAGCGAAAATCGAAATTCCGAATCCAGCCGCTTGCTCGTTGGCATCCCGGTATACGTCAGTTGTTGGGTTGGATAGTGACGGCTAGTTCTGTACTGTTATGTTTACTATTATTACCAACCCGATTTCCAGGTATGGAATTGTTAGGAATTGGCCCTAACTGGCTATTAATTTGGGTGGTAGCTTGGAGTGTGAAGCGCACGGTGTTTGCCGGAGCATTGGCAGGTATAGTTCTGGGGCTACTTCAAGATTCAATGACATCACCTAATCCAACTCATGCCCTTAGTTTAGGGATAGTGGGAGTTTTAACTGGTCTGCTCCAAAAACAGCGTTTTATCGAAGAAGATTTTATTTCGATTGCTGTAATTGTTTTTGTTATGGCAGTTTTGGCAGAAACTATCTTTGGGTTGCAATTAACTTTGCTCGGTAATGAGCGCAAGGTGA
Source organism: Nostoc sp. (assembly GCF_036917415.1). Taxonomy (GTDB): domain Bacteria; phylum Cyanobacteriota; class Cyanobacteriia; order Cyanobacteriales; family Nostocaceae; genus Nostoc. The sequence goes on along the minus strand of NZ_JBALDJ010000067.1, from coordinate 6,513 downwards.
CAGATATTTGGACATATTACCAACGGGTCGCTCTTGCCTCTGCAATTCTGAGTAGTCTGTGGGCACCTGTAGTCTATTATCCGTTGAATCTTTGGTGGCAGCGGATAAAATTGTTGGAGCAACAGTAAAGAGAGTTAGAAGTTAAGAAAGGGAAGGGTTACAGGTTACAGGTGACAGTCAAAAAAATTATCTTCTGTACCCTGTAACCTAAATCATTATGGAATTTGGGCAACCTCTGGCAATATGGATTCAAACTACAGTGAATAACTCTTAACCCCAGGTATTGGATTTTAATTGGAAATTAACCTATTTAGTAACTTTTCTTAACTATGTTTTCCGAAGCATTTAGTTATTGTATTTAGGGATACGCAATTATTTTTTACAAATAAGTGCTAACCAATCAAACATGGCTAGAATATACTGTACCTTCCTGGCAGGCTGCCTTGTTATATAGTCCCTGCTGGGTTTATTTGTTACAAGCTTTAAGTTTTTTCTAAATTTTCGTGAGTTTGCATTAGCATAGATCAACATCGAACTAAGAATTTTACACTTAAAAATTGTGAGATATTCAACTAATAATGTTGACTTTACCAGTGTCAATATCGTAACAAGCACCAACAATTTTTAGTTTACTTTCACGGAGCAATTTAGCTAAAATAGTTGAGCTTTCTTGCAATTTTTCAGTTTGATACTGAATGTTGGCTATAACTGCATCTTGCATATTATCACCCGTTTTGAACTTTACCCTTTCTACAGATGGTTTGATGCCCTCAATAATCAAACCAATTCTTCCAGGAAGTGGTTCGTTTTTGATTGCTTCTGCTACTGCACCGCATCTTCTATGACCCAAAACCATAATCAACTGCGAACCCAATACTGCTGTAGAATATTCCAGACTACCTATAATCGTGTCACTGACAACATTACCAGCAACTCGCACGACAAATAAATCTCCAAGTCCTCGATCGAAGACAATTTCCGCAGGTACTCTAGAATCTGCACAGCCCAATATGGCGGCAAAGGGATACTGAGCTTTAGCAACTAATCGTAGGTGTTCTAGTGATTGATCGGGATACTGACGTTTTTGATGGATAAATCTTTGATTACCATCAAGCAAGCGTCTGATGGCTTCATTCGGACTGATTGAATTAGGGTTAACTGGGTGAATATCAGCAACAGCAGTTTGCTCTGGATTCCAAAAGCTATCACCAAAAGTAGTAGCTGCAATACCTACAACACTAGCGAATTTCAAAAAATTACGTCGCCCGACAAATCCATTAATTCGACTCATCAATTTACCTGACAACAACAAAGCTGTTCTCCAGAAGATATCAGACTTAAGTAAGATGCAAGAGTACCTGATGACACGGTTTAAGAGTCATTTAATATTCATGTGATTTAGAGTTGTTAGAATCCAGTCTGCCTTAGCGATGAAAGCAGCTGAACAAGCGATATAAGATAGTCGTTAAAGCGGCTTTGTCGCTCGGTTTCTAAATTATAATAATCAATCAACTCATAAGTTTTTTAAAAGCCTTTTTGTGGAAAATTTTTAGATAAAGTAGAATTCAGAATTTATGAGTCAAAATGGGCTACGCTTTGCAGTGCTAACACAAGTAAAATAGTTTGTTTTACCTGGGTTCGAGACTTAGATTGTGTACTTATACCAATTCAATTAATGATTGCAACACATCCTTGGGTAAAGACGCGATTCATCGCGTCTCTACAAATAGTCTATTTGTCGCATTCTTTTTTCAAATTGGTATTAACTCACTTGAAATATTCTGTAAATATAAAGTACTTCTATCTAAACTCAGGTTAGGCATCTCTTGCCAGCAGTGGCGGCAAAACCAATAGGTTTCTTGTAAACGAATGTGACAAAGCATTTGGTTGAAAAAGCAAGGGCAGTTTGTCATAGAATTGTTGTTTTATTAAAAAACTGAAACACAAACTAGTAGTTCGCTCTTGGCTTTACTACCAACAGCTTTAATTTATAAACAGAAAATAAAGAACTAATAAATAAATGAAAGTAGTTAAAAAACTTTAGAAAATATTAACAATTACTTGATTAGCGGCGGGTGGCAAGAACCGCAGGTATCGCTCACTCTCTAAGACAGTCTATTTATACAAGAACGATTACGTCCGTTTGCTTTGGCTTGATAAAGGGCTTGATCTGCTGCCTCAATCAAATCTAAAGGAACCATATTGGGTGTTGGAATCACTGTGGCAATTCCAATACTCAAGGTGACGTGATGTTTCACAGCCGATGCCGCATGGGGAATATTTAGCTGTTCTAGAGCTTTATGAATTTCTTGGGCAACGTAAGAAGCCCCATCACTAGCAGTATTAGGCAAGATGACAACAAACTCTTCTCCGCCATAACGAGCAACTAAATCTCTAGAACGTTTGACATTTTGTTTGAAAGCTTGGGCAATAAAGCGCAAACAATCATCTCCGGTTGCATGACCATAAGTATCGTTATATTGTTTAAAATAATCAATGTCGCATAAAAGTAGTGAGACAAAACCTTGTTCTCGTAAAAGATATTGCCAGACAGAATTAAGTTTAATATCAAAACATCGGCGATTGGCGATTTGAGTTAATTCATCCACCATCACCATATTTTCAAGTTGCTGGTTAGCACGCTGCAATTGTTGATAAAGTTCTGATTGTTGAATAGCGATCGCTACCTGTGTTGCCAATTGCTGAAGCAGTTCGCTCTCCCAAGGTTGCCACTCACGCGCGGTGCTACAATCATGAGCAACCAAAAGTCCCCAAAGGCGATCGCCTTGTAAAATTGGTACAACTAGCTTGGCTCTGACTTGCAACTTTTCCAATAACTCTAGATGACAAGGGGCCAATCCGGCGGTGTAGATGTCTGGAGTAACTTTAAGGGTACTTTGTTGATAATACTGTCCCTGTGTTTCGACAAAATAGTTGTCTGTAATTTCCATATTCAAAATTGCTTGCCAACCTTCTGCTACAGACTCGGTGACAACCACACCACTCCAATCAGGGTTAAAGCGGTAGATAATGACGCGATCGGTTTGCAGAAAACGTCGAACTTCAGTAACAGTTGTGTTCAAAATTTCATCCAAATCCAAAGACTTGCGGATATGTTGAGCGATCGCATAGACCATGCGTTCCCGTTCTGTTTGCTGTTGCAGGGCAATTTGTGCCTGTTTGCGAACTGTGATATCTGTAAATGATGCGACCACCGCATAAGGTTTTGATTCATCAGATTCAAACAGTGGCTGAGAATTGATTGAAATCCAAATCAAGCTGCTATCAGGTTTGTGAACTCCCATAATTACATGAAATTGGGGTTGTCCGGTGCGTAAGGTGACAACGGCGGGGTGAGTTTCCTCTGGAAAAGAAGTACCATCTTCATGAATAGCTTGCGATAGTGGAGCGATGCAAGTTCGCCCCATCATTTGATCGGCTGTTAACCCTAAAATTTTTTCGGCACTGTCATTACAGGCGGTAATTCGCCCATCGGATTGCTGTAGGACAATACCTTCTGCCATCACTGTAATTACAGAACGATAGCGTTGTTCACTTTCTCGCAGTGCTTCTTCCATACGCTTGCGTTCAGTAATATCAGTATGGGTTCCTAGCATCCGTAGGGGAAAACCATTGGCTGCGCGACTCGAAATTTGCCCCCGATCTAGAATCCACTTGTAGGTTCCATCTTTGCACTTAATCCGATATTCACTGACATAGTGTTGGGTTTCACCGTACAAATGCTTGAGAATCTCTTCGATAACCCTCGCTTTATCATCTGCGTACACCCGTTGTTCCCATTCACTCAAGGTATTTCCAATTTCATGCTCTGCAAACCCTAACATTTCTTTCCACCGTCGGGAGAAAAAGACTTCGTTAGTTTCAGCATTCAAGTCCCAAACTCCGTCCCCATTTCCTTCCAAAGCATACTGCCATCTTTCTTCACTGATTTTGAGTGCGGCTTCGATTTGTTTGCGTGAGGTGATGTCTTCAAAAATGTATAACCGTCCAAAATATCGATCCTGAGTATCTCGAATTTGGCTGGAAAAGCGGCGAATCGTTCGCCCATCAACAAATAAAATTTCATCTTCAATCGTGCAACGATTTTCTTCAGACTGCAAGGGTTTATAAGATTCGACAAATGCTGATACATCGATAATTGAAGGTATACACTCAGGAATGATGTCATTATTTTTTAAAGCACCCAAACGCATTTGGTCTTCTAGATGTTCGATGCCCCAAATTTTACAGAAGTGGTGATTGAAATAAAGGATTTCGTCGGTGTGATTGTCAACAACAAAGAATCCCAGCAAAGAAGTGTCAGTCATGGAACGCAGCAAAGCTTCCCGCCAGCGCAATTCTGACTCTGTACGCTGGTGTTCTTGTAGCGCAGCTTGTTGCTTGGTAATATTCTTTTCGTTAACGAGGATCATGGAGTTATCCGTTACAGGATCGCGGGTGCATCGTATATCTATCCCATGCCATTGAATTCCCTCAGTGGTGAACACCTGAGCCTCTATGCTGAACATCTCACCTAAATTAATCGCTTCCATAGCCCGTTGTCCAACACTCTTATCGACAAAGTGACTTAGAAAAATATTCTCAACTGACGAGTTAGGGTGCAGGGTATCCCGATAACAGCGAAGAGCTGCCGGGTTTTGCATCAAAGGTACACCATCCATCGTGTAAAGCGAGACGATCGCTGTGGTGTGACGTAGGGCTTCAATCGATCTGAGTGTTTCTCGATCGATCTGATTGATAAGTTGTGTTGTTCCTTCAACCAGTATCGCCATCCGCCCTTGTTCAATTGGAATTCCAGAAAAGACACAGTGAAGAGAAATAGGTTTTCCTTCTGGGTAAAATGTCCAGTTTTCAGCGATGGTTTTCCCTTGCTGAAATTCTTGTAAATAGCTTTGCAATCGAATGTGAGTAGACTGGGAAATATCACTGAAGTTGCGATTGAGCAATTCTTCTCGACTTTGAGCATTCCAAATATGCAGAGCGGATTGATTCGCCCACCACATCTGCAAATTTTGAATATCATAAATCCAAACTGGAGTTTGTAATCGGTCAAATGCAATTAAGTCTGCAACTGATATATTCTTTGGCAATGCTGTTCTTGTTGTAATGGATTCTCTAAAATTTTTATACAGAGTTCTTTTGATTGACCTCAGCTTCAACTTTGGCTGAACTGTCAAATTTTTTAGGTTTTGATTGAGTTGCAGCGTTAGGTTTTGGCAGGATGTAGCCCTTCGCTGATGGCGTTCTGCTTCCCCAAGAGCGATTCCTAGCTCTGCGGCTATCAGTTGGAAATACTCAATTTCTAAAGAACTCCATTGACGTGAGCCACTGCACTGGTGAGCAATTAGTAAGCCCCACAAGTGAGGATATATATTAGAAACTCTATCAATTTCTTGATTGTTTACTAAAATTGGTACTACTAAATTAGCTCGAACCTGCAAGTCCGTTAATAACTTTTTATAACAAGGGTCAAGGGTTGTAGTATGAATGTCTTCAATGACACCAACGCTTCCATCTCGATATCGCTCTACCCATGTCGCATTGAAGCAAGGATCGTAAATTAATTGTCCTAAAATCAGTTTCCATTCATCACTTACAGACTCTTCTGCGATGACTCCATCTCCATCGGACAAAAAGCGATAGATAATAGCGCGATCGCTTTCTAAAGTTTTTCTAACTTCGCTGACAATAATCTTGAGAATTTCACTCACTCCAAGTGACTGATGAATTTGATCGGCGAGCATCCTAATTTGATCGAGGATTTGCTTTAAATCAATTTCAGAACCCGATAGACGATTGAACAGCATAGTAATATTATAGTAGTAGTCTATGTATTTAGATTTATTTGTGTAAAAATTTGTTTCAGTATCTTATTCTATTCTAAATTACCCAAAACGTTAAGTTAAATTTAAGCTTAAATTTGATAGTTGGTAAGAACTTCAAAATCAAACCAATTGCTCAAAGGTTAAACCTTAATATTCGTACTGCAATTTATAACAATTTTCATTTGAACTATTATATTTACCTCCTCTAGCATGTTCATTTTATTTCATATATCTTCCTTGGTTAGAGATAAAAACCTTTTATCTGTAACCAAGGAAGATATATTACAAAAATAAAAAACTAATATTGAAGTATGTATTCCGATAAAGTTATATCTGTGGATTGGGCTACTGTCCGCAAAATTTAGCTTGACATAAACTTAAGACAACTACAGACTCAAAGACTGCCATCCCCGACTGAAATCTGTGTCAGTGCATTTGTACTATATATTTTCTGTTTGATTTCTAGCCAGTTGTGGTGTAGCGGTGACGCTGGCGCTGCATCCACCTTAAGGTGGTTCGGAGAGCGTGAACGTCAACAACTGGCCATTGGGTAGGATTTTGAGACGGGAATTGATCCCTTGTAGAATTTTCTCAATGTCCCTGTAACCCTGTTGATATATAAATTAAAACTGCAACAGAAAAACTTTGGATGCCAAATTGCCAAAAG
>NZ_JBALDJ010000066.1:0-23882 GCF_036917415.1 Nostoc sp. | reverse complement strand
AAATGACAAATGACAAATGACAAATGACAAATGACAAATGACAAATGACAAATGACAAATGACAAATGACAAATGACAAATGACAAATGACAAATTAAACCTTAATTTTGGCGAATAAAGACTCGTATTGTTTTATTGCTGATGGAGGTAAGGGAAGTAAAAATTCACTTTTATCGAAAACTTTGCGATCGCTCTCTAACAAACTCCATAATGGTTCTTGGATATCGGAAGCGGCAATATTTGTAGAAATTGGCGAATTACTTTTAGTCAGCACCGAAATTTGTTTAGCTGTGCTTGGTTGCCAACAAAAATCAATCCATTGATCTGATAAAGTACCCTTATTAATCCCTGCGGGACGTACCCATAAGTCCGCCCAGATTGCTGTTCCTGACTGGGGGATAACTGCGGCAAGCTGCGGATAACGTCCCAGAACAGGCAATACATCGCTTGACCAACCAACCGCTAGCCAAGTGTCTTCTATAATTAGAGGTTCCAAATAGTTATTAGAACTGTAAAATTTCACCTGTTGATTTAACATCTGTAATTCCTTTTCCAAGTCTGGTACTTGGTCAAGATTGTCTGTATTATAAGATTTTCCCAGCTTTTTTAAGACCAAACCAATAACTTCTCGTGGTTGATTGAGTAGGGAAATACGCTGCTGTATTCCATCTCGCCACAAATCACTCCAATCTTTGGGCGTCCATCCCAATTTTCGCAACTTGTCACGGTTATAAACAATTACTGTACTACCCCACCTGTAAGGCGCACCCCACACCTTCCCTTGAGTATCCAAATTACCTTGGTCGTTGCGCGTTACCAGTTGTTTCCACTTTTCATCTAAAGTAGACCACTGCTTTAATTGGTTTCCCTGCACTTCTTGGAGTGGTTGAATCAATTTCTGCTCAATAGCTGCTTGTAGCCAGTAATCTCCCAATGTTACTAGGTCTACGTCAGCAGCTTTTTGCCCTTGCCCAAAAGGTATTAAACGCCTTAAACCCCTCCATCCCTGTTCATCAGTAGCTTTTGGTTTCTGCTGCCAATTTTGTAATTGCTGAAATAAATCCTGTATATGCCCAACTGGAGCAAACTTTAACTCCACCTGTTGCTGCAAACCTTTGTGGAACTGATTCACCACCTGACCAGGTATAGAACCTTTTAATAACTGTACTTTTAGTTGCGTCTGCTTGTTTCCACCACAGCCAAAAAGCAGTTGTGAAAGTGCCAGTGTGCTTGTACCTAGCAAAAAAGACCGTCGATCCATTGATTTTGGATTTTGAGATTTTTGATTATACCTAATATTAAGCAGAGATTCAGCAGTGGCTGACTAGCTGAAAAAGTGGAGATGGAGAATTATCGGTATTTTTTCTTGATAATACGGTTAATTTTGAATATTTGACTCAAATTAGCGATTTTTTGGCACATTTCTACTTAAAGATTAATTTTTATCCATAAATTTACTTGATGGTACTTATGATGAAACCTTACTTGTATTTAGAAGTAATGATTTAAATGTCACATTTCCACCAGAAATTATCAATACTTAAATAATCCATAAGTATCGTTAAGGTTGAGAGTAAATTGAATAACATAGAGAAAATGTACGAATAAAGGTATTAAATGGAGCTATTACAGCAGCAGATCCTGACTTTAAGCCAAAAGTTAGATGCCGTGTGCCAAGTAATTGAGCAGCTTGATGGTAAAGTCACTCAAACTTTCTCAGAGTGTTCTTTAGCGAATACACAAGCAAAGGATAATTGCCAACAAAATGGCGCGGCTGGAGGCTACCAGTTTAAAGGACGTAACAATTTAAATCCAGAAATGGAACACAAGGATGTGTTGACAGATGGCATTTATCTAGACATGCATCGTCAAGCTGGAGATAATATAACACCAGAAATTCAAATACAACGACTGACAGCACAATTAACAGCAGCGTACAATCGCATTGCGGCTTTAGAAGAACAATTACTTAGAGAGAGAATTCACTAAATTTAACTTGAAGTTCAACGAATTAAAAAAACGGATTGAGGTAAGTAAAACAAGGCTTTAGGTTAAATATCGAGTGATGGTTTTATGAGCATATACTTAGATACAAGTAAGTAATCCAGCCATCAAATTGATAAAAAAGTTAAACACACTATTACATATCTTTACGTAATAGTGTGACATATCTACCTATAAGTTTTTAGTCATTACCTCACTATGAAACAAAAAAAAACAACCCTAAGACTGATGTCATTAGGGTATTGTCTGGTTTAAAAACCAAGATTTTCTTATTAATCTGTATTTTTCTCATTAGTGTTTTTGGCATCTTGTTATCAAATTGGTTGATGACAAGCCAGACAGCTTTTGCTAAAATTGACCTTTTGCAACCTGCTCCTACTCAACCGCTATTGTAAATAAGGGACTCAATCCCAATTAATGAAACGGCAGAAATTTACGGAGATTTCAAGTCGGAAATTCTTAAAAGATTTGCAGCCAAAGAAAAGAGTAAACGCAAAACAAAAAAGATTGTCATAAATCTATTGTAATATATAAATCTCAAGGTGAAATAATTAAATTACAGAGGGTACAAATTTTATTAAAAAGCTTATGTGAGACATAGCTTGTTTCAGAACTCATATTTTTCTGAGTTTACCAATCTCACGCTTTTATCTAGCACTATCTTTATGTTTTAGTTCCAGAAAATCTTTAGTTACTCTAACTATAGAATCTCCATTTATATAATTTGAAGTATAATTGGGCGTTAATGGTAGATTATCACTTGATTCTAGTACTAAAATAACCCGAAAAAAGTATTCATCTATACTAGTATCAATCCGTTCAAGCTTAACATCAGTAATTTCGTTCAAAGAATATTGAAAAACTGTTTTTTCTAACGTTCCAAACCACCTGTAACGACTAAGCTTTACAGTATTTGTTTCTTTATCAAAATTACAAGTGATAAATAAACCTGGTGACGCTACTAGCAAAGCTAATATTCCACAGAATACAGTAAACCTGACAACAATGTAACCCATAAAAGTGTCATCAAGTATAACCGCTAAATTGTTCTCTGTAGGGTTTTTCAAAAATTTGTTAATTCTTAATACTATTGATTGTAATTCTTCAAGTTTAAATTTTGGGTATGTTCTATCTGTAAAAGGAAAGCTATCTTTATCAGTTAATAGTAAAATTTTATATGAGTATCTAGGCTTAACTTGACTATCAGTTTGCATCTCTGTTTCCAATTTAGCCTCTAGTAACTCAGAAACTAGCACTTCACTTTTTTCTTGGCCAAACCAATAGTTTTCTGTTAACTTACACATTCCTGTTAAAGTATTTTGTCCTGCACTCAAATCAATATTTGAAGTAGATATATTGTTTGGATAACGATTGCAGACAAGTTGTGTAATAGGTGTAAATACAATAGTTGCAAATAAAAATAGAACAAATAATTGACTAAAAAATATTCCCACACCTAAAAATACTTTTGGTCGAATAATAAAAATAAGTTTAGTTGATGTTTGCTCTGAGACTTTTAGAGGATTAGCTAGAGTCAAATAACATCCAGCACCTAAGTTAATTGCCAACAGGATGGCAAATAATAAAACAGTCATTTTATTTGTAGCTCCAGAACCGCTTTAGCAGATAGAAATATTACGCGTTTACCAATTAGATAATAAACCAAGAAAGAATAACCTCAACTACTCTTCTGTGCCTAGCGCCATCGAATATGCCAGCATTAATGGAATTCAAGTACTGTGATTCCTGTCTAGGCTCGGACTTTGCCACTGCTAATTTTAGCTTGCTAATAAAGCAAGATGGCAATTTCTAATTTCAGTTCATCCTTAGTCATGTTTGATGCTTGGAGGATGTCATCGGGAATTATGACGCTCATAAATAAGGGAAAACTCCAATTCACAGTTTATTCTAATTCTTCTGTCATGCTGGGCAAGATTTTTAAACGCACAGAGAAGTAGCATCGGAGGAAACCTCCGTTTATAACTTTGGTGGGGCGGAGAGTCTTGCCGAATTTAATTCGCTAAGAATTAATGAGATGCTGTACTTAGCCGTTCAAGTTGGGCTTCAATGGCTGTCAAAAGTTGGTGTTGCTGCCAATCTTGGCTAAGATGGGCGGCTATGCAAGCGGCTCCAGCACCCATACCTTCTTTGACAAAGCCCTGCTCATAAGCTCTCAGTTGGGGATAACGAGAATCAGCAAAGCTCAGATGAGTTGCTAATAGAGGAGGGGTTTCTCCACTCGGAGTTAAGCTGTTTTTTCCTAAGTTAAGAGCTAAGTCAACTGTAGCGCCAGTAGGATCTTCAGCCACCCAGCGGGTTGTGCCTACAACTACTGCTTCTGGTTGCCATGATAAGGCGTAAACTCGAGCGATCGCACTCATCAATGCATAAACAGCCAACATTTGCGTCCCTCCAGCCAGCATCACACCACAACTACGGCTAGCAGCGATCGCCATTCCAGCTACCACCACTTGCATCGGATCGCCCACAGCAGCTACGAGTTCTAGGGGATCTACAAAATTTTGGATTTGAGATTGGAATATCTCATCCTGCTCCCTGCCCCCTGCTCCCTGCCCCCTGCTCTTATTCATCTTCTCCAGCCCAGCTTGCACTAGTGCCCACTTTTGCGCGTGGTTACAAACAGGGTGGCTACTGTTAACTTTTCCAGCAGCATCTATACCTAAACCAGTTAAGATTGCCAGGGCAGTTGTAGTACCTCCGACGACGCACTCACCGACAATCAGATATCCCTGTTGGATATTGGCAGCTAGGCGTTCTCCCCAAAGTAGTCCTTGTTCAAACAAGTGATGTACTGTTGTAATTTCCATAGCAGCACCTTGACTTAAACACTTAGCAGGAGCGCCATCCAAATCAATTACTGGCACAGGTGGAGTCTGGGGTAAACCAGCATTAAATAAATGAACTGGTATCTTTAGTGACTCAAAGACAGCGCGAGAAATCAGCACAGGTGAAGCCCCAGCCGCCAATGGTGGTAAGGGATATTGGGCTTTATGTTCTGGGCCGTAATACAAAAACTCAGCATCGGCACAAGCAGTATATTTCCGATCCTCTGGAGTGCGACCAGCTGCTGAAATCCCTGGAATTAAACCAGTTTCAGTAAATCCTAAAACACAAGCAAATACAGGTAGACAACCACGATACCTTCGCAGCCATTGTTCACCCTGTTCTTTTTGGGTATAAATACGAATTTGGGAATTGGGCATGGGACATTGGTTATTAGTTAGGACTGATCATTTAACCAATGACAAATGACAAATGACAAATGACTAATAATTATCCTTCATAATCCATGAGAACTTGTACCCAGTGTGGTGGGCGGGGAATAGGGTTGCCCAGGCGGTCAAAAAGCAACCATGCTGCCAGGTGTACCACAAAAAGGTAGATAAAGTTGTTGAGTATAATTAAAGCGATCGCTCCCACTTGAATCAAAAATACACTGGGACTCGCCAACAAACTCAAGTTAAAAAATACCCACTCAATGAACTCAGTCACCTGGGTAATCACATAAATCCACAGGTCTTCACCTGACAAAACAGACAGCAACCACAGCCGAAAAAAGACTCCTAAAGTACCTAATAGCGTACCCAAAGTGATAGAAACAATCCAGGGAACACGACGACGACACCATGTAGCGCCCAAAAGCACGCCCATGAACCCGTAGGGCATGACAAACAGCAAACTGCGCGCTGGCCCCATCAATACCGTCAGCAGTAACCCAGAGGTGAGTGCTGCCATCCATGCCGCACGTTTGCCCCAACGCAGATAAACTAGAGCGATCGGCACTGGAAAAAATATCCGCAAAACTGGGCCCAAAGGAAAGTAAAAATTAATAAACCAAATTAGGCTAGCGGTACTGGCTAAAAATGCCGTTTCCACCATCCTCAAGGGCGCATCAGCTTTGATTTGAGGGGGCATTAACTGCTGTTCTTTATCTAACCAATGATTCTGAGGAGTTGGAGATTCAGGGGATGGATCTTCCTCCGGTTCATCTGGAAGAGAATCTAAAATACTCATATCTGAAAAGTTTTTAAACGATCATTCTTTCTAAGGCTGACAAATCGGGAATACAAATAGTGTCTTGATCCCGTTTAATCAAGCCTTTTTTTTCTAGCCTTGTCAATACTCGTGTCACCGTTTCCCGCGCCAGTCCGCTCAAACTACTCAATTCCCGATGAGGTAAATTGGGGATTTCGGTTCCGGTTTGCCCTTTTTTTCCCTGTCCTTCTGCCAAAAATAACAACGTATCTGCCACCCTTGACTGGCTATCAGATTCCCGCAACCGCAATCGGCGATTTACTTGCCGCAAACGTCGTGCCATTAGTTGCGCCAATCGAACTCCCGCCAAGGGTTCTATCTGAAGTAATTTGACAAAATCCTGAGCAGGCATACTACCAATTACCGTCGGGGCCAAGGTAATCACATCCGTGGATCGAGGTGCTTCATCTAGCGCCGCCATTTCACCAAACAATTCACCTTTGCCAATAATATTCAGCGTTACCTCTTTTCCTTCCAAATTGTAGGTGCGAATTTTTACCCATCCGTCCATAATAAAATACACAGAACCACCCCAGTCATTTTCCAGTAAAATCACTTGATTGGCTGGATGAGTGCGGGTAACAAGATGGATGAGAGCTGATTCCACAGCAGTTTCTGGCAACCCTTGAAAAAAGGGAGCGGAGGCGATCATCCAGGAATTAGCCTGTGCTTGCAAGCTATATCGATCTTCCATTACGACATCTTTAATTCAAGCTGCTATGTACACACAACAAACAAGAGCGCCATTTGTAGCCTAAGCTATCATTGCACAGCTCCCTTTCAAAAAGAAAACTAACTATGCTACACAAGAAAGCGACAAAAAGTTTTTTTAAATAATCTTTACCTATAAGTTTAAACGGGGTAAAAGTTTTGCAAATAGTAGTTTATAGCCTGCGGAAGCATTGCTTAGGGGCTAGCTGCACTGCAAACTTGATTAGTTATGAATATAGGCAAACAACATCAATGATACTAAAGGGAGTAAATTATTGCTCAGATATTTTAGCGATTTTCAAAAATAGGCAACTAATGACCTGCAAAATTAAGCTTTTCGAGCAAAGACTGTTGAAGAGTACAAGGGGATGGGGGGACAAGGAGACAAGTTTCTCCTTGTCCTCTTTGATGATTGAAGATTGCCACGACTCCCAGTAATCCATAACATAATGACAGTCACAAGTCCAAGCAGCGGCTTTGGCCACTCAAAACTTATCCTATGGTTGACGCTGCGCGTAGCAAGATCCCCATAAGGGTAGGGTGATTGTAAAGTAATTGTCACATTAGTTGACATACATTTATAGGTAAGGTAACAAAAGTGACTTTTAGTACTGATGAAATTCAAAAGCTGATCGCAGACATTGACAACTTACTTGCCAGCGGTGGCAAGCGCCTGTCTAGATTTCTGTCTGGTCAGGCGCAAGAGCCTAAAGAAGTTTTAGAGCGAATTCGCGACTTCTTGGTGAGATTACAAGAAAAAGAAGCATTAGAGAGCGGCATCCCAAATCAATCTTCTGAAGAACCGCGATCGCCCTTGGCGATGGCTCCGCCATCGCCTTCGTTAACAAAATTTATTGATCGCGATTACAACCAATATCCACTACCGCAGCTCAAACCTAGTCAGGAACAAAGTACTGTTGACGCCGGACAATTAAATAATGAATTTTCGAGATTGATTCAGCCGTTGCGATCGGAATTAGAATTGCTCTTGCAAGAGCGAGCCACTCTCATACAAGAAATTCGGCAACTAGAACAAAAGCGTTTGCAAAACTACTCCTTAGCGCAGCAGTTGACAAACCAGGAGCAAATGATTACCGAGTTTTTACAGGTACTCATGAGTCGCCTTGTGCCAACTTTAACACCACTGATTGGACAGACCAGGGAAAATTCCGCCAGTTCTTCAGGAGGAATTAATTACCCAACCTCTGCAAATCAATCTTTGTTAGAATCTTCTGACGATGTGGAGCGGTTAACCCAGTTTGCTAGGGAGTTGGATCAACGCCTATTATCACTAGATGGGACGGTAAATGTAGTCTTTGAAGCACTACAGCGCAACATTAATACTTATTACGAATCCCTATCGCAAGCACTGGCAAGAATGCATAGCAAGGGGATGCAAGGCGAACAGCTGATGGCCAGCTTTGTCAACAATTTGACCCAGCATTTGCAGCAAGAATCCCCTGGTTCGCAGTCATCTTTGCTGGCAGTAGAATCTGAGACACTACCATCATTGGCTGAACCAGCCGAGAATACTGCTGGAGTTGCGCCCCAACCCTTGGAACTTATACAGCCAAAAACTTCATCTGCACTCACAATTACTTCTGAGCAACAGGAGACTACCCTCACAGAGGATCTAGATGCAGTGCTGTTGCAGCTTGGTTTAGACTCATCTGAATATTTTGAAACCCCAACCGAATTACCGCAAGATATTTCTGCGGTAATTGGTGACGAAGTAGACCAACTTTACGCCAGTTTGTTTGATGCTGGTGATGTTAATAATCCCAGCCTCGATGTTTCCACAAATGACTCTCTTTCTACAGCTTCTCCATTACCATTGAACATCGCACAGACCCCGCCTATCTCTCCAACCGTCGATTCTGCGGTTGTGGCTCCAGATACGGGTCTTTCAACTCAAGAGACTTTAGGCGAAACCACAGATTCATCAGAGCCACAGGAAGAACTATTTTTTGCAGAGGATACTGACCTAGAATCACCTCTTAGCTTCTCTACTCCACAAACAGATAGTTTGCCACAAATCGGCACTCAGCCAGCTAGTGTTGATACAATTAATACCCTAACTGACTTATTGCCTGATACAGATAGTGAACTGCAATTGCTGGAAGTCTCATCTTCTGTGGATAATGCCACAACTACAGCAACTGACCTATTGCCTGATACAGATAGTGAACTGCAACTGCTGGAAGTCTCATCTTCTGTGGATAATGCCACAACTACAGCACCAGTGACTCCAGAAGTAGCAGAAATTTCATTGGTAGAGCCTACTGTTCGCGAAGCGGACGCACCAGAAGGTATCGCCACATCGGAAGTATTAATTAACAACGATCGCTCCGAACTGTCTTCAGATAACTACATTGCTGCTTCACCCCAAGAAAACTTACTTTCTATTGAGTCAAACCAGTTTCCAGCCGTACCAGATATTTCTTTAGATGAAGAACAGTTGCAGCAATTAGATCGGGATTTGGCTAATTTTGATCGGCAGCTAAATTCTGAGTCGCAGCCAGATAACAACTTGGATGTTTTCTCGGAACCACTTGATAACATTCAAGACACAATCCCCACAACTTCCCCTGAAAATCTCCAAATAGCAGAGAATACATCAGCTGCTTTCTCCAGTTTGGCAGTTCCCCAGGTAGAAACTGAAAAAAAAAAGGAAGTCACAACTCCTGTTCCAGAAAGTTATTTACCTCCAATTGCTAACTCCATAAATAATCCAGAAGTTTCGCCCAATATTCTAGAATCAGTCTGGTATTTAGGAATTGATTTAGGTACAACAGGAATTTCCGCCACATTATTAAATCGCTCGACTTTTGTTGTACATCCTATCTACTGGTCAGCAGAAAATCCGCCGGGAACAAGTTCCTTTCAGCAATCGTTTCGTTTACCAACAGAGGTTTATCTGCCTATAGCTTCTGTACCCCACGGTGAAAATGAAACCATCGAAGCACATGAGCAGACAGCACCGGCGGCTGTTGCCCAAGATAAAGTGCCCGATCGCTCGGCTACCACTCCTGCAACACCAAGATCGACAGCAGATCCGACGAAAAACAATCTCTACTCGGCGCAGTTGAAGCCTTATCTACAAGTAGCCATTCCCTACAAGAGCGAACGACAGAAATGGGAACCTGTTTTGCAATTAAATGAATTTTCGGCAGGGCCTTTGATTTGGGTTGTGCGATCACTCTCTAAATTACTACTAACCCTCAAATCCGAGAAAACAAGTACCACCCCTAGTTTAATGGCTGCCGCTGTTGGGATCGGCGAACAAGATTTTCCCCAGATTATCAATAATATTGCAGGTGTAATTTGCACCTGTCCATCTAGCTGGTCAGAACAATACCGCTTTAATGTGCGGGAAGCTTTACTCACTAGCAAACTTATCCAACATCCGCAGCAAGTCTTTTTTGTCGAAGAAGCGATCGCTAGTCTACTCCCGGAACTGGATGCTGCTAATGGTGAGCAAGTAAAATTAAGCGATGCTCAAGGTTCTCATCCAGCCAAAACCAGCGAACATCCCATTGTTGGTAACACCCTTGTGATTAACATTGGGACAACTGCCACAGAAATGTTGCTGGTGAATCTACCAGAAACCTTGCAGCAATTGTCATACAATGATTTCATGCTCCACAGTTTTGCTTATGCTGGCAAGGGTATTGAACAAGATATAATCTGCCAGCTGCTATTGCCACCTAAATCTCGGCAATCACGCCTAGAAACACCAAGCGATGCCTGCGGCGGGCTACGCCTACGCAAAACTACTACGAGTAATCCTTGGCAATGGCAACCGTCAATTCCCGGTTTAGACCAAATGCGTTGGCAGACTTTAGGGTTGGAAGAATTAGAACTACCCAGAGTCGGAGAACCAGATATCACCGCTCGAATTCGCCTCCAGCAGCGTCTAGAAAGTTCTCTATTGGGACAGGCGGTATTAGATGCGGCATTAGCCCTAAAATTGATTTTGCAACACCAAGACTCTTTTACCCTGGAATTGGCCGATCAGCGGTGGATTTTGCCGCGACGAGACTTAGAAAGCCAGGTATTTATCCCCTTTGTGCGCCGCTTGAACCGAGAACTCAACAAGTTATTGGTAGCTCGTGGCATTCCCACAGAAGCCATTAATCAAGCTATCCTGACTGGTGGAGTGGCTTGTGTTGGGACGGTGAACCGCTGGTTACGCCAAAAACTTCCCAGTACTAAGATTATTCAAGATTTATATCTCGGCGAAAACGGCGCTCCCAATTGCAGCCGGGTTGCTTATGGTTTGGCGATGCTGCCTCTGCATCCCCAGATTTTAGATATACCCAGGCAACAATACACTGATTATTTCTTGTTTACAGAATTGTTGCGATTGCTACCAGACCGTCCCTTATCTTTTGGTGAAGTTATCCAGTTATTTGAGGGTCGTGGGATTAATACTCGCACTTGTCAGCAACGGCTGCTGGCTTTTTTGGAAGGTGAGCTGCCTTCCGGTTTGATACCTTCAGTCACAGAATCAACCTGGCTTACTCAGAGTTCACAAGAAAATCCTGACTATCAGGCGATCGCCACAGCACCACTTTTTGAAAAACAAGGTAGTCTCACTTATCGTCCCAATTCCCAACAACTGTTGTCTTTGCGTCGCTATCTAGATGCAATCAAGGCTAGTAATCAGCAATCACTGGAAGAACCATATACGGTGAATTTCGCCTTAGAGGTCGATCGTTGAGACTAGTACATCTCGCTAGAAATAAGAATACTACTCAAAATTCCAAATGCTCATAACGTAAGCATTTGGAATTTTTCAAAAAGGCGGAATTAAAAATTAAAAATTAAAAATTAAAAATGAATACAGCGTAAGCGTTTCATTGATTTGGAATGGGTGGTTTATTTACGCCGTGTTTTACCAGTATTAATACTTTATCTCAGTAATTTTTTGGATGTGTACAATATTAGTATCTTTATTTATTAGATGGCGAAAATACTGTAGATTTACAATTTATCAGTTTAATTGAAAGATTCTGTAAATTTTGAATTTTTGGTTTTATATTGGTTAAAATATGTGTATATTCACACTCAGTAGTAGCGACAACAGTAGTAAAAATCGCCTAAAAATCATGTCTATGTCTACACTACTAATGTAAAAATTCCTGTTATAAAAGTAAGTTAGCCCTTGTGAATAATCTTTATCTTTATTCAGTTAATTGTTTACAACAGCCTTCACACCCGTCAACTTTAAGCGTGAGAAAACGATTAATTGACATTGTTGGAGCCATTGTGGGGCTGATTGTTACATTTATGATAGCAATTCCCGTAGCAATTGCTACCTTTATTCATGAGCCAAGTCCAATATTTTATTCCCAAATTCGCTGTGGTTTAAACGGAAAAACTTTCCGCATCTGGAAATTCCGCTCCATGATTGTCGATGCCGATAAACTCAAGCATTTGGTTGAGAACCAAGCCAAAGGTCACATCTTTAAATCTGTTGACGATCCTCGCATTACTCCTGTTGGTAAATTTTTGAGGCGTACTAGCTTGGATGAATTTCCTCAATTTTGGAATGTTTTGTTAGGGGATATGAGTTTAGTTGGTACTCGTCCACCTACTCCTGATGAAGTCAGTAATTACGATCCACATCACTGGGATAGATTGCGAGTCAAACCAGGAATTACTGGAGAATGGCAAGCTAATGGGCGTTCTAGCATTACAGACTTTGAAACCATTGTCAAAATGGATATGGATTATCAACACAAGTGGTCTGTAACTTATGACCTGAGTCTGATTATTAAAACTATCTGGGTGGTATTTAAAAAGACTGGTGCTTATTGAATTTGTCATTAGTCATTAGTTTTTCTCTGTGTTCCCTTATCGCCACTTCTTTGTTCAACCCTTGACGCCGCTACCAGTTTCTGTGGGTACAATGTAACGTTGTAAAAATAGAAATAGTAATAATACTGGGGCGATCGCAATCACTGAGCCAGCAGCTACCAAGCGCCAGTTAAGAGAAAATGTCCCTGCTAGCTTTGCGACTCCCAAAGGAAGAGTGTATAAATTTTCGTCTTGGATGATAATTAAAGGCCACAAAAAGTCACTCCAAGCACCAATGAATACAAAAATAGCTAAAGTTACCAGTGCTGGGCGAACTGCCGGTAACATAATATGCCACCATAATCCTAACTCTGAGCTGCCATCCATGCGGGCGGCTTCTTCTATTTCTTTGGGGACACTCATAAAAGCTTGGCGCAGCAGAAAAATGCCAAAGGCAGAAGCTAAACTCGGAAAAATCATCCCTAAATAACTATTTGTCAAACCCAACTGAACTGTCAAAATATAAAGGGGAATCATTACGATTTGGAAGGGAATCATAATCGTGGAGACAATCGCTGCAAAAATCCAGTCTCGCCCCACAAACGACAATCTTGCCAACGGATAGGCAGCCAAAGCGCAAAACAGTAAATTTAAGCCCACAGTCAGTACTGATACCAAAGTACTGTTATACAGGTATTGTCCAAAAGGTAGAGAGTTCCACACACTAAAGAAATTATTTAGTGTCGGTGACGCAGGAAACAACTGTGGCGGTGACTGAAAAATATTTTCCGTAGGCGATTTTAAGGCTGTACTAATTAGCCATAGTAAAGGAAAGAGCATCACCAGTGCGATCGCTCCCAATAGCGCATACATTAACAGATTTTGCGATCGTGATTTTTTCCAGTTCAGCATTTGATTAATATAGGAAATTATCTTTTTTAAAAATTAAATAATGATATGCTCAAATTAAAAAGTATTAACTGTTAAAGTTTCAACAGGATGACATACTGAATTGAGTCAGACATAACTTTACTTGAGAATTTGATTAACTTTATCCTAACCTATTATCATAAATCTGGTTAAAACAATTAACCTAATTTTTTTATTGAATTTATTCGCATATAAATATAATTAAGTATCTTCACTTGTTAAACTTCCTAATCCTTCCAAAAAATCACAGAAATCGTTGTTTATTTTTGCATCATGTTCTTTTACATCACTCCATGTTTGACTATTATGAATGATATCTTGTGCTTCGAGAAGACAAATACTCAAAGCATTTTTTAAAATTCCAATTGATTCGGCTTTTGAATAATTACTCAATCTCAAAAACTTAATAACAGATTCTTTATCGGCGGATTCAGTCAACATATTATTCAGTTTTTCAGTTAGTTCATTATCTTTATTCATCGTTGGTATACAATTTAGTAGGCTAACGCAACTCGATACTATATCAATTGAGGTGCGTTGCGCTTTGCGCAACGCACCCTACATTTAGGGTAAAATCTTGGGTGGATGCTCACCCATTTTGACCCACATTTTACGTACACGAATCAATTGCAAACGATTCATTTTTAAAGCCAAAATTGTTGATCTTCCTACAGATGTAATTCCGACAATTTCTGTAGCATCATCATTCCAAGCAAAATGGTCTGCCCACAATTGCTGTTGTGGATTAAATAATTTAACCTCATTCTGAGTATTAGGGTCAATTGCTGTTTGACGAGTTGCTTTATAACGATTACAAGATGGGCAAGCCAAGCAGAGATTTTCAAATACAGTTTCCCCACCAGATGACAAGGGAATGATATGCTCAAATTCAAAAGTAGTGACTGTTAAAGCTTCAGCAGTGCGACAGTAAGCGCACAAATTAGCAAAATGACTGCGAATTTTATTTTTTAATTCAACAGGAATGTAAACACTCACGATGCTTGCTGTTTATTTTGAAAAATATTTAATGTATATCTAGCTCTAGTTTTAAGAAGATTTAATTGGTCTACTTGTGTCAATAATCTATCTAAAGTTTCAGTTTCTTCATTTGACAAATGATGTTCAGAATTTTTAATTAATAATTCCTGTAACTGTATCTGAGCTTTGGGAGATAAATAACTTTCTGCCAAAGCTTGCAACTCATCTAGATTTAAACCAATCAATAATTCTGAATCTACAGATAAGTTGGTTAACTGTTGGTAAGTTTGTAAATCTAACAGTACTCCAACTTTTTCTCCCTGTGCATTAGTGACATACTGAACTGAGTCATACATAGCTTTACTTGAGAATTTGATTAATTTTATCGTAACCTTATCTTTACATTTGTTATTTGAAGCGGTAGGCAAATTATGGATGCTGAAGAGTTGTTGCAGCGTTATGCTGCTGGGGAAAGAGACTTTCCAGGAGTCAGACTCAGGGGTGTTTTTTTGGATAGAGCTGAATTGAGGGAAATTAACCTCACTAGAGATGACTTGAGTGGATCTGACTTGAGTGGAGCCAGTTTCCAAGTTTCCAATTTTAGATTGCCAGAATATATTCCTCTGGGTGGTGGACGCATCATTCTGCCAGATGGTTGAGCGCTCGGTGGGTAAGGCTAAGGTATCCTGAATCCTTCAACCTTTTTGAGTCAATCCGGTTTCTGTAGAAACAGCTTGTAGTGGTTTATCCCAAAGTTCAATCGGTATTTGGGACAAATAGGCAAAATTAAAGACAATTCCGATAGTCGGCTTTGTGTGCCACTGCGGTAAACTGAGCAAGCGATCGTAATATCCGCCGCCATAACCCAAACGATATCCTTGATGGTCGCAAGCTACACTGGGGACAAGAATCAAATCTACATCGGCAGCATCTAATAGGGGAGCGTTGGGGTGTGGTTCAGTAATCCCATAAGCGCCGCTTTGGATAGAATCATTAGGTGTCCAAATATGCCAACACAGGGATTTATCAACGCAGCGAGGAAATCCCCAACGGTATTTGGTATTTGCAAATAGTGGACTGAGGTCAGGTTCTTGGCGAAAGCTGAAATAAGCGAGTATTGTTTTTGCTTGGGTAAACAAAGTAGAGTTTTGTAAATGAGAGCATAAGCGATCGCTTTTTTCTCTCCATTCTCCAACGGACATTGATTGACGTGTTTTGAGTAGAGTGCGGCGCAGTTCTGCTTTATTTAGTTGATGATTAACTTTGTCCATAAAAATTTATCTAGTCAAAAAAATAAGCTGGGCATCGCCCAGCCTATATCACGTTAAATTCACCAGTACATAGTTATGCAGCGTGTTGACGATACCACTCAATGGTATTCTTTAGCCCTTGCTCAAAGCTTACCTGAGCCGTGAAATTAAAGGCTTGTTTAGCCCGTTCAGTATCTAAACAGCGGCGGGGTTGACCATTAGGCTTATCAGTTTGCCACACAATTTCACCCTTAAACTCCATCAATTCGCAGATTAGAGTTACTAAATCAAGGATGGAAATTTCATAACCGGTTCCCAAGTTAACTGGTTCCGATTCGTTATAGAATTGAGTCCCCATCACAATTCCCCGCGCCGCATCTTCTGAATACAGAAACTCACGGGTAGGACTGCCATCACCCCAAACTGGGAGTTGCTTTTCTGCTTTAATTTGGGCTTCGTGAACTTTGCGAACTAATGCGGGAATGACGTGAGAACTTCCGGGGTCAAAGTTATCTTCTGGGCCATATAAATTTACTGGCAGTAGGTAAATCCCATTAAAACCGTACTGCTGACGGTAAGATTGCAATTGAACTAAAAGTGCTTTTTTTGCAATTCCATAAGGGGCGTTGGTTTCCTCTGGGTAGCCATTCCAAAGATCGTCTTCTTTGAATGGTACTGGAGTGAATTTAGGATAGGCGCAGATTGTGCCAACACAAACAAATTTTTCTACTCCAGCTTGATAGGCAGCGTGAATTAGCTGGGTTCCCATGATCAAGTTATCGTAAAACAACTCTGCGGGTTTTTCGCGGTTTAAACCGATACCACCGACATGAGCTGCTAGATGTATGATTATGTCTTGCTGGTCAACTGCACGTTGGCTATTTTCCCAAACACGTAAATCGGAATCGCGCGATCGCGGTACTGTAATTTTCTCGCGATCGGCCCCTGCTTTACACAGTTGATCTATCACCTGACGACCTAGAAACCCCGACCCACCAGTGACGAGAATCCGTTTATTTTTTAATACTAAGGCGGTCATATTTTATTCTCTATGATGCGAATCAAAAGTGCAAAGCGCCCAGTGTTTGACGAATAGTGGCAATATCATCTGGGAATTGCGAACCATTTCCATTGGGTGAAGTATGACCCAATGCTTGTAAATCTGCTTCTACCATTAAGGAAACTAGTTCTTCAAAGGTTACTGATGGTGTCCAGCCCAACTTCTCGCGCGCTTTGGTAGAATCGCCAATCAACAACTCTACCTCTGATGGACGGAGGTAACGCTCATCAAACTCTACATAATCTTGCCAATTAAGATTCACATAACTAAATGCCAGTTCTAAAAACTCCTGTACCGAGTGGGTTTCACCAGTAGCGATTACGTAATCGTCTGGCTGGTCTTTCTGCAACATCAACCACATTGCTTTGACGTAATCCTTTGCATAGCCCCAATCTCGCTTGGCATCTAGATTACCCATGTAAATCTTTTTCTGCTTACCAGCAACAATACCAGCCACGGCTCTAGTAATTTTGCGGGTTACAAAGGTTTCACCCCGCCGTGGTGACTCGTGGTTAAAAAGTATACCATTACAAGCAAATAAATTATAAGATTCACGATAATTTACAGTTTGCCAGTGAGCGTAAACTTTGGCACAGGCATAGGGACTGCGGGGATAAAAGGGCGTTGTCTCAGTTTGGGGTATTGCTTGTACTAAACCGTACATTTCTGAAGAACCCGCCTGGTAAAATCGTACCTGAATTCCGGTACGATGCTGGTAATCTCGAATTGCTTCCAACAGACGCAATGTCCCCATTCCTACAGCATCCACTGTGTATTCTGGTGAATCAAAGCTGACTCTGACATGGGATTGAGCGCCGAGGTTGTAAATCTCTACTGGCTTTACTTCTTCTAAAATACGCCGCAACGTTGTACCATCTGTCAAGTCACCGTAGTGAAGAAACAAGCGCACTCCCTCTTTGTGGGGGTCTTCGTAAATGTGATCGATGCGGTCTGTGTTGAAGGTAGAAGTCCGGCGAATGATGCCATGAACCTCATAACCTTGTTCCAACAAAAACTCACTTAGATATGAACCATCTTGTCCAGTAATACCAGTAATCAACGCTCGCTTCTGTTGCGTCATGCTCAATTATCCCTTGTTGTCTTTGATTAAAAAGTTACAGTCAATCTGATACAACCTAGCAACTAATTGTTGAATTGCCTAATGGGAAACCTACGAGTTCTTGTTGTTATAAGACTTTTTCCGTAAATAAATATACTTAATAAAAATTAATTTAACACGTAAGTCCAACCTTAGATAGCTCAAGATTGTTTAATAATGTACATTTTCTTTTTTACCAGATAGATCGAGAGTATCTTTATGTATATTGTCTTTTCGTCAAAGCTTCATATATCTCTAGTTTTGTGAAGAATTAATAAATAGTTATTTTAAATTAGACCTTTGGCAGAAATGCGAATCAAGGCAAAAAAGCCAAAGTTTAACACTCATACAAGTTTTAGTTAAGTAGAAAAGCATAAATTATAGAAAGATTAGCAATTATTTAGTCTTAGGGAGGGGAAGAATTGGTACTTAGGGGCATTTAATGCCCCACAGGATCGTCCCTAAGTAGTTACTCAGTATGCACCGTTATTTTTGGGTAGAATTACCACATCAACAGTTTTCAAGATGATCCATAAATCAAGCCAGAAATTCCTAAATTTGACATAATGCAGGTCTATTTGGACTCGTCGAGGGTAGGGAATGTCATTACGCCCAGAGACCTGCCACAAACCAGTAATTCCTGGACGGATTGTTAAAATCTCATCAATGTGATAACCGTATTTTGGCAGTTCTTCTGCTACCAGGGGTCGAGGGCCGACTACACTCATGTCCCCTTTTAAAACGTTCCAGAACTGGGGAAATTCGTCTAAGCTAGTAATTCGCAAAAATCGACCAATTTTGGTAATCCGGGGGTCTTGTTTCAGCTTAAAACTGCTCTCAAATTCTTGTCGCAATTCGGGCGATGTTTCCATCATTTGCATGAGGATTTCGTCCGCATTGCTCACCATTGTTCGGAATTTAATACAATTAAACGCTTTGTAATTTTTCCCTACCCGTTCCTGGACATAAAAGATTGGACCCTCTGAACTGAAAGCAATCAGCAAGGCCAAGATTAAGTAAACGGGAAAGAACAAAATTAATACTGACAGTGAAAACACTATATCGAACAGTCGTTTGGCTAACTCTCCGTTTAAACCCTGAAAAGATAAACCTTTGGGTTTAACTTTTGGCGTCTTTGTTTTTTGACCGCGTTTTAAGAAACGCGTAGACGCTCTAGTGTCTTGCCTTACGCCTCGCTTGCCGGAGAGGAGTGAACTCTGGGCAGTCATCATACTCCTTAATAATCCACACCACACATAGTCCCAATATTAAAGCCAAAATGAGGTGCTTCTGGGGGGAAATTGCCAAAAGCCTAAAAAAATAAGACGTTAACCAAGACCATCATTGCAAAAACGGTCTTTTTCTTTGCATTTGTTTACAAAATCTAGATAACGTTCTGCAAAGATTTGCGGTGAAAACTGCGCGGCGTGCGATCGCATATACTCGGTATTAAAGGAACCCTCATACATTTCAAACTTTTCTACTGCCTCCACCAAAGCCGCCTCTGTTTGCGTCTTGAAGAATATACCTGTTCCTGTATCCACACAAGAGCGGATATCTCGCACTGTTTCTAGAGCACCCCCTGCACCATAAGCAATCACTGGCGTGCCGCAGGCTTGTGCTTCCACTAGGGCAATACCGAAATCTTCACAAGCTGCATACACAAACGCCTTAGCCATAGACATATATTTTTTTACCACATTATCGGGTTGCCATCCCAGTATTTGAATATTTGAGTTTGCCATCTCGCGAATCTTGTTCATTTCATCTCCTGTACCAATGACTACTAATGGTCGTTTTAGTTGATTAAAAGCATTGACAATCAACGATATTTGCTTGTAACTCACTAACCGGGAAACTGTCAGGTAAAAGTCCTCTTTCTCAGACAGAAACGGAAATTCCGCAATATTCACTGGTGGGTAAATGACTGTTGCTTCTCGTCGATAGCAACGCCAAATCCGCCGAGCTGTATGTTGCGAGTTGGCAATGAAGTAATCAACGCGATTGGCACTCAATACATCCCACTGGCGCAAACGATGTAATAAATATCGCGTTACCCACCCAGGTAAACCACTACCCAGTTTGCTGTGGCGCAGATAATCAAAAGTCAAGTCCCAGGCATAACGCATAGGGCTGTGACAATAGCAAATATGCATCTGTTCGGGAGTGGTAAGGATTCCTTTGGCAACAGCGTGGGATGAAGACAGAATTACATCATAATGCCGCAAATCAAGTTGTTCAATTGCCAAGGGCCACAAAGGCAAGTATTTTTGTATACCGTTACGGGCATAGG
The DNA here is from genome assembly GCF_036917415.1 of Nostoc sp. Taxonomy (GTDB): domain Bacteria; phylum Cyanobacteriota; class Cyanobacteriia; order Cyanobacteriales; family Nostocaceae; genus Nostoc. Next base: position 3,699 of record NZ_JBALDJ010000066.1, on the reverse strand, counting down.
GAAAGTTCTGGAGAAACGTCTTGCCAATCTGACGCTTGTACAAATAACTTTCTTTATTGCTGGATTCAAAATCTATGAGAGCATACAAATCAGCATCAATGTGATTCAAAATTTCTCGGACAACGAGTTCTGAACCACCTGTGGCTTTGGGTGTCAGCCACTCATGAACTAGAGCATATTTCAAGGGCACAGCTAAACAATTCAAAATTCAAAATTCAAAATTCAAAATTGAAGATAGTTTTCTTAGACTCCGACTGAAAAGTTCCCCTTGTGATTAATTAATGGGAAGCGCCCCAGATTAGCACATAAGACGGAATCTTTCCCTCAGAGGTTCCAGATGGATACTACAACCTGATAACCTCAGATTGGGCATTGGGGAGGCAGTGCGGTCTTGGGGTTTCCCCCAAGTGGAGCAACTGCCGTCATTGGGCATCGAGAATGGGGTATTGGGCATGGGTTATTCTCCTTGTCTTCCCAGTCCCTAGTCCCTAATCCCCAGTCCCCACTATCTTGATGACAACTGATATAGAAAGGGTGAATTTATGCGAATTCTGATTATGGGTGGTACTCGGTTCATTGGTGTCTATTTGACTCAACTACTAGTGGAACAAGGACACGAGGTGGTGCTGTTCAATCGTGGGAATCGTCCAGCACCTTCTTTACAGGGAGTAGGACAAATTATAGGCGATCGCACTGATGCTACTCAATTAAAAACAAAATTATCACAAGAAAACTTTGATGTGATTTTTGACAATAACGCGCGCGAACTTACTGATACTCAACCATTAGCAGAAATTTTTCAAGACCGGGTGCAACATTTTGTGTATATGAGTTCTGCGGGGGTATATCTCAAATCCGATCAATTGCCCCACATAGAAGGCGATCCAGTAGATCCCAAAAGTCGCCATAAAGGTAAACATGAAACAGAAGCTTATCTGACTCAATTGGGATTGCCCTTTACTTCTATTCGTCCTACTTATATTTACGGCCCTCGTAATTATAATGAGTTGGAAGGTTGGTTTTTTGACAGAATTGTGCGCGATCGCCCCATTCCCATCCCTGGAAATGGCTTGCATATCACACAGTTAGGTCATGTAAAAGACTTGGCAAAAGCTTTGACTCAGGTTTTGGGCAATCAACAAGCCATAGGGCAGATTTATAATATCTCTGGCGATCGCTTTGTCACTTTTGATGGTTTAGCCCGTGCTAGTGCTGTCGCGGCGGGGAAATCACCTGATGCTGTCAAAATCGTCCACTACGACCCGAAAAAGTTTGATTTCGGCAAACGCAAAGCTTTTCCGATGCGAGTGCAGCATTTCTTTGCTTCGGTGAATAAAGCCCAAACAGAATTAGACTGGCATCCTGAATATGATTTGATTTCTGGGTTACAAGACTCTCTGGAAAATGACTATTTGGCTAATGCAAAAGACAAAGCTGATGTTGATTTTTCTGTCGATGAGGAAATTTTACAAGCGTTGTGAGTAGGGGCATACAGGCGTGTGCCTCTACTGGTGCGATCGCATTTTCATAACTCATCAGGGTTAACGCCTAACTCTCGCAGTTGTGCTGCTAATCTGTTAGCACGTTGACTTTCTTGTTCTAGTTTTTCTAGCGGTGTGGGAAGCCAATTCCCGGATGCATCATACCAACGTAGCCACAATCGCTCAATTTGTTGGTAAGAACCTTGCCAAAATCCTAAGCCCAGTTCCAAACCCGGCATCCAGACCCGTGGGGTACTCAAATCCAATTCATTGTAGCGGTCTGCAACTAATTGGAATGCTTGGAGTTTGTCAGTGTAGCGGTCAAACACAATGTAGTAAGGAACTCGCAAAATCCGCTCATAAACTTCCCATTTGGTCGGCGGTTGGTTAATTTCCCGCAGAGTTTGTCCTAAGTCTTCTTTTTCAGTGCCAGGAGAAAGCAATTCTACCACTACAAAAGGAGCAACCCCTTCTTGCCAGATCACATAACTCTGACGCAAGTTTTGCTGTTCGTAGAGACGCGAAACTCCCACAGCAGCAAACCAGTCCGGGCGTTTGTACCACAGTGTATGTCGGAGATCATAGTAAAGGTTTAAGTCAGTGGCTACAAATACCTCCTCGGCTGGATAGTTAGGTGGACAGAAGGTTTCGCGCAAAAGTTGGGGTTGAAAAAGGTGAAATTCATCAGGCAAACCAGAGTCCTCCGGGTATTCACTGGGAAGATCGTACATGGTGGGTAGGGTTTCTTTGGGGGAGAGAGGCGGGTCTGTTTGGTACATAAGGAGAATGTTGACCGACTAGCTTTAAGTTAACGGATTGCGGTAAAGGTTTGGTCAAAGTAAAAAATATTTTCTTCTACCTGAGAAAGACGCGATAAATTGCGTCTTTAGTTTTTACTAGAACAAGAATGACAATTTTCTCTATTAGTCAGCCAAACGTTTTTTAGAATTGTCTGAAGGCTACTAAAACTAGTTTCCGTAAATGCTGTTGTTGGTTGATAAAATGAGCCAGATTTTACAATATCCACTCCAGAATGTTCTAAAGTCTCGCGCCCGTTTGGGTGAAGGCCCTATCTGGGATTCTACCCAAAATCTAATTTACTGGGTTGATATCTACAACCATCGGGTACATCAGTTCAATCCTGATACAGGGAAAGACTTGTTTTTTGATGTGGGAGATGTGGTCGGCGCGATCGCAACAGCAGGTAAAGATAGATTAATTATGACGCTGCGTCATCACTTGGCGTTTCTCAACACCCAAACGGGTGAAGTTACCCCAATTTTGGAAATTGAAGGAAATCAGCCAGATAACCGCCTCAATGATGGCAAATGTGACCCCCAAGGCCGCTTTTGGTTCGGCTCAATGTGTTCTTTAGAAAACCCCCAGGCTAGCCTCTATCGCTACGATCGTGACGGTTCATTGCATATAATGGAAACGGGATTGACTCTCTCTAATGGTTTGGGTTGGAGTCCCGATCAAAAAATATTTTACTTGAGTGATTCTCCTCATAAAAAGATATATGCTTACGACTTTAATTCAGTAACGGGTAACATTACTAATCGCCGGATTTTTGTTGATTTAACTCATGAATCTTTCTACCCAGATGGGTTGACGATAGATAGTCAAGGAAATATTTGGTCAGCGATGTGGGATGGGTGGTGTGTGATTTGTTTCAATCCCAAGGGTGAAGAGATATTGCGGATAAAACTACCTGTGCAATTGCCAACCAGTTGCACTTTTGGCGGCGAAGATTTGCAAACACTCTACATCACCACGGCTTCAGTTGGACTCAGCCAAGCAGAAATTGAAAAAAGTTTCTACTCAGGTGATTTGTTTGCTCTGCAAACTGATGTTACTGGATTACCTAGCTATAATTTTGAGAGATAAAGCAGTAGCTGTGTTAAGGTGAGCCGCTAAATTGCCTCTGGCATTCGTTCAACTCGACTCTTTACTTGTTTGCGAATTCTAAAAATTCTGAGTTTTGAACTTTTGATCTTGAAGTTCCGAGTTCAAAGGTGCAACTTCCGAGTTCAAAGGTGCAACTTCCGAGTTCAAAGGTGCAACTTCCGAGTTCAAAGGTGCAACTTCCGAGTTCAGAGGCTCAACTTCCGAGTTCAAAGGCTCAACTTCCGAGTTCAAAGGTGCAACTTCCGAGTTCAAAGGTGCAACTTCCGAGTTCAGAGGCTCAACTTCCGAGTTCAAAGGCTCAACTTCCGAG
>NZ_JBALDJ010000065.1:0-25193 GCF_036917415.1 Nostoc sp. | reverse complement strand
TATCATTAAGAGCGCAGGGGGCAGGGGGAAAGAGGGTTTTAAGATTTTTGCATAGATGCCCGGAATAATAACTAATCAAGCGGACATGATATCAGTCAATGCTTCTGGACTTACAAGAGCGTTTTTGCTTAGGTGTTACTGAATTCAGTTATGAAAATGATTTTGCATGATTTCAAAACCTTTGTAGAGACTAGGAATTGCAACGTCTCTACAGCAAGATTTATATATCTAATCAGCAACGCCCTTTTTCTTTGTTACAGTCGAGCAATTATCTTGGCATTCTCTGGTAGCTTGGCGTCTCTTTGTCCAGCAGTACGCGCCCTAGCTGTGAACAAACCAATGGGAGTATTTAATAAATCTACAAGGGTGGCTTGACCAGCAATCGCCTTTTTAATATCTCTTGGTACTTCCTTCAATAACCAACGTGCCAAGCGATAGCCGTATTCTTTGGGTGTCATCTCTCGCATTAAATCTACACTGTACAGTTCGTGTAGATAGCGATTTGAGCGTCCATAACGCCGCCATTGACTTTGCAGTTCTTGAAGTGTAGCGCGGTGGCGGTGCTGAACGATCGCATTTGGGGCAAATTCCAAACGCCCGATGTTTTCTGCCAAAATCCGCCAACAAATATCGGCATCGCCACCAGTAGTCAGATAAGGACGAAATAAACCCACTTTTTCTAAGGCAATGTGTCGAATCGCCAAATTAGCTGTTTGACCATAGGGACGAAAGGAATGGTTAAGGGTATGCTTTTGCGATAAAGTTTCTTGACGGTCTGCGTGTTGTTCTAAAAGAGTTGTGCCTGGTAGTGCCAAAATTTCACCAGCAACAATTACCACTTCTTTATTGACAAAAGGCTGAATTAATGCATTTAACCATTGTGGTTGTGGGCGACAATCTGCATCGGTAAAAACGATAATTTCACCAGTAGCGGCGCGAATCCCGGTATTACGAGCAGCGTAAGAACTTTGAATTTGGGTTTCGCTCAAGGGGCGAATTGTAATTGGGCTATTTTCGGCAGATGTTTTCAGGATGCTGAGAGTGCGATCGCTACTATTATTGTCTACCAACAAATATTCTACCCGGTCTTTTGGGTAAGTTTGAGACAACAGACAATTGATTAACTCTGCTAAATCTGCCTCACCGTTATAAATAGGAACAACCACCGACACCATTGGTAAAAAGCTGGTGGCGGTGGTTGCATCAACTGGCTGATGATTCATAAATCTGAGATTTTGGAGATGGGATTACTAGCTAGTATTCCCAAATCAAAATCTTGGAACGGTAATATCAAGCAGTTTCTATAACTCCAAAAATCTGGATTTGGGAATATGTGAATACTTGGTAACAAATAACTCACCTAAAATTTCAAGTCACCAGCGCGGCTCATGGGTCGAGTCGGTTGATTTGCTGGCGGCTGGGCAAAGTTGTTATTTGATAGAATTGCGATCGCTCGAGCATATTGGGGATCGCTCTTAGTTCCGATTAAATCTGGATTAGAAGCCAATTGACGCTCTTGTGCCTCTGTCAAGTCTAGCTTGATATCTGGTGTAATTCCTTTGTGGTTAATATCCGTTCCCGCCGGGGTGTAGTAATGGGCAATGGTGACAGCCAAGCCGGAACCATCTGCGAGTTCATGAACTGACTGGACTAAGGCTTTACCAAAGGTTTGACCACCTACAACTACCGCCCGCTTATTATCCTTGAGCGCCCCTGTAAGGATTTCACTAGCACTAGCTGAATTACCATCCACTAAGACCGCCAAAGGACGATTTGTCAAAGCAGTACGATTAGCTTTAGTTTCCTCACTGCTGCCCACACGGTCTATTGTCTTGACAATTCCGCCGTTATCATACCACATCCGAGCAATTTCAATGCTCGCCTGCAACAAACCGCCAGGATTTCCCCGCAAATCTAAGACATAAGAATCAACTTTCTTAGTGTTTAAATCGCGGATGGCTCGTTGCATTTGGTCTGCGGCGTGGGCGCTAAATTCTCGCAAACGGATATAGCCAACGCGGCGGTTCCCTTCTTGTCTGAGGGTATAGCGTACTGTTGGTACTTCAATACTTGCCCTTGTCAGCTTCACATCAAAGGCATTTTGGCCTGCGCGTCCCACCCGTATCTTGATGGGAGTACCCGCTTTGCCACGTATTAGTTTAGAAGCATCATCCACTTTCATTTTAAGAGTGGATTTGCCGTCAATTGCCAAAATTTCATCGCCTGCTTTGATCCCAGCTTTCAGCGCCGGAGAATTTTCTATGGCTTCGACAACGGTGAGCCGTTGAGTTTTTTCGTTCACTTCCATCCGAACGCCGATACCAGAGACTTCCCCAGATGTTTGGCTAGTCAGAGCTTCAAACTGTTGGGGGTCCATGAACCGAGTGTAAGGATCTCCCAACTTTTGTAAAGCTTCGCGGATGGCAGTGTATGCTTCTTCGCGAGAAGAGTAGTCTTTGCTCAACAGGCTTTGCCTGGTTGCTTGCCAATCTTGTTGATTAAATTTACCATCAACATATTCATGATTTACCAGTTGCCAAACTTGGTCAACTATCACTTTTGGGCTGTCTTGTAGGGCTAGAGCAGCACGGACACCACGAGTCCAAGCGGGACCGAACACGGACATGGTAGCAGTTGTGGCGATCGCTCCACCAATCAAGGCTACTTGGAGCGGTGAGTAACTTTTCGCAGATTGGTTCATGTATACTTAGCTGGAATAATTGTGTTGTTGACAGTTTAGCAATCAGGCTTTCCAGAAATTTTTAAGTTTTTATACCCCAGAATCAACTATGCTTATTCATCATTTTTATCTTTCTAATGATGCCAAAAATGCTGCATTAGTTATTAACAATCATTTCTCACTTTGTTAGTCTTCTCCGGAAGGCTATACTGAGCGTGTGACACTTTAATTAGCGTCATGTTTGCATTTTAGATTACTTTTATAAGATAGCACTTTGCTCATTCAATTGCAGTATTGTTAGACAGCAGTAAAATCAGCTTTTCTTACTTAAGTCATGAAACGCAAATTTACCATCAAATCATTAATTTCTATTAAAAAAAAATCTGCTAATCTGTGGCAATTGTTACAAAAACTCAGTGGTGGATTGTATGTTATCCTGGGTGTTTGGCTGATTTTTACTACTATAACCTTAGTTTTTGCTTCTTCGCAGCCGATAGATGCCTTCTTTGTGCTAGGTGGCAGTATTCGTCGAGAAATTTATGTTGCTCAACAGGCAAAAGAATACCCACAAACCCCAATTTTAATTTCTCATGGTTCCCCAGATCCCTGTATACGGTTAATTTTTCAGGCGGAATTAGCAGAGTTACAAAACGTTTGGTTAGAAAACTGCGCGAATTCTACCTTTGAAAATTTTTATTATAGTATTCCAATTTTGCGCCGTTGGGGAGTGCATAAAGTCATGTTGATTACCTCGACAAGTCATTTACCCAGAGCTAAATGGATGGCACAAATTCTTTTAGGCGCTCATGGTATTTGGGTAGAGCCAGAAATTGTTCAAGAATTGGGTATTCCTGGTAATCATGAATCTTGGACTAAAACTGGATTAGATGTAACACGCAGCTTATTTTGGGCGATTTTAAGTCAAATTATTCAACCGCAGTGCTCAAATGTCACAAAGCTTACCGAAGTAGATATGCAAGCTTGGGAGCATCGAGGTTTTCATTGCGAACACCAAGGGGGGCTGAGGAGATAAGGGAGATGAGGATTTATCAGAGGACTATAATGCTACTCAGTTTTTGGTAGCATGATAACCGTGTCATCATGGTAATTATGGAAGTTGAAATAGTCAATTACCATTAGGAGGTAACAACAGATGAGAGTTCCAAAGTATAGACCTCCATCACATCCAGGTGAAATATTACTTAAAGATTTTCTAGAGCCAATGGGAATAACCCAAAGAGAACTTGCAGATGCACTTCACGTTCCTTATCAGCGAATAAATGAGCTTGTAAATCAAAAGCGAGGTATTACACCTAGTACGGCAATAAGGTTATCAAAATTTTTCGGAAATAGCTCAGAGTTTTGGTTAAACCTCCAACAAAATTGTGAACTTTACCACGTTCTCAAGGAAGAAGAAGAGGAACTAAAAAGTATTTTGCAGTTCCGAACCACGAAGTAGCGATCGCTTTAAAAATTAAGCAGCATATTTGCATAAAATAATTGCAATTGAGCAAAGGTGAAGAAAATCTTACTCTCCACCTCCGGGCTTGTTGTTAAACATCCCTTTTGCTAATTGCATCCAATGGAGAATCAATGCAAAAGTTCCCAATCTTGCAGCATCAAAATAGCATCTCTATACAAAGACAAATCCGCCTGGTTAACTTCTATTCCCTCTCCTATTCCTTGTAGAAGGGTGATTGTCAAATTTCCTCCCAAATGTTCGCGGAATTCCGTAAGCCCCCTAAATAGACAATGCGGATGGTCTAGTCGATCTAATTGCTCTGTCAGTGCCGATACGTACAAAGTAAAGCCTAATTTTTTGAGTGTAGTTAGAACCCTTTGCCACTCTGATTGCAAGAGTTGCCCTGTTAAATATGAATAGGTTGTATCTAAAGCGATGCCGATCGCTACAGCTTCCCCATGACGTAGGCTGTAATTAGTTAAATGCTCCAGTTTGTGAGCAGCCCAGTGTCCAAAATCTAAAGGACGCGATGAACCCATTTCAAAGGGATCGCCACTACCAGCAATATGCTCTAAATGCAACTGAGAACAACGATAGATTAACCTTTCCATTATGTCCATGTCTCGATTAGCCAATTTCTCGGCATTAGTCATAATGAAATCGAAGAAATCTGCATCTTTAATCAACGCTACTTTCACCGCTTCTGCAATACCCGATCGCCAATCTCGATCGTCGAGGCTAATAAGAAAATCAAAGTCATTCAAGACAGCATAAGGTGGCATGAATGTACCCAAAAAGTTTTTCTTACCGAAGGCATTGATTCCGTTTTTTACTCCTACACCCGAATCATTTTGCCCTAATACTGTTGTCGGTACTCGTAGCAGCCTAATTCCTCGGTGAGCCGTTGTTGCTGCGTATCCTGCCATGTCTAGGACGGCTCCACCTCCAATTGCTAAAACGTAGGAATGACGGCACAATCCAGCTGCATTGATCCGCTGATGAATTTGCTCTATAAATCTAGAATCGTTCTTGACTGCTTCTCCACCTGGAACTATTATCGGCTCACCGCTCAGTGTTAGTACATCTTGATAACATTGAGCATAGACTGATAATTTTTTTAACAGCCCATCTTGATACTGTAAAAATCCTCCATCTACCACCGCCAATACTTGTTTTGGGGTTGTCTCTCCATCTGCTGCGATCGCTTGTGCGAGTAAAGGATTATCTAACTGAAACAGACCTCTAGTGAAGTGAACATCATAATTGAAGGTAACACGGACGCATTGGTTAATTGGTTGCAGATTCAGAGCGCTTTCTTGTTGAATAATCATTTGAATATTATTGTTTTTAAGTAACTGTAAATATATCTACTACCGCAAGTTAAAATCGCCCTCAAAATAGGCATAATAAATTAATTGAGTAATTCAAACTTGAAATGAATTACTAAATAAATCTATTTACTCAATTAATCATAGTTTTGAAGTGTCTTTGCCTAGCGATAAAGTTAAAATAACATTCATTAATGTATATGTTTTATTACTGCCTATATTTCATATCTGAGGTTTGTAATGGAGATCGTTATTACATAAAATTCTAATTTTTTTCCGTAAGATAATTTTAGGATTTATCTAATTAAAATGGTATCTTTACAGTATCTTCTTTAAAGTCAGGATATTTTTATAGATTCAGTTAAGTTATGATCTCAGTAGTATATTATCTAACTGCCTCAAACCCCAAAAATCAAGTTTAGTGGTATATTTTATACTTGGTTGTCACAAAAAAGTTGGGCAACTTATCCTGAATTTATCATGAGTAAAGTAAACCAATTACTGCATCACTGGCTGTTAAAGTCTGTTTCAGAGAAAGCTTTTACTTGGTTGTCACAAAAGCAGGCACAGATTGCGAGCGGCGCTGCTGAGAGAGTGTTTTTTACGGCTTTTAGTGCTGTGCCGCGTTATCTAGGTAAACAGGATTTGCAGCTAACATTCCAGGACTTGGAAGCAGCAGAGGATGTGATTCCCGGCTGGTATCCTGGTCATTGGAGTGTAGAGCAGGCAGGTCGCACACTCTTGCTTTTAGCATTGCCCCACGATGATCCCCAGGGCTATGTGCGATCGCTCGATCGAGTCTTCTCCACTGCCGATATGGGGGAGTTGGTTGTGCTTTATCAAAGTTTGCCGTTATTACCACACCCAGAGTTACATCGCCATCGTACTGCTGAGGGAATTCGCAGCAATATGAGCAATGTATTCCAAGCCATAGCACTACGTAACCCTTATCCAGCGAATTATTTAGATAATGCTGCTTGGAATCAGATGGTGCTGAAGGCTGTGTTTGTCAGCAGTCCGTTACATCTAATTTGGGGTCTAGATCGGCGTGCTAACCCTGAATTGGCGAGGATGTTGGCAGACTATGCCCATGAACGTTGGGCAGCTAAACGCACAGTTACGCCAGAACTTTGGCGACCTGTAGGACGGTTTGCTGATAGCGCAATCATCACAGATTTGGAAAAAGTACTGGTTAATGGAACTATAGACGAACAAGAAGCAGCAGCCTTAGCTTGTGCTGAGTCTCCTTTACCCCAAGCGCAAGCATTACTTTCTCATTACCCAGATTTACAGTCATCCATTCAACAAGGTAATCTGACTTGGAGCAGTTTTAGCCGCAAATGAAGGGAGTGGGGACTGGGGACTGGGGAAGAACCAAGGGAGCAGGGAGCAAAGGAGAAGAGTTTTAGAGTACCCTGCCCCTCTGTCTCTTTTCAATCCCCTATGCCCAATTCCCAATGCCCAATGCCCAATGCCCAATGCCCAATTCCCAATTCCCAATCATTAAAACCATGATGTTCATCGATCCTCACATTCATATGTGTTCCCGTACTACTTACGATTACTTAGTAATGCGGGAATATGGAATTGTCGCCGTTATTGAACCAGCCTTTTGGTTAGGACAACCCCGAACTAACGCTGGCTCATTTAAAGACTATTTCAGTAGTCTTGTGGGCTGGGAACGATTTCGTGCTAGTCAGTTTGGCATCCAACACTATTGCACAATCGGCCTAAATCCGAAAGAAGCTAATAATGAGGCGCTAGCAACTGAAGTTATGGAACTGCTACCACTTTATGCGTGTAAAGAGGGAGTTGTTGCTATTGGTGAAATTGGCTATGACGATATGACAGAAGCAGAAGATAAGTATTTTTGTCAACAGTTAGAATTAGCCAAAGAACTCGATAGTTTGGTACTAATTCATACTCCTCACCGTAACAAGAAGGCGGGTGCTAGTCGGAGTATGGATCGCTGTATTGAATATGGCTTAGATCCTTCACAAGTAGTTATCGATCACAACAATGAAGAAACTGTTGAAGAAGTATTAGGACGGGGTTTTTGGGCGGCTTTTACGATTTACCCACAGACGAAGATGGGTAACGCCAGAATGGTTGAAGTTGTTCGTAAGTATGGACGGGATCGCATCATTGTAGATAGTAGTGCTGATTGGGGTATTAGCGATCCTTTGGCAGTCCCAAAAACGGCTCAGTTGATGTTAGATAGGGGTATTCCTGAAGAACATGTGCGAACCGTTTGTTATGAAAACGCCCTAGCTGCTTACAGTCAAACTGGGCAGATGAAAGCGTCAGACTGGCTCAATCCCCAATCTGTCGATCAGCGTCAGTTGTTCAGTGGTAATTCTGTGCTACGGGGACAAGAGCCAGGAATCAAATCAGTTTCAGATTATGTGTTGATTGAGTAGAAAATTGGGGAGAGACGCGATTAATCGCGTCTGTACTGAGGAGTGAGAAAAAGGAATTGCATAAATATCTGATTCATCTGCAATATGCAGTTTATTTTGAGAAATTACTAGGCATGGAGGCAGATAAGTGAATGTTGCAAGCTTAAATTTTCAAGGCTGGCGGGGTTATCTGGAATTGATGCGTCCTGCTAATATTGTTACTGCTTGGGCAGATATTCTTGTTGGTTTTGCTGCTTCTGGCTCTGGAATAATTTTTACTAAATTAATTAATGGCGAAGCAACTTTTGCCATACTAATTCCATTAGCTTGGTTGTTATTAGCTACAACTGGTTTATACGGCGGTGGCATAGTTTTTAATGATGTTTTCGATGCCGAATTAGATGCAAAAGAGCGACCAAATAGAGCAATTCCCAGTGGTCGCGTATCTCGTCAAAATGCTACTTTATTGGGGAGTATACTATTTGTAATCGGGATTATAGCTGCTTTTCAAGTATCGTTGTTGAGTGCTGCGATCGCTATTTTTATCGCTCTTTCATGCCTCCTCTATAACTCACTCGCCAAACATCATCCTTTTTTTGGCCCTTTAAATATGGGTTTGTGCCGTGGCAGTAACTTATTATTAGGTGTAAGTGCTGTACCAGAAATTATTGGAGAACGTTGGTATTTAGCGCTGATTCCTGTTCTTTATATTGCTGCTATCACTGCAATTAGTCAGGGTGAAGTTCACGGAGGTAAGAAGATTACGGGAGTAGTCGCGCTACTGCTAATTGCAATAGTTTTGACGGCAGTTTTAGCTTTAGGATTATTAGAAGAGTATACAGCGATCGCAGCCCTACCATTCGCTATTTTATTAGCTATCCGAATCTTGCCTAACTTTATCAAAGCTGTGCGGGAACCGATAGCTGAAAATATCCGAAATGCTGTGAAAATAGGCGTTTTATCTCTGATAGTCTTAGATGCAACTGTTGCATCTGGTTTTGCTGGTTTGTATTACGGTTTATTAGTTTTAATCTTGCTACCAATTTCGATGAAGTTAGCAAAAGTCTTTGCTGTTACTTAAATTTGAATGTGTACACCCAGTAATACGATTAATCGGCTGTAAGGGCGCATAGATGTTATTGGTGTCAACTTAAAGTAAAAGTTAGGTAAGAGAAAGCGTTCTAGAGTTGCCCTCACCCCCAGCCCCTCTCCCAAATTTGGAGAGGATCTGGGGGTGAGGACAAAACTCATGCAGTCAGGAGATTTCAGCTTAAGTTGACACCAATGCATAGATGTGATTCCCTACCCATAAATATGTAGCAAGTATTTTGTGAAACTTAAGCCAAAGAAAACAGATTACATATACAAGGAATAGAGCTAGAAAATGAAAATTACAAACAACAATAGTTTTCACTTAACTTATTGCAGCAATATTCATCCTGGTGAAAGTTGGCTAGAGGTTTTCACCAATTTAGAAAACTATATTCCCAAACTCAAATCACGTTTATCGCCTAGAGAACCTTTTGGTATTGGCTTGAGATTAGCAGATGTTGCCGCCAAACAACTTTTAGAAAGTAATAACTTAGCTCAATTCCAAGCTTGGCTGACTCAAGAAGATTTATATGTTTTCACCTTAAACGGATTCCCTTATGGCGGATTCCATCGACAGGTGGTAAAAGACCAAGTTTATGCACCAGATTGGTCTACACAAGAACGGGTTAATTATACATTAAACTTAGCAAAAATTTTAGCTGCTCTGTTACCCGAAGGACTTGATGGCGGAATTTCTACACTACCATTATCCTATAAACCTTGGTGGGTAAAAGACCAAGCAACTTTCGAGACAGTTGTGAAAAAGAGTTGTTTGAATATAGCATCAGTTGTTGTAGAAATGATTCGCATCAGCGAAGAAACAGGCAAGATACTTCATATTGATTTAGAACCTGAGCCTGATGGTTTAATTGAAAATACTTCAGAAGTAATTGACTTTTATCAAAATTGGTTATTGCCAATAGGTGGTAGTTATTTATCAGAAAAATTAAATATAGAGCAGGATTTAGCAGAAACTAAATTGCTAGAACACATTCGGGTTTGCTATGACACCTGCCATTTTTCAGTTGAATATGAGCAGCCACAATCTGTATTTACGCGTTTGCAATCGGCAGGAATTAAGATTGGTAAAATTCAAATCAGCGCTGCAATTAAAGTAAAAATACCTGCTGAGGTTGAGAAGCGTAGTTTAATAGTTGAACGCTTACGTCCTTTTGCAGAATCTACCTATCTTCATCAGGTAATAGAACGTCGTAGCGATGGTACACTCCATCACTATGCTGACTTAATAACTGCATTACCACATTTAGAGCAATCTCTCGCTGAAGAATGGCGCACTCACTTTCATGTCCCAATTTTTATTCATGATTATCAAATTTTGCAATCTACCCAAGATGACATTGCTACTGTTTTGCATCTACTTCAGACAAACGATGCTTGCTCTCATTTAGAAATTGAGACTTACACTTGGGATGTATTGCCATCAGAAATGAAGATAGATTTGCTGACTTCTATTCAGCGTGAATATGAGTGGGTATTAAAAGAATTTGCTGCAAATTAAGAAGGGACTAAGTTTATGAAAAAAACAGTTATTCTAAATGTTGTGGGATTAACGCCCAGCTTACTAGGAGAAAATACGCCGTTTTTATCTTCTTGGGCTGCGAAAGGGCAAGTCATCCCGATTGCAACAGTTTTACCTGCTGTAACTTGTTCTGTTCAAGCTACTTATTTAACAGGAAAATTGCCTAACGAACATGGAATTGTTGCTAATGGTTGGTATTTCCGCGATGAATGCGAAGTGAAGTTTTGGCGACAATCTAATAAACTTGTACAGGCTCCCAAAGTTTGGGAAATAGCTAAATCAATCGATCCAAACTTCACTTGTGCCAACCTTTTTTGGTGGTACAATATGTACTCTACAGCAGATTATGCGATTACGCCGCGTCCGATGTATCCCGCAGATGGGCGAAAATTACCTGATATTTATACCCATCCTAGTGATGTGCGATCGCAAATTCAATCTGATTTAGGAAATTTCCCTCTGTTCGATTTCTGGGGGCCAAAAACTACCATTAATTCTAGTCAATGGATTGCCAATTCTGCAAAATGGATTGAGGAACGTTACAGCCCGACATTATCATTAGTTTATCTACCACATTTAGATTACTGTCTGCAAAAATTTGGTAACAATCAAACACAGATTAAAGCAGATTTGCGAGAAATTGATACTGTTTGTGGCGATTTAATTGAATATTTTCAAGCACGTAATACTCAGGTAATTATTCTTTCTGAGTATGGTATTACGCAAGTTTCTAAAGCTGTGGATTTGAACCGCGTATTACGGGAAAATGGTTTAATTGCTGTGCGAGAAGAATTAGGGCGAGAACTGCTCGATTTTGGTGCTAGCATTGCCTTTGCCGTTGCCGATCATCAAATTGCTCATGTATATGTGAACGATCCGGCATATATCCCGAAAGTACGATCGCTTTTAGAAGCGACTGAAGGCGTAGCGCAGGTATTGGATGAAGAGGGTAAGCAAACCTACCATCTCGATCATCCTAGATCGGGAGAGTTGGTGGCGATCGCCGGGTCTGACGCTTGGTTTACCTATTATTATTGGCTCGATGATGCAAAAGCGCCTGATTTTGCTAGAACAGTAGATATCCACCGCAAACCTGGTTACGATCCTGTAGAACTTTTCCTCGATCCGCAAATAAAATTCCCCCAAGGAAAAATTGCTCTCAAGTTACTTAAAAAACAACTGGGTTTTCGCTACCTCATGGATGTAATTCCTCTGGATGCTTCTCTGGTGCGTGGTTCTCACGGTAACATCACCACTTCTCCATCTGAAGGGCCTCTATTTATCACCCATCAAACTCACCTGGTTGATGAACATCAAATTGAGGCAACAGATGTTTGCTCGTTGATTCTCAAACATTTACATACCTGAAAGGCAGTAGAGAAGCAATATATCGCCTCTCTACATCCTACACATTCATTGGTAGGGGCACACAGCTAGTTGTGCATCCCTACAGCCGATTCGTTTGTTGCAAATCCTATTACTCCCAAAAATACAAAATTATTATCTTGTAATTCATAATCATATCGAGTATGATTTTTATATAAACTCGTTATGACTATGAATTAGTTAGCTCTGTCAGTGGATATCCGTTTATCTACTGATTAAAATCTACTGTGGCCAATCTGAGTAACTTAATGGAGAGCTTCTTAACCCATGACTGAACCCCAAAAATTGACAACTGCTGACGGTATTCCTGTTGCTGATAACCAGAACTCGCTCACGGCTGGAGCGCGCGGGCCTTTATTAATACAAGATTTTCATCTCTTAGAAAAGCTGGCTCATTTCAACAGAGAACGTATTCCTGAAAGAGTTGTCCACGCTAAAGGTGCGGCTGCTCACGGTACTTTTACTATTACCAATGACATCACTCGCTACAGTAAAGCCAAACTTTTTTCTGAAATTGGCAAGAAAACAGAAGTTCTCCTGCGCTTTTCTACCGTTGGAGGAGAAAAAGGTTCAGCAGATGCCGAGCGCGACCCTAGAGGCTTTGCCATCAAGTTCTACACTGAAGAAGGCAACTGGGATCTTACAGGCAACAATACCCCTATTTTCTTCATCCGCGACCCACTGAAGTTTCCTGATTTTATCCATACCCAAAAGCGCAATCCCCAAACTAATTGCAAAGACCATAATGCAAGATGGGATTTTTGGTCACTTAGTCCAGAATCGCTTCATCAAGTGACAATCCTGTTTTCAGACAGGGGAATACCGAAAACCTTTCGGCACATGGACGGCTTCGGTAGCCACACCTTCAGTTTGATTAATGCTGAGGGCGATCGCGTCTGGTGCAAATTTCACTTTAAGACTCTGCAAGGACATCAAACCTTGACTGAGGAAGAATCGGCTAAGATTAAGGGCGAAGATCCCGATCATGCAACTCACGATCTGTTTGAAGCGATCGCTCAAGGAGATTATCCTAAGTGGCGGATGTGTATTCAGGTAATGACAGAGGAGCAAGCAGCCAAACATCCAGATAATCCCTTTGACTTGACCAAAGTTTGGAAGCACTCAGATTATCCTTTAATTGAAGTCGGGATATTAGAGCTAAATCGGAACCCTGAGAATTATTTTGCTGAAGTTGAGCAAGCCGCTTTTAGCCCTAGTGCAGTGGTTCCGGGCGTTAGTTTCTCTCCAGACAAAATGCTGCAAGCTCGCATCTTTTCTTACCCAGATGCTCAACGGTATCGCTTGGGTGCTAACTATCAGCAACTACCCGTTAACCAGCCCAAATGTCCAGTGATGCATTATCAGCGAGATGGCTTTATGGCATTGGGGAACAACCACGGTAGCGCTCCTAACTATGAACCGAATAGTGCTGAGGGTACGCCTAAAGAAAATCCAGCTTATGCAGAACCACCTAATCATTTGGGCGATGTCACAGTCGATCGTTACAGTCATCGTGAAGGAAACGACGATTACACCCAAGCAGGTAATCTGTATCGGTTAATGACTCCTGAGCAGCAAGAGCGTCTTGCTCATAATATCGTTGGCAGTCTCTCTCAAGCGAGACAGGATGTCCAAATGCGCCAACTTTGCCACTTCTTCCGGGCAGATATTTCTTATGGTCGTCGTGTAGCTGAAGGATTGGGCATTTCAATCGATCCCTCAATGTTTTCTGCTACTGCTCAACTTGTAGGTAACTGGTAGCTTCGTAGTTTCGTAGGGTGTGTTATGCCGTAGGCTAACGCACCGAAAACCTGGATGGTGGGTTACGTACTTCAGCTAGATTCAGATCCCCGATTTCTTGAAGAAGTCGGGGATTTGATATAAATCAAATTCATTTGATTAACTTACAAAAACAATGGAGGTAATTAAACATGAAATTAACAGCAACAGAAAAAGGCTTATTAATTCCAAAAGAACTATTAGGAGAAAACCAAGAGTTTGAGATTATTCAAGAAAATGGAAAAATTATTATTACTAGCATCAAACAAACATCTTCTATTTGGGATTTAGGTTCAAATCCTGTGGAATGTGATGTAAAAGATGGTGCAATTAACCACGATCGCTATTTCTATAATCCATGAGAAGTATCTAATTTTTAGATGCCAGCTATATTTTAGCTCTGGAAATCAAAAATGAAGATGCTCATCAAAAAGTATTACAAAATTGGGCTACTTTAATAAAATCTAAACCTTTTTTAATCACAACAACATACATTTTTGATGAAGTTGTTACTTTTTTTAATAGTCGAAATCTTCATTATAAAGCAGTTGAAGTTGGTAATCGGTTATTGGAAAGTCCTGAAATAGAATTAATCGAAATTGAGCGAACTTTATTTAATCAGGGCTGGGAATATTTTCAAAAGTATAAAGATAAATCTTATTCTCTCACTGATTGTTTATCATTTATCGTTATGCAAGAACGAGAGATTGTTACAGCTTTAACTTTAGATAATCATTTTTATCAAGCTGGATTTCAAATTTTACCATCATAAATGAGTTCAGAGGCTCGTTAACGGAGAAAAAATACTCGTTAACGGAGATAAAAGCCTCGTCAACGGAGATAAAATACTCGTTAACGGAGCTAAAATACTCGTTGACGGAGCAAAAAGCCTCGTCAACGGAGATAAAATACTCGTTAACGGAGAAAAAATACTCGTTAACGGAGATAAAAGCCTCGTCAACGGAGATAAAAGCCTCGTTAACGGAGAAAAAATACTCGTCAACAGAGAAAAAATACTCGTTAACCGAGATAAAAGGCTCGTTAACGGAGTTCAAAGACTCATTTAGCAGATAAACAAAAAAATTTACAGTGATTGCGATCGCTCCCTTCGCAGAGCATATCCTAGAGAAGTAGTTCTAGGCGTTGCGATCGCATTATTTTGCTTCACTGCATTTGCGATCGCATTGTGTAATTAATTATGTTACCTAGTTATTAGACTGGGATTTGAATCCCAGGCGGGTAATGCAGCCGATGCAGATTACCTAAATTACTGAAACCAACGAGAGATAAAAGCAACCATTCTCCTGAATCAAGGTTGACGATTCCGCTGCAAGTCTTCCAGATTCTTACGAATGGTTATTGTATTGGGATGATTTGCCCCCAAGCTTTGTTCAGCAATCTTCACAGCTTCGATATACAAAGGTTCGGCTTCGCTGTACCTTTCCTGTGATTTGTAGAGTTTTGCCAAATTGTTCAGGCTAGTTGCCACATATCGGTGTTCATCCCCCAGCAGGCGTTTTTTCATCGCCAAAGCTTTGATATACAAAGGTTCGGCTTCGCTGTACCTTCCCTGTGAATAGTAGAGGAGTGCCAAATTGTTCAGGCTACTTGCCACATCTGAGTGTTCATCCCCCAGCAGGCGTTTTCTCATCGCCAAAGCTTCGATGCACAAAGGTTCGGCTTCGCTGTACCTTCCCTGAAATTCGTAGAGGACTGCCAAATTGTCCAGGCTAGTTGCCACATCGGGGTGTTCATCCCCCAGTAGGCGTTTTGTCATCGCCAAAGCTTCGATATATAAAGGTTCGGCTTCGCTGTACCTTTTCTGTGAATCGTAGAGTGCTGCCAAATTGTTCAGGCTGTCTGCCACATCTGGGTGTTCATCCCCCAGCAGGCGTTTTCTCATCGCCAAAGCTTGGATGCACAAAGGTTCGGCTTCGCTGTACCTTCCCTGTAATTCGTAGAGGAGTGCCAAATTGTCTAGGCTTTCTGCCACATCTGGGTGTTCATCCCCCAGCAGACGTTTTCTCATCGCCAAAGCTTCGATATACAAAGGTTCGGCATCGCTGTCCCTTCCCTGTGATTTGTAGAGTTTTGCCAAATTGTTCAGGCTAGTTGCCACATCGGGGTGTTCATTCCCCAGCAGGCGTTTTCTCATCGCCAAAGCTTGGATGCACAAAGGTTCGGCATCGCTGTACCTTCCCTGTGATTCGTAGAGGAGTGCCAAATTGTTCAGGCTAGTTGCCACATCGGGGTGTTCATCTCCAAAACGTTCTTTAGTAGCTAATAAACTTTGTTTACCCCAAGGCAAAGCTTGCTTATAGGCTCCTTGACCTGCGTAAAATCTAACCAAGCCCTCAAATGGTGAGATTAAATCCTCATCGCTTAACCAAGCTTGGTAAACTGTGACAACTTCCGCGAAGTGAGGGATGGACAGGATTGCTTGAGCAATTTCTATCAGTGTGGGTGTCTCAGGAATATCTTTTGCTACAGCTAGCATTGCTTGACAATAGCCGCGCTTAAGTTCGTTTGCTTCACCTAACTCTTCTAACTTCTGCTGCAATAATTCCCGAATGCGATCATGGATTTGGTAGGTGTCCTCTGCCAATTCTTGCAGCAAATAACGCTCAACTAAAACAGTGCAGTTAGCTTTAAAATCAAATTCCAAATGGCTAGCACTTGCTGCTGATTCTACCAAAGACCAAGGGATAGGAGCCAAAGCAAACAAACTCAACAGACAAGCCAATTTTTGCGCCTCTGGTTCTAAGCACTCCCAATTCAACTCAAAAGCTGCTGCTACACCAGACTCGCCTGCTGATGTTTGCTTTTGTAGCCGTGCGAGAATGTCTGCTAGCATCATACTCCTCCTCGATTTTGACTATGCCCCGCTATTTGGTAGAGTGCAATGGGTAAATAACCGATTAATTTACAAATTTCTTTTGCTGTTTCCGTCTTTTGTTGAACATATTCATCCCCCAATAGCTTTGTTAATAATTCTAAGGCTCCATCTTCTGACAATCCACCTAACGGCAATGATGGATATGCTAACCCTGTATTTAGACGAGTGGTAATCAACACCTTAAACCGAGAACCTTTGAGTGGTAGGTATGGTTTAATTTGCATCCAGTCTTTAATATCATCAAATATTAATAAAACTTTGCCTGCTTGCCAGTTCCGCCAGCAATAAGCAACTTGACCTACTAGGCTTAATCCATTCGGTGGATTAAAGTTAGGTAAATTCACAACTCCAAACTCTACTAACTGGGTTCCCAAATCAATACCTTGGGGATTTAACCAACAACACCCGCCAGAATAATCTGCCAAATATTTCTCTGAGTATTGAATAGCTAACTCTGTTTTACCCACGCCACCTTGCCCAGTCACATCGGTAATAGCCACAACATCATTTGCTTGTAATAGCTGATGCAATTGTTCTATTTGCTTATCCCTGCCAACAAACTTACGAGCTTGACTCTGTTGGATATTATGCGGGATATCAAACGGGTTGAAATGAGATTTTTCAATATCTCCATCCCAACTGCGGGAATAAAAATAAGTCGGCAGTTGTTTTTTATCTAAACTGCTAAATCGCTGCTTAACTGCCTCAGTAACTTCCCTCATATCCGGTGGAAAAGTCCCATTAGCTTCAGCAAAAGCCTCTCTCACCGCTTGAGAAAAGTATCCTGTTTTAGTTTCAGAATTTACCTTAGCTTGCTCTCCTTCCCGCGTAGCCAGTAACACAAATTGTTGACTATCTGTCCTTGGCTGTCCACTCAAAAAAGCTTTGCCACCTAAATGAGTTGGTCTTCCCTTGGACTCTAAAACATAATTGGCACAGGTATCAATAATACAAATATGATTCCGAATCTGAAATTTATCGGAACCCAAAAAAACCAATAAAGAATTCAAATCTAAATTCTGCCAATTCTGTTTATTTGTATCAGCACAAAACAACCGACGCTCTCGTTCTGAGGTAATCAAACCATGTCCCGCCCAAAAAATGTAGAGTAAATCCCCCGACTTTGGGGATAAAAAGTTAGTCACAATGTCGGAGATATTTTGCTCAGTTGCTAACTCTACACTTAACCCACATTCCCCAATTAACTGATGATTTTCTTCCAGCGCTGATAAACATAACCGGATATTCTCTCTCGGTACACCGCGCCGATGTAGCCAATCAGCAAATTTCAGCGCGTCATCAGCTGGCCCTCCACCCGTTACATTCCAAGCAGATTCATGGTACTTTTCAATACCCACAATTAACCCAAAAGTCTGCTCAGGTTTCGCCATCAACTGCATGATGATTTGGTTTCTCACCTCCTATGGAAAATGACCTAACCCCCTAATCTCCTAACCCCCTTCCCTAGCAGGGAATCTACGGTGTACACACTTGAATTACCCCCCTTAATCCCCCCTTATAAAGGGGGGAGATAAGAAATCTTGTTCCCTCCCCTTTATAAGGGGAGGGTTAGGGTGGGGTAAACCATTATGGCAACCTCGAAATAATCGCCTCCCAGGTTTTGGCATTTGTCCAATAAGCACCGTGAGAACGGGGAAATGGTTGTTTACTATCTACTACCACATCCTGCACTCGCTCAGGGAAAATTCTATTACCCACGTAACTGAGAAAATCCCGTAAATCGTAGATATTCAACCATTGAGGGAAATGCTCTGGCAATAACTGCCCATATTCTAAGCTGTAGAGGGCGTTAATCTCATATAAAAATGGTGCTTGGGAACCAACTGTTACCAATAATTCCACCTGAGATAACTGCTGCTGCACTAGCAAATCTACACAAGCGATACCTCCCAAACTATGGGCGATTAAAACCACTGGCGGTTCTGCTTCTTCGATTTGTTGCTGGATAAACGCCCTGATTTTTTCACCCCGCGTCTGATACAACAAAATATCACCAGGCATAGGCGAAATTTTATCAGTTAACTCCAGGCGGTTTCCTCTGACATAATTCGTTCCCATTGGCAATGCTAATTCAACAACTGGCTTTAATAACCAGCCACCCAATCCTAACTCCGCCTCTCCCAAAGCCAGAGTCAGCAATTCCACAACTTTATCGCGCAATTGGGCATCGGTGAGTATCAAAGGAAATTTTTCTTGCTGTTCGCTAATAAACATTGCTTGAGCGACAATTGCTCTAGCTATTGGTGCATAATATTCACTCAAATCAGATTCGGAAACTGTCAGCAATGCCTGATGATACGGTTCACTGTGGATAACATCTTCTCGTGCTGGCTCAAATACCTCTGCAATTCCCGCCTCTTGCAACTTAGCTTGCAGTTGAGATGCCGGAGTAAGACTCGCCACACGAGATTGTAAAACATCCCCTGGTTCTTCCCCAAAAGGATTTCCTGCCTCAATCGGTTTCAAAGACAACAGCCATAATTCATAAAGAGGGTCGCGGTATAATTGCCCCCACAATACAATATCTGCATTTTCTTCTCCTTGAGATAAAGCCAGTGTGGCATCTTCCAAGGGTACTGATGCCCGATTATCATTGAACTTTGCACCTAATTCACCCCAAAGACAAGGAGCAACTTTGATATCAGGACGTTGGGCGTGAATCTTTTGCTCAATTATCTCAAAGGTTTCGTTGTATTCTCGTTCTCTAATGCCTGTGCCATGTACAAATATTACAGTGGTCATTGTGATATGGGTGGCTAGCAATGCCTGGGTTGGGCTATGCCTACGCAAAGCTTTCCTCTGTATTATTCCTCACTACTTTCTCTGACACAAGTTGATTTCATTCACTTTGTTTATTAAAAACTTCTAAAATCTGTCGGCAAATCTGTTTAAGCTTCTCCTCGATTTCACCAGAAGGCGAAGATGCGCCAACAACACTCCAGTTTTCTACCGTAGAAAGTCGCCACGCTTCACCGCGATGATCGAATCCAGCTACCTCTACACCGATCGCACGGCGAGAATTATTGATGGGATCTTGATAAAATCGGATTTGAATTAAAATACTGCGACTTCGCCAAGATTTGCTAATACCAGGAAAGTGAAAGCCAATATCTATAGAATCTGGATCGACTAACTCCCTAGTTTCCGGGTCATTTTTCCAGGGTTTGAGATCGGATTTGGCATCAGGAAACTCGAATTTGAACAAATTAACTACCGTGGCAATGTTGCTGGCGAGTTCAAGGTTCGTTGCCTGTTCAGCTGCGTTCACTAAAAAACACTCCTATATTGCAATACAGTTCAGTTAAGCATTTCTTTCTTCTCTTCCTTTGCGTTCTTTGCGCCTTTGCGGTTCGTTAAAAAAATTACTTTGATAAAGAATTAAGCCTTAACTGAACCGTATTGTCCTATATTGCGTCGGCATCTTCGGGTATATGAAGAGAGAAAAACCGCCAGAAGGCTTATCTGATTGGTGTTTCAGCTTATCAATAGCTTTGAGATTTAGCAACTCTAAATCATATTTTCCTAACAATCCTCGTTACTAACAGAAGCCAAAAATCGCTTCTTATTGGGACTGGCTAACACCTATTAAGTAATTGTACTTAAAAATGCTTCAAAAGCGGATGAAACTCTGCTCTTTGAAGAAAATATCAATATTTTCTACAAAATCCTTGGCTGACAAGAACGATTAACTGCGCTAGCGATCTAAAATGACACTGTTAATCAGTAAACCAAAAGCAATTAAGTTCAATATATGGTGCGTCAACGCTCGATTTTTTCATTTTTCCTAGTACTATTGGCCACATTCCTGATTAGTTGTGGTGGCCCTGGTGTTGCGGTGGCACCTCCGACTTACACAGCAGTACAACTCGAAAAAATTCAGGCTTATGTTCCTGAAATTCAGGCTGTGCGCGATCGCTCACAAGAGTTGACAACCCTAATTAAAAGAGGTGATTGGATTAATGTGCGTAACTTTATACATGGGCCCATAACAGAAGCAAGGCTGAATCTGACTTATGTCACTTCCAACCTTCTACCCAAAGACCAACCCAAAGCACGTCAAATAACGCGAGATTTGTTTAACGACCTAGTTAAACTTGATAAAGCTACTAGTGCTGGCAATCCTCTAGTTGCCTTGAATCAATCCCAAGCGGCTTTTGCAGAGATTGACAAATTCTTCCAACTGCTTCCTAATACCAGCAGTGAATCAGAGGCAAGTTAAACCCAAGGTAAGATGAGCAAAGGGAGATGAGGAGGATGAGGGAGAGTAATTTTACTCTCCTTGTTCCCTCATCTCCCACATCTCCCCATCTTTGCCTCAAAACAGCAATGAGTCATGTAGTTATTATCGGTTGTGGCGTAGTTGGGGCTGCGATCGCATACCAACTGAGTCAAGTTAAAGGGCTAAAAATTACAGTTTGCGATCGCCAACCACCAGCACAAGCTTCCACAGGCGCTGCACTTGGCGTTTTGATGGGCGTAATCAGCCAAAAAATCAAAGGCAAAGCTTGGCAGATGCGGCAAACTAGCATCCAACGCTATGAAACCTTGATTCCTGAACTAGAAGCTTTAACAGGTCGCAAAATTCCTTTTAATCGTCAGGGAATTCTCATGCTTTTGTCTGATTCCTCTCTAGAAGGGATGTCAGCATGGGAAAAACTAGTAAAAATTCGCCACTCCCAAGGTTGGAATTTAGAAATTTGGGACACGGCTAAACTCCAGAGTATTTGTCCTCAAGTAGAATGCGAAAAAGTGACTGGCGCTGTCTATTCTCCCCAAGACCGCCAAATCGATCCAACTGCCCTCACCTTAGCTTTAGTTGAAGCTGCCCAGCAAAATGGTGTAACTTTCAAATTTGGCGTGACTGTTTTGGATGCCCCAAGCTCAACACCTGAATTTTGCGATTGCCTTGAGACTACAGAAGGAAAAATAGCCGCTGATTGGTTTGTAATTGCAGCAGGATTAGGTTCAACCCCACTAACGGCAAAATTAAATCAAATAATTGATATCCGCCCCGTACTTGGGCAAGCGTTGCAAATGTGTGTGGGGCATCCATTAGGTAATCCCGACTTCCAGCCAGCGATAACGGGTAACGATGTCCATGTTGTTCCTGTGGGCGGTGGAAATTATTGGGTAGGCGCAACAGTGGAATTTCCTAGCAATGGCGATCAGATACCGCCAAATCAAGAACTGCTGGAATCTGTTAGAAAACAAGCGATCGCATTTTGTCCAGAGTTAACCACAGCAACTATTCTCCGCACTTGGTCGGGGTTACGTCCCCGTCCTGAAGGTCGCCCAGCCCCAGTTATTGGTAAGCTACCAGGGTTTAGTAACGTCCTCCTAGCTACCGGACACTATCGCAACGGCGTTTTACTAGCACCCGCTACAGCTTATGCGATTCGTGAGATGATTATTTCTCAGGGAATGGGGAGTAGGGACTGGGGATTAAGGACTGGGGACTAGGGACTAGGGACTGAATTCTTCTTACCACTACTCAATTACCCAATCCCCAATACCCGATCCCCAGTACCCAATCCTCAATCCATAGGAATATAGCGTGTCAATAACAGAACATAAAATCAATGTAGATTCACTGGAATGGTTTTATCGGGAATCTTTACCAATCGGCAGAAGTGACTTAGCGCCTGTGTTGTTGCTACACGGCTTAGTTTCACAAAGTTACAGTTGGCGTTATATTATACCTGCTTTAGCAAATCAAGGTACAAGAGCGATCGCTCCAGATTGGATTGGTTACGGCTTTTCTGCCAAACCAGAAAAACGAGATTTTGCTTACACTCCCGATGCTTTTATCACAGCTTTAGAAGGATTTATTAAAGCCATAGAACTCGAACATTTTTCTTTAGTTGTCCAAGGCTTTTTAGGTTCTGTAGGACTACAATATGCTTTGCGTCACCCAGAACAAATTGCTAATTTAGCTATTTTAAATACACCAATTTCAACTGCTGCCAAATTACCCTGGAAAATTAAACAAATGGGTTTACCTTTAGCAGGTGAAGTCATGACCCAAGACCCCTTATTAGTCGATCGGACGCTAGAAGGTGGAAGCCGTTATCGCATAGGAGATAAGGATTTAGATGTTTATCGAAAACCATTTTTAACCGCTTCTTCGTCTGGTCGAAGTCTCTTAGCAAGTATTCGCAATTTACAGCTTGATTCAGCCATGACAGAAATACAAACTGGCTTTAAAGAATGGCAACAACCAATTCTGATTCAATGGGGTATGATTGACCCCTGGCTACCTGTAGACATTGCCGAAAACTTTGCCAAATCCGTACCAAATACCGAATTAATAAAACTTAATAACGTTGGACATTATCCTCAAGAACACTACCACGAGGCGATTTTAGAAGACCTTTTACCCTTTGTGCGTCGTAAAGATGCTCATTGACAATATAGCTCTGGCAAAAATCGATATTATAAAAATGAATGTCAGAATTCAGGAGTCAGAATTCAGAATAAATTAGTCGAAGATTCCAAATCACTACTGGATTGAAATATTCTTGATTATTAAGACTTCATCCTTTCACGGTTGGGAAATTATGAATTCTGACTCCTTTTTATTACCATTAAAAATGGCTCACAACCACAAGTAAAGGAGATTATGATTCATGGCTTATTCATGGTTTAAAGCCTTTCATATTGTCGGATTTGTAGTTTGGTTCGCTGGTTTATTCTACCTAGTACGTCTTTTTATCTATCACGTTGAAGCGAACCTTGAACCCGAACCAGCACAAACGATACTGAAAAATCAGTATCAAATTATGGAAAAGCGCCTTTACTATATCATCACTAACCCAGGAATGTTTGTGACGATCGCAATGGCCATCGGTTTATTAACCACTGAACCGGACGTTTTAAAAGAGGGTTGGTTGCATATCAAACTGCTGTTTGTGGCGATTTTAATTGGCTATCATCATTACTGCGCTCGGCTGATGAAGAAATTAGCAGTAGATGAGTGTCGTTGGAATAGTCAGCAATTACGTGCTTTAAATGAAGCGCCTACAGTTATGTTAGTGGCGATCGTTCTGCTGGCTGTGTTTAAGAATAATCTACCTACAGATATCGCTGCCTGGGCTATTTTTGCCATGATTATTTTGATGGCAGTCACTATTCAACTTTACGCCAAAAAACGTAGGCAGGATAAAGAAAAATTGACGGCACAGATCGGGCAACCACAAGAACAAAGTTAGACAAAGTAAGGTAGCACAGCTGTGCTATCTTACTAAATCTTGCATCACAACAACAAATGCTACCAATTAACCATTACCTCATCCTGAAAACGTTTTCAGTAAATCATCCCCAGGAATTACGGTAGTGTAAAAAGTATATTTGCGATTAGCGACATAACGTCGGTCTTGTTTAACAATCGCCATAAACTCTCTATGTCCCTCACGGGTACGTCCTACTAAACAACCCGCACTAGCAAGGCGAATATCATTCCTGGGGAAATCAAAGCCGTAGTGTTGATTCACATAAAAATCATCACCTGTATCAAGTTTGTCACCAGTCCGTTTAAAATCTTGGTTGAAATCTCTACAAACAGTTATATCTCCAACTTGCACTAACGCTTCGTGAGGCTCTGCTGTGCCGTGAGTACCAACAGCCCAAGCTTTGTATTGCCCAAACTGAATCCTAGCTGCTCCTTTGGAATTCATCGGATTATAAGTGTAGTACCTCCCTGGTTCTGTAGTCGCTTCCCAGTGATCTACGATTTTGGGAACGCCATTTACTACTTCAATCACAATCCGGCGATCGTTAAATTGATTGGGTGTGTCACTGTTGAGAGTCCAGTCTGCATCTATGCCCTCTACATAAACAATGTTGTATTCTTTGGGATTGGTAAATACCTGATAACCTTTGGATAGCATATATTTGACAATCTTACTAGCGATGTCATTGCCTAGTTTTAAGGGGGGTTTAGGAAGATCGTCTATTTTGGTTTCAATTAGTTTCTTGGCTGTGACTGCTCCTAAAAAGCCACTCTCTTCAGTCTTGGTTAATTCTTGAAATTTTTTGAGAGATATGACAGAAACAGGGCCAAATTTCCCATCGGCTGGAGGTTCTAGCAAACCTAAGCCGATTAACAATATCTGAATCTGACGAGCCAAGTCTGCATCTTCTGCGATCGCATCAAATGACCATCTCTCATCTTTTCCCAAAAAATCTTGTAATTTCATTATGCACCTGCTTTTATTTACTGAGTTCTAAGTATAAACATCATTTTAAAAACTGATGTCGTCTAAAACTATACTCTAACCTAAAATATGATGTCATCTGGAGTCTGCGATCGCACGCACATTGCCTGAATGCGATCCTTGATACAGGCTAGATTATTAATTAGCTCAATTTCTCTGCTGCGCGTCCAAGCAGCAACTCGTCGTCAGGCATCGCCTCTGTAAAACCCGAAATGACTAACAAAGAACTGCTGGAAATTATTGAACAAGCTGTCAGAGGCAAAGTGACACAATTAGACCTTTCTGGAAAACGCTTAACAACGCTGCCACCGGAATTTGGCCAACTCACCAACCTGCAAACCCTCTACCTCACCGATAATCAACTGAGCAGTCTGCCACCGGAATTTGGCCAACTCAC
>NZ_JBALDJ010000064.1:0-32624 GCF_036917415.1 Nostoc sp. | reverse complement strand
ATCTGTTAATTTAACTCGCAATGGAGCAGACATCTCGTAGAACCTGTTTTTTAGACCTTCTCTATCTTATATTTAATTATAACCACCTACTTATTCACGATTATGAAAGTTGAATAAGACTTACTGACTAATTAATCATTAAACCTTAGTACAACATTTCATAAATTCGTGACGAATTGAGCAACCTACTGGTAAAACTTTGAGAGACTCGATTAAGCTACGAACTTGTGAAATTTCGTACTTATAAATACCAGCAGGTTATTTTTTTTTCGTTTACTTGAAATACTCCAAATTTCTCGTAAAAATAATGTGCCAACAAACCAAGGCTCAAGTAAGTAACGTCTCCAAAGCCTTTTCGGTTCAGATAACAAGCGATACAACCATTCTAACCCCACCTTTCCCATCCAGCGAGGAGGAGTAGGTATTGCTCCTGCTATATAGTCCATACAGGCTCCACTAGTCAAAATAGTGTTGGTATGAAGATGTTCAAGATTTTCATAAATCCAATACTCTTGGCGTGGCATACCCATTCCCACCATTAATATATGGGGTTTGTAAGCATTAATTGCAGCTACAGTGGCAAGATTTTCTTGACTATCTTTATTTATATCAATATAGCCATGAGCGCAAGCAATCTGTAAACCAGGAAATTTCTGGCATAAAATATTTGCTGCTTTTTCAGCAATTCCTGGCTTTGAACCTAAATAGAATACACGCCAGCCTTTAGTAGCAGCTTCTGCCATCAGAGGCCATACCCAGTCAGCATAAGTTACTCTTTGTTCACGTTTAATTGGAAAACCCAACAGCTTTCCAATAAATACTAAAGGCATACTATCAATATGGGTATATTCTGCCTTGGAATAAAAAGCTTGCATTTTTAGATCGTTATGGAAGAGATAAAGACTATGTAAGTTATGATTAGCAATAATCCATTTTTCATCCCGATCAATAGATTCTTCAATCAATAAATTTAAGTCAAGGATAGAGAGTGCATCCACTTGAGCACCAATAACTTTATAAGAAAATC
Organism: Nostoc sp.; assembly: GCF_036917415.1. GTDB lineage: Bacteria > Cyanobacteriota > Cyanobacteriia > Cyanobacteriales > Nostocaceae > Nostoc. The sequence goes on along the minus strand of NZ_JBALDJ010000064.1, from coordinate 31,597 downwards.
GCTTTTTCATATTTTGTTTTTGTTTTGATAAATATGAGATGTTATCTCAATGTAAAGGTGAGTATTGTAAAATTAATTAGCAATATTTCAATACTGAAGTACTGACGAAAGTACTGAAATATTGAAATAGCTAAGTTTTTTAGTTAAAAATTATTATCTAAACATAACTAAAAAGCACTTGTTTTCATAAGGATTTCCGCAATATTCTGTGCTTTTGCATTCCAGGAATACTTTTCTGTAATTAAAGTATATGCTGTCTCTACAAGTGATTGATATTTATCAAGATTTGAAGCAGCATCAAGTATTGTGTTAGCGACTTCTTCGCTAGAGTATCCTGTTACTAACAGATGTTCTAAGTGGTGAAATTCTTCTAAACCTCGCAAGCCTTCTGATGTTGATACAACTAATTTTCTACTAGCAAAATAATCTAATGCTTTATTGCGAGCACCACCTGCTACTGCTTGTTTTGAGAATGGCAACAAAGCAATATCTGCATATTTCAGATGGGCGACAAAATCTTCTCTTTTAGGTAAAAAGCCTAAAAAAGAAATGTTAGAAGGTATTGGTTCTGAAATATCACTACTATCCCTACCAATGACAACAAAATGTACTTTTTCTTGATGACTTTCAAGGGATTGAGCAACCTCAATAGCCATTGATACAGACATATCATTAGTTGGAAATTGAAAGGTTTTGGGAGCAATAATAACCACTATTTTAGCTGGTCTGAATGCTTGATAGGGGTCTTGATCTGGAAAAACTTCAGTATTGAGTAAGTCTTCAGCCACTCCATTCCCGATAGAATAAATTTGCTGTGGAGTTTTTCCATACCAATGGGAAATTAGTTTAAGAATTGATTCACCTGCTGCAATTATTGGACTACCAGAAAATATTAAAATTCCCTGAGCAATATATGTCTTAATACATTGTGCAAACTCTTTTAAAGGATTGGCAACTGAAAACAAGCGCATCCAGTATTCATAAGGCGAAAATGTATGAAAATCTAAGACAAGAGAGGAACTACTGTGTTTTCTAAGCTTTAGTGAAACTAAAGCAGCCAATCCAGGTAGTGTTTCTTGAGCATACACAATATCTGGACAAAACTCGTCGATGCACTTTTCTATGGATTGAATATATGACTTCAAGCTTCTTGATCCAATAGAAAGAGAAGGTGCATAATTAACAGATGAACAATCTAAACCTAGCTGAAAAACATCAAAATGTTTAGTAAGATATTGTCCTAGATAAAAAGGTCTAGTAAATGCACCAAATGGCTGACTAGAATCGAGGGTTGAGACAATCAGTAAGCGTTTACCCATAAAGTGATTGCTGATTATTATTTTATAGTTTGAAACTACATTTGTCAAATTATTAAGATAGTTATAACTTATCCAAGCATCATCCAAGAATGACTATAATGCAAGTATTAAACTTCTGAGTTGGTTTGATTCATATCCTCAGAAAATGTGGGAGAAGTTGCCAAATCTTTGTAACCAATAATTGCTCTGATATAGGGTAAGAACCAGTAAAATATCCAGAATGGCCCAGAGTGTCTGCTACAAAATATAGTCCATGATTTCAATGGAAATCCTTTAATTTGTAGTATTTTTTTCAAGCGTTCTAATAGATTTAAATTGGTATCTGCCCAACTATTGCGAATAGAATTTTTAGTGCAAGTACCAATATACCCAGGAGCTACCCATATTTTACAACCTAATTTCCGCGCTCTTAGGGCATAATCTAAATCTCCTAAACTATGAGCAAAAGCTGTATCAATATTGCCAACTTTGGCGGCAACACTTTTAGGAATTAGCACGCAGTTACCATACATAGCATCACATTTTTGGATAACGGAACTTGGTTCTAAAAATTCAAACTTATTAGAATACCACTTTTTAGATTTTACTGCTCCTCCATAAGTTGCTTTTCCTGTAATTGAGTCTTTAGTTGAACCAACTACAATTGAGTCTAGATAACCAAGTTCCGTCAAATTTTGATAAACCTGTAATAGTTTACTCACAGCATTGGCTTCTAGAAATGTGTCATCATTCAACCATAAATAATAATCATATTGATATTTTATTGCCTCACTAAAAGCGAGATGCATTCCTCCGACCCAAAATAAATTGCCATTACCTTGAAGAATTTGTACTTCTGGATATTCTGCTTTAACAGCTTCTGTAGTACCATCAGAACTCCCATCATCAGTTAAATAAATATCACAATGATTTTTTTGCTGATATAAAGCATTTAGACAGGCAAGAGTTGTATTCCGTCTGTTATAACATGTCATAATTACAGCTAGATTTGCTTTATTCATTTCATTTCCCTCATATAATATGTACAAAAATGATTAATTCAAGTAATAAAATTATACGTAACTCTGACAGATTATCTTCATAATCTAAATCATCAATTTTATACCTTTCATATATTGTTATATCAGTTTAAAACTTAACTCTTTTTTCTATCCAGCCACTGAAATTAATATCTAAATTCAAGCTTTTTAGTTTTTGTTCCATTCTTCTGACTCCCAACAGATATCGATGCCAAACTGATACACGAGGCATATTAAGTCTGACAACCTCTTCACATAACCATTGATATTTATCTGAATTACTATTAAAAATTTTCAATCTTTTTATTTGTCCATTCCAATCGTTATAAAAAAATAAGTTGAAATAATGAATGGATATAATATCATCCCAATGTTTAATTTGCATTTCTTTTGGTAAACGGTTATGTAAAGGTAATGGATAACTATATTTAAAAGGAAGATGTTCAACGTTTTCTTCCAAGGCACATAAAGTTACAGACAAAACAGACTGCTCAACAAAATAAATACCCTGAGGAGGAGTAATATCCAAGCGCATTACTTTTTCAAAGTTCTCTTTCCAAGTTGTAAATATACCCGCACTCCTTCTTACAGCAACCAAACCAGAATTCCAGTAGGCTCTGATTCTTTTATTACCAATTGGTGTGTCAACAAATACCTCACGCTTTACTCCCAGTACTTCGTATAGTTTTTGCCAATACCATTCTTGAGGATCTTGCAGACCTGTAGAACCAATTCCTTGACCATACTCAGGACGCATCCGTACATTACAATCTACTGGCAATAAAAATTCTTTTGGTTCAGAAAAAAAGCATTTGTCACTGTCTAAAAAAACTAATATTTCTGCATCGACATTTTGTTCTGCATAGGCACAAACTAAGGGTTTATTGGCTAAATAATATTCATGAAATTCTCGATTTATTGGAATTTGTTGATGAATCACCTGCAATGCTTCAAACGCTTGTTGGGTTTGCTTTAATATCGGTTCACCTACTCTAGGATGAAAACTATATATAGGTGTATTTTTCAATTCGCCGCAGAACTTACGAATACTTTCTGCAAGCATCAAAGATTGGCCTTCTAAACGACCAGGTTCTGTACAAATTATAAAAGCTATAGGTATTGACATATTATGAAGTATTGATTTACTAAGTTAATTACTCAATGAAGATTTCTTTGCTCTCATCAATATTTCCTGAAACAAGGCTGAATAACGACGTGCTTGAAGTTCCAGAGTGAATTCTTGCTCGGCTTTATCGCGAGCATAAAATGACAGTTTTTGCAACCTCTGTTCATTTTCAAGAACCCAGGTAATTCCTTTGCCAAAATCTTCAACTTCATAAGGTTTAGCCAAATAGCCGTTCTGCTGATGATCAACAATATCTTTTAAGCCAGTAGAATTAAACGCCACAACTGGAGTACCACAAGCGAATGATTCCGAAGCTGTCTGTCCAAAAGATTCTTGAAGAGATGGTACAAGCATTACGTCAGCTGCTGAGTAAACAGTTGCTAAAGATATAGCATCATGTAAGTGTCCCAAATAGTGGCTTTTAAAGCCTAAATCAGGTGGATTTTCGGGTTGAAATGCTCCAAAAATCACAACTTCCAAGTCATCCTTCCAGCCAGATTTACTTAATTCTTGTAAAGCTGGTTGCAACAAATGAAATCCTTTATTTCTATCGCTTGTTGCTTCTATCGCTCCAAAGAGTATCAGCTTTTTATCTTGAGGTAGATTGAGTGCTTCTCGTGCAAAATGTTGATTAATCGGTCGATATTTTTGAGTATCTAGTCCGTGGGGAATTACCTCAATTCGCAAATTCTGGAATAAAGAACTGGAATGAGCACACTCTGCTAACCAAGAACTTGGTGAAACCAGAGTTAAATTTAAATTTTTCCAAGCTTTTACTTTGCGCTGCCATACCCAACGGGATAAATCCCATTCATTACCACTGTTGAGTTGAGGACAAGCCCCACAGAATACTTTGTAGCGATCGCATTCTCCAGTAACGTGACACCCTCCAGTAAACCCCCACATATCATGGAGAGTCCAAACTAGAGGACGCTTCAGTTTAGCAAAGGTTTCTATTTGCATAAAACCTCCGCTAATCCAATGCAGATTGATTATATCTGGATTAATCTGAGCAACTTTAGGAATAACTCTATCTGGCAACCATTGAGTAAAAAATGGAGTATTTTTCTTTTGACGATAAAGCTTTAATGGCAAACTTTCAACTGTCAACTTTGCCTTAGCGATGCCTTGAAACAGTCGAATTTTAGGTGCAATTACTGTTTTATCATTACTATATTTTTCCTGAACTAACATTTGTGACTGTAGTCCTATATCCTGTAAACCTGTGTGTAAACGATATGCAGCCCTCGCTGCACCGCCACTAATATCATGGGTACTAATATGTAAAATTTTCATTTTTATTCACTTAATAATCACTAAAACTATTTATGACTGTCATAAAAACTAATTGACTAAAATATTTTTACGATTTCGTTGATATTCAACAGTCAAAGATAATGACGTGGTGACATACATTAACCAATTCCAGCTAGGAGTTAATAATCTGGCTTCTGAAAAATTAACTATGACTATGATAAGTAGCATCTGCATTGGCCAGTAATCTTCCGGCTTTTTAGCGACAGAAATAATTCGAGTCAATGCCATTACAAAAAACTGGACAAAACTTGCTGCAAAAGTTAAAAAACCTAATAATCCCAATTCTAACAATAATTCTAAAAAACCATTATGGGCATTACTTGCCCAATCATAAGTAGCTCTTAATTTAGATGCAGCATTACTAGTCCAAAATCCCGAAAATCCATAACCTAACCAAGGTCTTTCCAAAATCTTGGAAATCACTAGCTCCCAGAGGTCAGAGCGTCCATTGAAGGTAAGGTCTTTACCAGAAGTACCAACTACAGTTTCGGCATTGTTGAGAAGTAATATTGAAGAAATCATCAGGAACATCAAAGTTGAAGTAATCATAATAACTTGTAATTTATAATTAGTTTTTTTCAGGGATCTGTAGAAAGGTAAAAGTAATATCATTGTCAACAAAATCGTTAAAGATGTTGTTGAACGTGAGAGTATAATTAAACATATAGAGATCCCACATAATGCCCACATCAACCAGCGATATCGATGGCCACTAAGAGCAAGGTGCAAAAAAACTCCTGCACTCCAAGCCATCATGTAACCTAATTCATTTTTATGACCATAAATTCCACTCCACATACCTAGTAATTCAGGTGATTCGTGAATATAACCTGGTACGAATGCAGAAAAGAGAATAGATAATGATGCAGCTACACCAAGTGCCCAAGCTATTAGCTTAATTTGTTCCTTAAGCGGATAACGCATTGCTAAATAGATGGCAAGAAAATATATTCGGATTAGACCTCTTAGATAAGTAAGACTAGAACTTAGGTCTTCTGACCATAAAAGAGAAAATATAACTATTGCTAGTAAAAAAAACTGTAATGGACTTCTAGTGATTACAAAAATAAAACCTTTCCAGTATAAAATTAGGAAATAAAATAGGATTAAATATGAAACTATATTGAACAAAGTATCTAGCTTATCGCCTCCAAGTGTAGACATGGAAACTTCTTGTGCAGGGTGTATTGTTAATGCCCCTACAGCAATCAGTAATAGCAAGATAGTTAATATTTTTTCTGTTAGTGTTACTTTCATTTCTGAAATTTAGTTTATCTATTTTTTTATGGTTGAGTAATTCAATCTTTTCTTAACTTCTTCTTTAAAAATATCCAATGCAGTTGCTTTATAGACTGTTTTCTGTGTAAAATTATCTGCTTCTACATTCCTGACAATAAATGATGGATGCTTTAAGGGAAATTCCATTGCCTGCATGGACATATTGATGAAAGAAAATTCTTGATTTGAAGTGAAATGAGTTGCGTCTGCACCAACACCAACATTAGAGATTAAATTGACACTGGGAATAATACTTAAGCTTCCCTGCATCCAACAAGCAAATGTCCATTGGTAATCCCAGGTTATACCTGTAGGATTGTCATAAACAGACTGAAATATTCGTTGCCAAGAATTTACTGCTTTTTGGTCTATAAGAATGTCATGTAAAAGGTTTTCTGCTTGCACCTGTTTCCAGAGTTTGATAGTCAAATCATAATGTTGCCAAGCACGTCTCCAACTTGCCCAACCCCAGCAGTGGTTGTAGCGAGAAAAATAGTAACTGTAATTTGTACGTTTTTGTCCAAGTTGAAGATTTTGAGCAGAGATTGTGGCGATTCTGGTATCATTTCTATATTTTTCTAGCAGTTCTTGACTAAATCTGAAAAAAGTTGGGTGAGGGATACAATCATCTTCTAAAATAATTGTCTCCTCGACATTATTAAAGACCCAATCTAAACCACTTGATACCCGTTGTGCACAACCTAAGTTGCTCTCAGAATAATTCTTTATTACTTCACAATCCCAGTCAACTTTCTCAATAATTGCCCTAGTCAATTTGCATTTTTCTACCTCACCTTTGCGGTCAGTGCGGGGTCCATCTGCAATTACAAAAAGTTTTGTTGGCTTGGCTTGGCGAATAGCTTCAAAAACTTTCTCTGTTGTTTGTGGACGTTTAAAAATAATAAAAGTTACGGGTGTTTGCATGATAAAAAAATTTAAATAATAACGATCAGTATTTGTAAAAATGAATAAGCGATCGCACCTGAATTTTAAAGAGTTTTTGTGTTCTTGAATCAAATGCGTTGCATATAAAAGCAGCAGCAGCTTGAGATGTTATTGTTGCGATCGCAGCTCCAAGTCCTGCATATTTAGGAATAAGTAATAAATTGAGAATAATGTTTAGTATTGCCCCAAATAAAGTCTTACCTAAAGAAACGTGGTTTAAACCTTCAGCAATAAACCAAGGTGAAGTTGCAAGACCCATAAATACAAACAAAGAGGTCCAAATATGAACTGCTAATATTGCTCCTGCCTCTGCATATCCACTTCCAAACATCACTATAATTATTTTGTCAGATAAAAAGGACATTGGAAGAGCAATTCCTAAAGATATACATGTCATTAGACTGAGTAATTGTCCTATACGCTGATAGTAAAGACTTTCTGATTTTTCCTTTGCTGCATAAATTGCCGGAGCAACAGAGGAAACAATAGCCCCTGGAATAAAATACCAAATTTCAGAAATACGCACAGCAGCAGAATAAACTCCAACCTCACTATCTCCGATCATTTGACCTAACATCACCTGATCTATTCTCATAAAAATCATGATGGCAAACCCCGAAAAAATTAGAGGTAAACTCTCTTTCATAAGAGTTTTGGCAGAAGCAAAACTCCAACGCCATAACCACAATGAAGACCCTTTGACTTGGTAAACAATCAGTAAGCCAATTGCACTCATTGCAAATTCTGCTAATGTTACCAAAGCAAAAGCTAGCAATGGTGCTTTTGTTAAAATTAGTGTGATTTTGATGACAGTATTTAGCAGAAACGCCGTGTTTTTAGCGATTACAGTATATTTTGACTGCACCTGTGATTGAAACCACAGTTCAATAGTATCAGATGCCCTAAAAATTCCTGCTATTCCTAAAATTGTAACTAGCCATATCTTTAGTGTTTCATGCTCACCTAAGAAAAACATCGTGCTAACTGCCAATAAAACAGAAGCAATCCCACCCAAAAATTTTAGCCAAAAAGTAGTTCCTAAAATTTCTTCTTTGTTTGATGATTGACGAACAAGATGGCGAACTACTACGTCGTCTAGTCCGAGAGTAAAAATTGGGCTAAATAAGGCAACAAAAGCTAAAGCATAGTTAAATAAACCATACTGTTGTACTCCTAAATAACGTGCTACCCATACCCCTACAACTAAGCTTGCACCCATACGTAGAATGCGGTCAGCAAATAACCAACCTGTATTAGCAATAATTGCACGCAGCCCAGAACGAGATTTAAATTTCGATAAGTTTTTAATTTTTAATTTACTTAACATTATTTTTATTAATTAATCATATTACATTCTTTCTATTTATCAATCTCGCTCGTAAAGTTTTTCATTTTATCAAATACAAAACAAAGCTTATTTATTCAGCAACTTCCATTATTTATCACATATAATCTTTTTAATTTACCAGTAATCAAAATTTTCAAAAAATAGCTAAATAAGAAAACAATGCCCTTTATTTTCCAATAAAAACTATGCTCAAATAAAAATATTATTTTCAAGTACGTAATAAAATCTTGATATTTTGGGCATGGTATTGTTTGTAGCTCATTGATAGATGTGAAAGCTAAGAATAATGGGGAGCTAAAATTGTTTTTTTGCAGAATGTAATTAAATAGGGAATTGCGTTTCCAAAATCTTTTATATTTATAGTTTTTGTCTACATCTAAAAAATTCTTATTATGATACTGATTATTCTGATGTATTCTATACATCACTAAAGGTTTAGACATATAAAACTTTTTAGCCCCCACCAAAGAAGCTCCCCATACCAAACAGTCATCAGCCCTTACACGCCAATCTTCTATATTTGGAATAGGTAAAAATTTTCTGACTATCTCTCTACGTATTGATAATGTTGAAGTTATGGAACCAATCCATTCCTCATTATATAAAGTTCTAATTACTGAATAACCCAAATCTAAATCAACTACATCGTCTTGAAATGTTCCTTGTACTGCTCCAAATTTTTTATACGCACAAAATATAAAATCACATTCACTGCGTCTATTATAAAAATTTAGGGCATTTTCTAAATACTGAGGTTCATAAATATCATCGGCATCTAAAAAAAATATAATGTCACCAGTAGCAGCTAAAAACCCTTCATTAAAAGATGATAATTGTCCTTGATTTTTTTCTTTCAAGATAGATTTAAGATTAGTTACTTGAGTAAATTTATTGATAACTTCCGCAGAATTATCTGTGGATGCGTCATCAACAATGATAATCTCATCAAATTTAACTGTCTGATTTAAAGCGCTATTAATTGCCTCAGAGAGAAATTCAGCATAATTGTAATTATTAATTAAACAGGAAGTTTTCATTTTAGTTTTATCCATTATTTCTACAGTCAAAAAATTTGGTTTAGATAGGTTGTAGTGATGGTAGCTTTTACAATTTCTAAGAGAACTTAACGCTCTTTGCGAAATTTAGTTAAGCTGCTAGATACCAAATCTTGTTCAATTTGTCGTTTTTTAGTGTCATAAAAATAATTATTAGGTTCATTTTTAGCATTCACACCATTGATGACTATCCCTAATACCTTCTGACCTGACTGAGTTAAAAACTCTTTAGCTGCATTTGCACTGTTCAAGTCAACCACTCCAGGACGAACGACTAATAAGATACCGTCAGTCAAGGTGCTTAAAACAGCAGCATCTGCTATTCCTGACAAGGGAGGAGTATCAAAAATTACAAAATCGTAATCTCTGCCAAAGTTACTAATTAATGTCGCCATGCGTTGAGAATCTAGCATTGCCACTGGATTGGGAGGCAAAACTCCAGAAGTGAGAACTTCCAGATTAGGCATTACTTCCTGAACAACTGTGTTTAAAGAAGCTTGGTTAAGTATGACATTACTTAGTCCAATTGTATTTGTTAGCCCCCAGATATGATGCTGTATGGGATGACGCATATCTGCATCCACCAACAACACTCTACGTCCCGCCTGAGCCATAGTCACAGCTAAATTTGCAGATACGTCAGACTTTCCTTCTCTGGCAACGGAACTTGTAATTACAATGCTTTTGAGCGGTTTATCAGAACAGAGGAACTTTAAGTTCACTTGTAGTATTTGATATGCATTACCAATAGGGAAGTAAGGAATATCTCTACCAATGATTTTGGGAATAGGTCTATCGAGTCCTGCTATAGAAGAATGATCTTTACCATTTCTAGCTTGTGTAGGAATCACTCCTAAAACACTGTATCTCAAGACATCTTTGGCTTCTTTGACGGTCTTCACTGAGCGGTCTATCAAGTCTAAAGTAAAGGCAACAATGATACCTAAGAAGAAACCAACTCCTGCTCCACCAACAATAAACAGCATTTTCCGAGGCCCTTCTGCTTTATCAGGGGTTAAAGCATAGGAAATAACACGAGCATTAGGAATTTTTTGGTTCTGTGCAATATCAATCTCTTGGCGTTTCTTTAAGAGTGTTTCGTAAGTCGTTTGAGCTGCTTGCAGTTTCCGTTCCAGCTCTCGTTGACTTTGTTCTAACCTTGGCAAATTATTTGCTCGTTTGATGTAAGCATTTTGCTGTTGTTTGAGTGTGGCAATTTGTCTCTCCAGACCAACGCGTTCTGCCTGAGCACGAGTAATATCTGCAATTAGGCTTTGTCGCAGTTGTCCAACCTGTAAACTTCCCTGTGTTATCTGCGCTTTACCCGCTACTTGTCCTGTCCGCTCTTTTAGCAAGTTGTTAAGAGCTGCGACTTTTTCTTCTAAACTAGTAATTGTAGGGTGTTCAGGTGAAAAACGGGTACGCTCTAGTGCAAGTTGACTTTCTGTTTCTTGAAGTTGGGCTAGCACTTTCTGAACTCCAGGTGCTTGACTCAATTCAGATTCGATTACACCTTGCCGTGAATCTACCTGAGCTTCACTGCTTAACTGTTCTAGACGACCCTTCACATCATCTAGTTGAGCTAAAGCTTGAGAAATTTGGTTTCCTAACTTAGAAATTGTATCGACTGCTGCGGCTGCTTCTTGTTCTAGGACAACAACTTTATTCGTTTCTTTAAATAGCCGCAGTTTTGATTCGGCTCTTCTGACAACTTCCTCAGCTTTAGGTACTTCCGTTACGAGAACCTGTTTGGCTGTCCGCGCTTCATTCTGATTAGCCTTGATATTTAAATCGATATAACTGTCAATAACTTCATTGATGATTTTGGCAGCTAGTTCTGGATCGCCACCTTTATAAGAAAGTTGTACAACATCAGTGCCTTTAATTCCTTCTATTTTTAGTTGTTTTGCCAGGTCGGGAATCGAGAGCAGTTTGCCTTGACTATCTTTAAGGTTAAGGGAATTAATTGTTTTCTCAATTACTGGATTTGATCCAATAACTCTCACTTGAGTTTCCAGGGGATTGTCGTTCACATTCAAAGCTTCTAGGCGTCCTATGTCATCCGGTAAGCCCGTGAGTGAGGAAGAGCGATTTGTTTTTATCATCAAACTTCCTTCTGCCTTGTATGAAGGTTTTAGTGAAAATGCATACAAGCATCCAAGGGTAACAGATATAGCAAAAATTCCAACTAGAGGTAGCCAACGCCGTTGAAGAACTTCTAAGTATTTCTGAATATTTACTTCTTCAAAACTTGGTAAAGATTCCATCGTCATAAATATATACAAACTTTTATAAAAAAGATTATTTACTTACAGCAGATTGTTCTTAGTATTTTGCTCACAGTAGCGCTGTAATCTACTTTGCACCAGTAATCTTCTTCGTTGATTGTCAGCTAATGCCTTTTTGCTGAAGTTGTTCAATATCTGAAATTAACTAATAGTTTTGCAGATCGTAATTTTAACTTAGATTGATATTTTACTGACGGCAACAACAAGATAACTCACAATTTTCTCCCTGATTTAGTGGCTTTTCATTTTTAGGGCTTAATTTTGGTTAATTTAGTTTTGTGTTACTACTAATGCAAGTATTGATTTGTAAACTAACAATCACTATCATATTCTGTGAGAACACTGAATTCGAGAACTTTACAAAAAATTTATACAAAAGACTAATATGTTCGCTGTCGGTTTAGTGATTTTAAAACGATGAAAGGAGTTAATTGCTTGAGAGTAGGGAATAGAACAATTGTGCCAGCCTATAAGCAATGGAAGCACTTCAGAGATAGACTTTGTACAGTGAAAAGAGAGAGTATAAAGACTCGATGGATGTTTACTTAAGTTGCTTCCAAACTTTTAGTAACAATTAATTCTGACTCTGAAAATGGTCAATTTTAGTAATAATACGGAACTGGCAATCATAAAATTGTATGATTTGAGTATTGAGTCTGTAATAACTCGCAATCAGTTTAATTTGCCCAGTCTGGTGAAAGACTTGTCAGTAAAGATCAGGATGAACAAGGAGTGAGTCTGTTTAAAAAAACATTACTCTAGCCTTACTAACTCTGCAAAACCTTTTTGGCAAAAGCAAGCGACTGCGTTACTTGTGTCAGGATGAAACCAGACTAGGGTTGAAAACAGAAACTGGGCGAGTGATTACGGCACGCGCAAGTCAAACCGATAGTCAGCGTACAGTGGCCAAGAAAGGCGTTCTGGTTGTATGGGGTGGTCGAACCATTGGCAGGATGGCATTTTTGTCAGGAATATCCTCATCTCGATAGTGAAAACTTTCAAAAATTTCTTGATGCCCTTTCTTTTGAATTGGGTGATGATATGGCACTGATGCAAATGGATCAAGCATCTGCCCATCAAGCTTTGGCACTGTCTTGGCCTGAAAATCTTATCCCAATTTTTCAACCATCTCACAGTCCTCAACTCAATCCGATCGAAAGATTGTGGCAGTTTATTAAACGCCAGTTCAAGGGTGAGAATTTCTCAAATTTACAAGAATTACGCCAACGGGTTCAACATGAGTTAGCTCAAATGTCTTCTGAGTCAATCTCATCTTTGACCTGTTATGATTTCATTCTTGAAACTCTATTTCACGAAGCTTTATTCTATGCATCTTCATAGAGAATTGGTATTAACTGGCTTAACTTGTGGTGTCCTGTCCACCTGTCAGCTAGGTTAGTGGTTTGACCAATGTAAATGATACGTGAGTCTTGTATCACAAAGTAGATACAACTACACTTAGGCAACTGGGAAAGATTAACTAGTGCCAATGATAGCAAGGTATGAACGTCAATATTCATATTTTGTGGTTATTCAGTTTTTCTTAGAGGATATCTTTTACTACACAGTTAATACTATTAGACCTTTATAGTTTAAGCTGTTGTCTTAGGTCTTCTGTATTCTTTACCCGACTCCAATCAACACCACTATTCTGCAACAGATCGACAGCTACGCCAATTAGATGCTGAGGATAAACGCGATCGCCAGGAGGAACGGGATCTGCATTATTATCCCTAACTGTACGGGCGGTATCACTAAGCCATTCATGCTGTTCGCGGCTGATTTTAATGTTGATGGAAACAGGCTTTTCCTTTGGTGTTGACTCTTTAACTGATACAGGTTCAGGTGTCGATTCCTGTGGTAACTCGGTAGATGTTTCTGTCTCATTACTTCTGATACCAGAAAACTGGCTGAGTTTCATACCGCCCATCTTACTTTTTGTCATATACTATTAGACCTTTATAGTATAAAATAATTAACTGTTAATAAGATACTACTTCTACGATTTCAAGCATTCTTTAGCTAATGACTGATAAGCTCTAGCACCGCTGGACTTAGGCGCATATTCAAGAACTGATTTTTGTTGTGCTATGGATTCAGCAACAGCAATATTCTCTGGAATCATTGTGTGCAGAAGACGATAGTTTAAATCCGCTGCGGCTTCAATCAACAAGTCATCAGCTTCCTTAGTCAGAACTAACCGAGGCTTATAACGCACCCTCAGCACGTCAATCTTGATGTCTGCCCTTTCACCTCGAATTAATTCAACCGCTTCTGACAACCCTTTGAGCGCAGCTGGTTTGCATAAAGTTGGTATAAGAACCCGTGAGCTTGCAAGAATCGCCTGCACAGATGCCACCCCTAAGCTAGGTGGGCAATCCATCAAACAGACATCGAAGCTAGTCAATTTAGACAAGGCTGGGGTAAATAAATCATCCTTGGCTGTCAGACGGAACATCCCAATGTCCCCAGGAATAAGCGAGAGGTGTTTTACTTGAGTTGCTAGGGGAGTAATAGGTTTTTTATCAGTCAGCCAGTTCAAAGTGGTTGGACTTTTACCGTCCATGCCCAGACCAAATGATGCAGTTCTTTGGCCATCTAAATCTATCAGTAGCACCTGGCGCTTGGGAGTAGCTAAGGCGGCTCCTAAATTTATGGTGGTGGTGCTTTTGGCGGTGCCGCCTTTGAAGTTGAATACTGCGACTTTCAACACTTGTTTACATCTGTATACTTAATACCTTAATAGCCTAACACCTTTAATATAAAATACTATAAAAGTCTAATAGGTTATTATGTTTATAGAATGCTAAAGATAAATCCTTTAGAATTGCCGTCTGTGGCTTTTCAGGAGCGCAAAATCTTACCAGCCAGCCCAGGAATATATTTTGCCATCTCCAGTAATGATGAGATTTTATACATTGGTAGAAGTAGCAATTTACGTAACCGATGGAAAAGCCATCACCGAACGGTGCAGTTTAAATCTCAAAGTGAAAATATCCGACTAGCTTGGTTACAAGTTGATGATGAAACGCTGTTACCAGAGATTGAAGCTGCATTAATTGAGCATTTTACCCCTGCTTTTAACAATACTCATTTACCAAACAGGATTATTCGACTTACAGTAGACTTGCCTGAGTCGATGCACCGTAAGCTGTCTGTGTTAGCTGCAAGGACAGGGAGGAAAAAAGCTGAAATTGTGCGTTTTCTGTTGGATGAAGCGCTTCAGGACGTAGAAGAGTAATGCAGTAATTGATACAGCAATACAGGATTTAAGTGAATAGGTATTTAGGAGACGATCCAGTTGTAATGACTGCGATCGCCTTTGTTTATATGCAGACTTTGATGTAGAGGAATTGGGTAATGTTTTTGAAAGTGTGATGGATGGACTCTCAGGACACTTATCCATCCTCACTAATAAACAGATGGGCAACTTAGGACAGAGCCAGTCAGTTGGTGAAGCCATTTAGCCTCAAACCTGGCAAAACTCATGCAGGGAACTCTATTTCTGAGTGGCAATAACAAACCCACCAACATCAGCAAGGAGGTGATTAATTACCAAAACGTTAAAAAATATTCGAGTTAAAAAATCAAAAATTATACTCGTTTAGTCAACTTGACAAATTTATTGCAAGAGGTGGTGATACTCATCTCATCAAAAAGGCGATCGCAGTACAACACTCTTCTCGCCTACTTTTTGCTGGACTATCAGCGTAGCCAGGTAAGGCCAACTAGCTAAAAGTTAAGTAGGGAACTTTATTGATGGGCGGCTTTGATACCTCACCAAAAACGTCCACTAATTTTTCTGTGAGTGGGAATAACAAACCCAGCAAGGTTGACTAACTAAGTTTATCTATCTGGTGACAATATCAGGAAGAAAAAGGAGGTTACTAAATTTGCTGAAAACGCAAATGCCTACTATATACCCACTACCAACAGGTATGACACTTAAAGCTAGTCTGACGGCCTCAGAAACTACCAGACCAGCATCACAAAATCTATTTAATAAAGGACTTCCAATGGTTAAAACTAACCCCACACAATCTAATAATACTTTCGCTCGATTAGTGGCAAAAGTAAATGTAAAGATAGTTATTCCAGCAGCAGCAATACTTGGTTTTTTATCGTATGGTTTTCAAACTGCTTTTCATTCTCAGCAGCTTGAACCACCTCCCCAAGTTCAACTTCGCCTCTTTGGTCGCGCAGAGTATGAACAGTTAAGAATAGGAATGTCATTAACGGATGTGCGGTCAATCTTGAGTCGAGGTGTCGAGGTCAGCCGTTCTGCAACAATAGCAACCTTTCTTTGGGAAAATCCTGATGGTTCCAAGATCATTGTGACTTTTGAGCATGACAAGCTCAAGAGTAAAGAGCAGTCTGGGTTGAAGTAAGGAACTTGAGCTAGGCGATCGCATCATAGCATTGTATCTGACCCATCTTGTAGCACTGGTACTATGGTGATCGCTTCTCTAATAAAAGTTCTGATAATTCAACTAGGATATGCAGCGTACTACAAAAAAGTGAGAAAACGCTGAAATTAAACTTCCTACCCCTTGATTTTCGTGCTTTGGCTTCTACTCTTGCAATCATATTGTTTAGCGACAATTGTGCTACGCAAAATTATTTGATGGCGAAAAAATAAAGCTCAATATATGTGATAGCACTGAATTTATGCAAAAATATAACTTAAACTATACTTTAATACATCTCTGATATTTTTAGTTACTGCCTGATTAATTAGTCTAGTGTACGGATTAATACCAATTTAAAAAATGACTAGATTGGCAATTTGTAAGCTTACCCCAGATTTAACAACTGAAGTCTGCTCCGAAACAGCCGAAATACCTCTTGTAGTAATAATTGTTCATTCCATTAGAATTAGAACAGGAACAATTCAATGTTAAATCAAGCCAGAACAGTAGAAAAGTACATCTCCTCATGCTTGCTCAGGATAAATGCTATTAAATTTACGAGCCGACTTTTCTACTGCATTTAACCCTTTTTTGTCACTCTTGCCAAAAGAGGGTTAATCACCTGCGTCTGACCATTACGAAATCTATCTAAAATTGCTTTACGCTCAGAGTGTGGTGTATCTCCATCAAGATGCTCACAGGTAATGCCATCTGCACAAAATACTGCTGCGATCTCTTGAGAATGCTTGACGTTGACCGCAAAAATAATTGTCTTTTTACCAGCACAAAATTTTTTCCACTGCTTTAACACCTCAGACGGTTTGTAATTAGAAGCAACTTCTTCTAATTCTTTTCTGGTGAAGTCACGTTTTTTAGGAACTTTGTGTTTGTCATATTTAAAGCCAGCTATTAACTTATAATTTGTCAAATATCCAAGGGCTATTAATTCTTTGGTCTTAATTGAGCAAATCAGGTGGTCGAAAATATCTCGCAATCCATAACCATCTTCACGTCTTGGTGTAGCTGTCAGTCCCAAAATGAGTGCATCTGGATAAGCATCCAACAATTTGCGGTAACTATTAGCTGAAGAATGGTGAGCTTCATCAATAATCACAAGCTTCGCTATTGGGTAAGTTTGGCGACGAAAAAGAGTCTGGATGCTGGCTACTTGAATTAACGAATCAGTTGGCTTGTATCCTGCTTTGATGATTCCTGGTTTTACTCTTGTGACTGCCGTCAGTTTCTCGCTCGCCTGGAGAATTAATTCCTCCCTGTGCGCGACTACCAACACCGCTTCACGTTGGGCTATAAATTCAGATGCGATTGCAGCAAAGATAATAGTCTTGCCGCCACCCGTACTCAGTTGCAATAATACTTTTCTAATTCCACAAGACCAAGCAGTAAAAGTTTTTGAAACTAAATCTTGTTGGTAATCGCGCAGAATCAACATTTCTTTTGTATGTCACCCCTTGTTCTAATTGCTTTCTGTCCTGCAAGCTTATAATACCCGTGGAGTACATAACAATTTTTCTGACTGTTCTGCATTCATGCGAACGCCTGCACTAACAATGGAGGAATAACTAGCTCCTGACGGGGTTAACAGGTATATCACACCGTAAGCGTTCACAGGTGAATACTATCGGCTGGGATGATGGGGAGCGAGGCGATCGCCCCTGACGACCCTGCTGGCTAAAATTTCCCAAATTGGGAAAATTGTAGTGAGAAAATAAGTTCAGAAATTCTCACTTGCATTAATCCTTAATGTCACGAACCCAAACCAATGGCAGTTTTTTAGTCTATGTGTGATCAGGTTTGGCAATTGGATTTTTGTATCAAGTCTTCCAGAGTAGTAACTCGTTCCCATAAGCTTTGGTTTTGCAGCACAAGTTCCTCAAACCTTCTTAACAAAGCTGCAAACTGATCTTGTGAATCACTTTGACGGAGGGTGGTATCGCTGTCTATACCGATATGTATTTCATTCGCCTCAGACAGAGGGGAATTATTCATAAAGTAGATATGTTTCTTGGCTTCAAGTTCATTCAATCGTTGCGTTAACTTTTCTATACGTTGTATTAGATCAGGTATACTATCCGATATACGCGAAACGTCTGTTTCTGAATTACTCAGAAAGGAGTTTAGCGCTTGAATAACTAAATCTGTAGAGGTAGTACGTTCTACTGCTGCTCTTTCCTGAAGTGCTGTAATTAACTCTTCGGGAAGTTTGTAATTGGTCTGTTTCCGCATAGCTGTATAGCTGTGTATATATCAACTATACCATTTTCCGATAGGAGGATGTAATTTAATTATGAATGAACAAAACTACGAACTCAGAACCGATTTCTGGTGTCATGTAAAAGTATGCAGAGGACTAGGGACAGGTGCAAAATTGTACGACTCTCAGGACACGATTACCATCAAACATGGCAGTCAAGTTATCTGGTGGTGGAAACCCGAAAAGCAGCACCAGCAGATTAAACAAGAAACCGAGAGGCTATCGGAATTATTCGCCCAACTCACCAAAAAGCCTGAAGAATTCACCCCACAGAAGATGAGTTCAGAACGGTTGCTGAAAGCCTTTGTCAAGCACTATCTGAAGTTAATTATCGATGAAAAAACCAAATGGTATGGCAGGAGATATTACTACTTGGTGAAAACCCGTCCAGAAATATTAGATATGGATCAATTGTCCCAAGTCGAAAGATCCGATCGCGACTATGGATTCAATTACGAACTCTTGGGTGATGCTAGCCACTGGCGTTATCTTTATCTAGCTCCACAGCCGCAGGGTTACGCGATTGAATTAGATATCGAGTCTGCACATTTTACAGCATTTCTGAGACAGCCCACGATGCTATTGAATGACCCCACTACTGGCGCTAAACCCTATTTCATCAGCGACGGTGGAGCAATGCAACGACTGCGTGATATTACACCAGAACTCCCCAACTGGTTTAGATATCGGATGTTAAAAATCATAGGTAGTCATGAAATAGAATACTACCAGTTCAACCCTGCCACATATTCATTTGAAAAAAAAGTAGATCCTCATCTGATTAACTACGGGATGGCTTTTAACGCTGTCCACAGAGCCATCTACACTGTTTACGAAACAATGGCAGAGGTGGCGAATTTAGTGCGGGATGACTTGTTGCGATCGCACACAAATACTTTTGTTCTCAAAGCCACTATGTCCCGAACTGCTGAAATTCAAATATTAACCGCGCTTGCCGAACGTGGTTTTGAGGTTTCATGCAAAGGCATCGGCTGGGCGCATTTTTGGAATATTGATCAGGGAATATTGGGCTTTGGTAAACCAAAAGGACATATTGAGGATTTAGAAGAGTTACGTAAACGCGATGGAGTCTGGGTTAAGCCAATGCCAAGGGAAATGTATGATCGCTGGAGTCATTGGCTACCCGAAATCCCGGAGGAGATTCGTATTTCTGCAAAGCATTATGAGTTTGTTCCAGTCAAAAGTATACCCAAAGTTTCACAAGAGTTAGTAGGTGGCTATTGGCGAAATGAATGGTGAGTGTCATCAAGAAAAGCCGGAATAAATATATTGTATAAACTGACCTAGTACAGAGATTGTGCTGCTCACTAAAAGTAAGCATTTCTCAGGAAGTAATAAGCTAATTGCTGCCATGACTAGTGCATAAAAATTTAACCCCGTTGCCAAAAATGCGTAACACAAAACTAATACAGTTTCTATGGCATAACTGATTAACCGAGTTGATTTGAGCATTCCGTGGTCAAGAGTCAACCAGTTTTCCAATCTTTGTTCTGGGTTCTCAAAGCGTTCACTACTTTCAACATCAATTCCTAAAGCTATATATGCTCTAGAAATATCCTGCCTAATCTTCCAGAGTTCGGGGGAAAGCTGATAAATATTTATCCCCAATCCCAGTAGGACACCACACGTAGCAGTACCAATATTCCATAGCCCAGAGATGCCGAATATTTTACCTAGCCATATTCCGATCGAAGCCCATTGCGCTGTCGCAACAGCACATACTGCTACAAACGCTATAATTGCCACTATGCAAGGTGCAGTCGGATTAGCTAATAGTTTTACGAGCAGCGAGAAAGCAAAGGTAATTAACCTCATTGAGTTCTCGACTATCAGCCAAATTAACTTTAATATTTCTCTAAAAAACCCGAAAGCTTTGGCTACGATTTAATGCTTCCAAATCCTTCAGGGTAAATGCCTGTAACCGCGATTTCAACCGTCTTAGTGACAATGGAACGATTTTCTGGATGCAGATGCTCAAAGGTGTGAATCCCAGAAACTCTGCGTTTAATCTCAGCTGCCCAGCGTTCTGGGTTGTGATTGCTCAAACTAATAGAAAGTTTGACTCCATCGGGAATATTCAGAACTACCAAATCTACAAAGATACTTTCTAATGCCAGTTCTGCTTTTTTCGACTTATCTTCGTGTAGTAAGGTGTGGTCAGTTTGTGCAATCGCTGCACTGCCCCAGAAGAATTGAACGTCTTTTAAGTCAAGCCGTGAACCTTCTAAATAACGCACCCATGCCCCATCTTTTGAAATAGTTTCGTAATGGGTTGTGTTTCGGTTGCGAAGAAGCAAGTATGCAGATGGCATCATGATGGAAAAATCATCATAGATTGCCTTCCCGTACCCTGTACCTGCGTCTTTTCCAGCGATGTAGTCAGTTAGCCCAGATTTGGCTAATAAGTCAGCTTGAACTAGCCAATTTTTGGCATTGGTCGTTATGGAAGTCATGGTTAATAATTCTTGAGAATCTTGATTTTTCTGGTCTGGCGTTGAGTTTTAGGCAAATCACCATAAATCCAGATATCCAGGCATGGGTAAGCAAAGCGTCACTTTCTGGCTTCTGTTGCCTTTGTTTGGTGGCGTTTTTTGGCTATAGTGCTATCATAACCTTAACCATCTAAATAACGCAAAACACCCATTTATCCTAATGACTTGATTCATCTTTAAAGGGATAATCAAAGGTACGCAAATGTGGTAAATGTGTTGTGACTGAAGAAAAGCAAGTAACTTACAAAATGTTTCTACCTGAATCTCTGAGAGCTAGATTTAAGTCTATCTGCGCTCTCAAGGGTGTAAGCATGAACGAGGTTTTGCTTGAGCTAGTAGAAACTTGGGTGACAGAAAACGAAGCCCAATCATCTAAAACTGGCAGAGGCAAAGGAGTGGCGTAATTGAAAGACTAAGAGGCGAACGCCGAAAGGTTGGAAGCAAAAATTGGAACCTACACCATGACAGAATCGCAGATTGAAGATATTTATAGTCGTCTCAACACCCTGACTCAGAAAGTAAATAACCTTGAGTTGCTTACGGGGACAATAGGGACAAGCCAAGTGGCGATCGCCCAAATCTACAGCAGATTAGACAACTTCGCGGAAGCAACCAACAGTAATTTTGCACAAATTAGCCAACGATTTGACCGTGTTGAAACACGATTTGACCGCGTTGAAACCATACAAGCGGAACAATCTCAACAGTTGGCAGAAATTTTGCGGATACTGCGCGATCGCAATGGTGGCAGTGGACTATGATGACCCTAATCTTTGGGGCAATTTGACTGCACGTAATCAAATATTTCAAGTAGATGGAGAATGGTATCGCTTATCTACTAACTTCGACAGTCAACAGATCGCTCGTCCTAAACCAGTGCATTAATTTTTTGAGGGAGCGTTCACAACATGATATCAATTAATAACTGATGCTAGCGAACTTTATCATTTTGCAGAAACTTTAGAAGTCAACCCCATTTCGCTTTAGCCAGATAACTATGCCACTACCACTTGCCGACACCAGCTAATATGAGCGCAGTTTTTTTAAAATTTATGCTTCAATCTCAAGCAAAAGCTTCTGTCACCCACTGATACCAATTGGTGACATTAATTCCCTAAAAATCAAAATATGATAAGGAGGATAATAAGCTAGTTGAATTGTCAGTTGAAATTTGTGAGAGAACTCAAGGATACGATACATAAACTGAGTTCGTCGAGAATGGTTTTCAGGTCCGTTATCTTGGTTGATGACCAATTTTTGAATGTGAGCAAAGCGGTCTAGCACACTCATCCACCATTGCTCAAGTATGTCAACAATACAATCAGCAGTCAGTTTGGAGTGTACGAAAAATAGAAATAACTCCCCCCTTCAGGTAGAAAAATCCCGTAAGGGGTAAGTGCTGGACAATTTGAAAAGTCATGGTCGTATGCAACTGTTTTGACACGGGTCTTTCCACCTCTATCAAACTCCCCAATTTTGATTCCCACCTTGGCATCTATAGAAATTCTTAATGTTGTTGAGTCATCATCCGCTTGTTGATTGATGCGGTTAACTTCTTTAAAGATTGCTTCTGTTTCTAGTATCTGTTTGATTGGTTTTGTTTTAGCTACCCTTTTTAAGTCATAACCTAGTTGATTCAATCGCGTGTCTCAGGTACAGTTAAACTTTCTTTTAATACCTGTTCTGTTGCTTTTATTCTTTCTATAGCTGCTTCTTGTTCGGAAACTTTCAATATTTTTGATGACAACGTTGCTAATGCCAATGCGTGAGCGCCTTTCAGTTCTTGATGACGAATTGCTTTTTTTAAATCTTCCGGCAAAGATAACATTGGTAAAAGATTGGACTTAACAGAAGCAGGATTCAACCCAAATTCTAAGAATACTAAAAATAAAGCTTCCTCCTCGTTAATAATACCCAGTACTTCTAAACCTTGTTGTTGCTCCTCACTACTAGCAATCAATAATTTTGTTAATTCCTTGACTTGATTATTACGTTCAAGGCGCTTAAGTACAGCACCAAGAGTTGTAGCAACCTCGTCAACTTCTAAACCAGTTGATTTGGCGATCTCTTTAAATATTGCTTCTGCTTTATCTAGTGGATTTAAATCTTCAAAACCTAAAAAAGTCAATAACGATGATTGGTCTAAATCCTGTGGCTGAGGTACGATTAAGGCCGAATAGTCTCCCATCCTAATAGCTTTGCTCCTGACCAACGTAACTGTCCGTCTAAGAGCATATAACGACCGTTATCTTGAGGAACTAAAATAACTGGTGTAATCTGCCCATGTTTTTTTAGTAATCTCGCTTTTGCCTGAATAGACTCTTGTGTAATTGTTTGTCTTGGCTGGTTAGGGTTAGGGTCAATTAAACCCGTATCAATGGCAATCTCACCTGTTTGCGTTTGCAATTGTTCGCGCAGTTTGGCGATTTCTGTCTCTAATTCTGGTGATTGCGATGCACGTAACCTTTCTACTTCAGCTTGTAAATCCGTAATTCTTTGTTCTTGATCGGTTTTCTGTACTGCCCCTTTAAATTTATCGCCTATCTGGGGAGCAACGCGATTTTGTGAGATCGGGTGAAAAAGGTGCGATCGCTAATAAATATATTTAAGTACAATAAAATTATTTATACATTTAAAGCAGTATTAACACTGCTAAAGATTTCCGGTTCTATTTTAGGATAAGAAGATGACTCGTTTTTGTAGCAAAAAAAGGTAGGATTCCCTAATAGTAAAAGTTTTGATATCTGACATCAAAACAGGGAATGCCTACGCTGAATGAAAAATAGTATATATTCTAGCTTTGATTTAAGAGGCTATTTATAAAGTAAATCTAAAAGCCAGGAGAAAGGAGTGATGATAACGATAAAATACTTCATATGCAGTGTATTTACATAGATAGTTGGTCATGGCGCGAAAGTCTTACTCCACAGATTTAACTGATATGGAGTGGAAAATGTTGGCTCCCTTGATTCCACCAGCTAAAGTAGGAGGCATCCATGCACAACAGATATGCGTGAAATATGCAATGCCATCTATTATCATTTGAAAACTGGATGTCAATGGAATATGCTTCCCGGTGACTTCTTGCCAAGCTCAACGGTATACAGCTATTACCGTAAATGGCAGCGCAAGGGAGTTTGGGAAAAATTAAACCATACACTGCGTGGTCAAGTTCGCATAAAATTAGGTAGGTCAACACAACCAAGCGCGTTAGCGAAGCTCGCCGTAGGCATCGCAGCAGATAGTCAGTCGGTAAAAACGACTGAAAAAAAAGAGCCAGTGCGTTGGGTGGCTCTGCCGACTTGAAGCAACTGGCGTGGGATGTCTACGGCTTTGATGGTGGCAAGCTAGTCAAAGGAAGAAAACGCCAAACAATCGTTGATAGCCTTGGGCTGTTGCTCAAAGTGATTGTGAGCGAAGGCAATGCTCCGGAAAGAGTGCTTGCAGCGTATGCCTTGATGGAACTGGTGGAAGAACGCCCAGAATTATTGGAAAAAGTTGAAGTCATCTGGGTTGACTCCGGGTATGACGGCGATAAGTTTGCGCTGGCTGTTTGGTTGATGATTCAAGCTCATGTTGAGGTCATCCGCCGTACTAATAAAGAATTTGAAGTTTTACCCAAGGGTTGGGTAGTAGAAAGAACATTCGGTTGGTAAAACCTGTACCATCGTTTGAGTAAGGATTACGAACGTCTTCCTGAAATGAGTGAAGCTGCCATATATGCCGTTATGACTCGTATTATGTTACGTCGTCTAGCCGTCTAAAGATTTACTTTATAAATGGTCTCTTAGATATGAATTGTAGGTTGTACCATTTTGCAATCTAAATTCCATATCGAAGCGATTGTAGTCCCAATCAAAAGAGCGAATCGCCATTGTATTAGGGGCAATTTCTACAGTTTGTATAGTTAGCCGATGTTGAATGTTTTGTGTATGAGCGTAGTTGCTCGTAGATATCTTTACCATTATTTGCAGTTCGCTAGTATGATTCGTTTACAAGTGCAAATCTTCAGGTTTTTTCTGCTCATGGGGGAAACTACGCTAGTTTCTACCCTGCGGGAAGGCGTTCCGCCTACAACTCTCTTGACCAGGATAATGAACTGCTCCCCTTGGCGTTAGCTTCTCCCATTGGAAGAAGCTCTTACGTCGCTCTAAGCGTACTCCTACGGAGAAGCAAGCTACGCGTAGCGTCTCGTAAAGAAGGCTTTACGCTTTGCTAACGGCAGTTAGTTACTCCCCGTTGTTGCGACTGCCGTTACTGCAGACGTGTAACACAATACTTGTTGATAACTCTGCATCAAAACACAAAACATTATTGGCACAATAATTCTCTATGTCCAATGAATCTCTTTTGAACGAAAAGCTCTATCCCAATCGTTAGCAATCACTTCCATGATATTGATCATGCCTTCATAGCCAAAATATGGCTTGTCAACATAAGTTTCTCTGTTAGTGGGGCTAAATACATCAAAAGCAATTTTGATTCCCAATTCCTCTGCCATGTATTTTTCCCATGCCGAGCCAATCACAGCATCAACACCAAACTCTTCTAAAGTCTGTTTTACTTGATAGCCATCTGCCGAAAATACTACATGGGAAGTAAGACCAAGGCTGTGCAGTTCTTGCTCCAAAATTGAACGAGAATCAGGCATCGCCGAGCGAAATAATAAGACTTCTGGAATCATCTCCAATTCTTCAAAAAGCATTCTGACTAGTCCAATACCAAGCGTCCCATCCGCAGATACAGCAATTCTACAGTTACGATATCGGGGAATAATCATCAATGCTCGTTTGCGAAGTGTATCTACGACCATTTCTTCGCCTTGTTTGATGATTGGCTCCACTCTTTCATCTATCTTGAAATGTGCCGCCAATGCCTTCAACCACCGAGTAGTGTTATTTACACCTATTGGTAAAGGTATATCATCAAGGATCAAAGGGATGTCATGGGTCTGTTGCATTTTCCGAGCAAACTTATACCCAACATCATGACTGAGAACAATATTAGCGGTTGCTTCACCAGCTTGCTCTAGTTCTTCAAAGGAGGTATTATGAGAGAAGACAGTCTGCACTTTAATTCTTAAAGACTTTAACGTCTGCGTTACCCAATGCAAATCAGCCCACCAAGTAGGATTCAGATTTGCCTGTGGTGCAATGATATTTACAATCCTTGGCTTTCTGCCCCTTCTCTTGGTCTGCCTTTTTTTGATAAAAGGAAGTAAAGCCTCCAAACCCATCTCCAAGCCATCGTAAGCATTGCCCCGAAACCCACCAGCCATTAAAGGAACGAGTTTGGCTTTGATACCTGGCTGGAGCTGGTTGCACAATCCCGCAATATCTTCACCAATGATGTCTGCTGCGCAAGTCCCAACGACAAACATCACCTTAGAATCAAAAGATTGATCCGCCTCTTTAATCATCCCTTTGAGTTTCTCAGACGCTCCCATCACAATGTCTGACTCAAAAAGACGAGTACAACCTACTTTCCGCTTGGTGAAATCAACCTCATGAGCATCATACCCAGCTGCGACAGTGGACGCGCAACCCTGTGGAGACTGAATCACAATACTGACATCTTTAATACCAGCAACTGTAGTTGCAATCCCTTCAAGGGCACAGCCAACTACTGGGTCTTTACTATGGTTACAATTGTCAAAAGTTGTTTCAGCAGACATTTATTCCTCCTGTTTCTCTAAGGCTTGACTATGGTAAATGCGTTTCACGCGCCTGTAGCGACTTCTGCTTTGACGTTTCCGTGTTTCGCGCAGCCTGTAATGACTTCTGTTTTCCCTGTAGCGACTTCTGCCTTGACGTTTCCGTGTTTCGCGCAGCCTGTAATAACTTCCGTCTCGACGTTTCCGTGTTTTGTGCAACCTGTAATGGCTTCTGTCTTCCCTGTAGCGACTTTTGCCTCGACGTTACCGTATTTCGCGCAGCCTGTAACGACTTCCGCCTTGACATTTTTGGCTTAAGCTTTGCTCGTATCAAACGCCACCGAATCAGCGTGCAGTGTTTTCCAGTTCTTCAATGCAGCCAGTCCCGGTTTTTTGTTAATAATCGCTTGATTTTTAAGACAGTTGCTACAATTATTCTGCGCCTCTGCGTGAGACAAATCCATACTTTTATTTAGCAAAGTCACATTTCATTTATTACTCGTTGCAACATTTGCCCCGTCTCTTCTCTGCATATACGGTACAGTCAGGTAGGTCTTGGGCTAGTTTTCCGGTCAGTGATTGAGCAGATGCCAACCCTGAATCTTTAGGGAACACCATTTGCTTGGTTAAAGCACTCCGAGGTCTAAAGCCATATTGGAGTGCTGTTTTAATACACTTTGCTACCTTTAAGGCTCCGCGATAGCCGAATCTGGGACGATTTAAGATAGCATTTAAATCGACGACAGGAATATGAGGGAAGCTCAAGGAAGAACCAAAATACACTACTGAGTCTGGATCGAGACCACCAATAAAATCTAGTAATTCATCTTCCGTTTGTTTCATAGACTCGTACTTACCAAAGGCCAGCGTTCCTTTCGTAATCAGGATTTCCGGGTCTAACCCTGTTTCCAACAGGTAGTCTACACTGGTTTCTCGTGCTTCTGTACTCCAGGGATGGAAGTTATAGATTACCGCCCGCATCCCAAAATCACGCTCCAACATGTGGGCAAGGGACAAGCACTTAATAGCATCATGTCCTTCGATAATCGCTAACTTCCCTTCTATATAACCTTTAGCTGCTTCAAATTCAGTCTTGATTGCGGCATATTCCTTTTCCATTAGGGCAGCCGCCTGTTCTTCCATCCCTAAATATTTTGCTGCCCCTTCGAGCCATTTTTCTGTCGCAGTGATTCCATAGGGAAGGATAGTAGAGTTTAGCGGAGTACCGAACTTGTCTGACATGGCTTTGCCGATGGTATAGCCAAGATCCAAACATAAAGTACAGTTGACTGCCGCACTCGGTGCTTGCTTGAGTTCTTCTAAAGTACAGTCACCAGCGATCACACTGTGAACTCTTGCCCCCATTCCTTCTATCAATCGCACCAGTTCCTTAACATCAGTTTCGACTTCCGTCCTTTCAGGGCCCATCTTTGCGCCCACAATATTGACAGCATCAGCTAGTTGTGCTTTCCGCTCTGGAGTTGGCGGCTCCATAAAGTCTACGATTTGCCGAAATACGATATCAAATCCACTGCGATACTCCCCGGCAAATCCTTCACAATGTATCGTCATGATTTCAGACTGGATTTTGCCGCGCGCTTTATTCACTACGTCATCAACACAGTCGCCAATAATACCAGACGCACAACTAGTGGCAACAACGATCGCATCAGGATGGTATTTTTCATCTACTTCTCGAATCGCGCCTGCTAATTCTTTTTCTCCACCAAAAATTACCGCTTTCTCACTCATGTTCGTAGTCACCACGGGTTCATAAGGTGAACCACTATTGCGGCTATTAGTCAGCTTGTATGCCCGCTTTACACCATAGGCACAGCCACTTGGCCCGTGAGAAATGACGATCGCATTTTTAATGCCACTTAAAATCTTCGTTGCAGTCCAAAATTTACAGGGACGAGTATGACTACCTTGTAAAGTGGTCTTAATCTTACCCTCTTTTGCCAAGCGATACAGTTCGCTTAAATTTCCGTAAAATACGACATTCTTATCTATACTTGTTGCAGTCATGATAACTCTCCAGTCTTTCAATAGCTTCTGTCTTCAGTACCCTGTGAGTCGTAAACCAGGCTACTGAGCCGCCCTCTGATACTAATCAGTTAAACGGGTACTGCCTGGTTTACAATTGATGTAGGATTGCTGAGTATCGTAAAATTAAGATGGAAATACCATCTAATTATTTGGCTCTTGAGTTGGGGATGGACGATAAGAAATATTACTCCAGATAGATGCCATCCCCTATACATATCAGACTCTTACCAAACGTTTAAGATCCACTCGCGCTCGTGCTTGTTCTCCATATCTGCAAACATGGCGTTGGCAATGTTGTCTGCTAGCCATTCTGCTCCTTTATAGCCAATAATGGGGTATTTCCACAGACCTGCCCGGTCAAAGCTGGGGAAGCCAACCCGAACCATTGGAATCTTGTGATCGATAGAAATATATCGACCTTTGGAATGACCCAAAATCAAGTCGATTTCCAGGGATTTATCTTTAATGCGGCGCTCCAATTCCCAGAGGTCTGCATTCCAGATGACTTCGATATCACAGGCTGCTTGCTTCTCTAACGCGGCAATTCTTGGGTCTTTGGTGCAGGCTCTGTTGTCGTCTCCCAACAACATCAGCACTGGCTCTAACTCACATTCCAAGCAGAACTCTGCTAGACCAATTACTAGATCGGGATCTCCGTAAATAGCTACCTTCTTGTTAGCGAAGAACATGTGGGCGAGGTCGGCGATCGCATCGATAGCCTTTCCACGTTCTCTGACTAAAGATTCTGGTATTGGTTTTCCAGTCAGTTTCTGGACATTTTGCAGCCAAATGTCGGTATTTTTGATACCAATTGGTGTTGGGCCAATGATTGCAGGAACCTTAAACTTCTCTTCTAAGAATTCGGCTGCACTACCGCCTTCATATTTGCATAAGGCAATAGTTCCCAACGCATTAGCAGAATCAGCAATTTCTTCAATGGTTGAATTCCCAAAGGCAAAACTTGTCTTATCGGGCATGGTGGGCGCATCGAAGGATTCTGTATCCAGTAAGATGTTTGCTGGAACGTCCATCTCTTTTAAGACGCGCTTCACTTCGGTGACATCTCCAGGGTTAAGCCACCCAGTAATGATGTTCAACTTGCCAGTTGGTTCGCCTTTTTTTGCCAGGGTAGAAATGATTGCATGTACGCCGACATTATAGCCTGTTACCTGGCTACCTTTGTAACTGGGGGTATGCACAGGAACAAGGACAACCTTGCGATCGGGATAGTCTTTCTTTAACTGGCCGTTGAGCTTGTTAATGGTTCCTTCGATATCATCCCCAATCGTCTCAGTTGAACAAGTCGTAATAATTGGAATAATCCGTAAATCGGGATATCGTGCGACTAAGGTGTGTACGGCTTCCTCAATGCGTGGCTGTCCTCCAAGGACAGCGCTATTTTCATGGAGTGAAGAAGAAGCAATGTCAAAATTCTCCTTCAAATGCTGGGCAAACAGCAGACGAACGAACATACTACACCCCTGTCCTCCATGCACCAGGGGAATACAATCTTTTACTCCGATTGCAGCATACTCAGCCCCAGCAGGCTGACAGGTAAATATAGGATTGATTATTCCCTTGCGTTCTTTTTGTTTTACAACTACAGACATTCTCTTGACTCCTAGATGGTGTAGAACTTGTGATGCGTGTTTGTTTGGCGTTGCTGAACGAAGACATGAATTGTCATTTTGAGTTTAAAGAAGTGGAGTGATGCCTACACCCAACCAAGAAATAAGCTACGCATAGGGTCGATTACAGAAGAAAGGTAGAATTGAATTTCGCAAAAGTCTTGAAAACTAGATGAGATACTTCTGTAGTAAGACGGTATGCAGACACCTACAATGCTAGGAAGGGATGAAAGCGATGCTGAATAGCCCGTCGTAGACATCGCTCCATACCTGTAAGAAAATTTCTGCACAAACACTAACAGGATGACAAAACTCTATTTCATGCTCCAATTGAGCAACGCCGTTGGTTTGGTGAAACAGTCTGGTCTTGGGGAACTGCCATTAGCGACGCAAGAGCGTCACCCGGAGGGTTGAATTACTGATCTAATTGCTTTAATAAAGCGAATAATGCAATTCACCATTCTTCGACTTGGTTATTACAATATCGACCAGCATTGCCTTAACAGACTCCAGTACTGCCTTCTTTTGCGAGTTCTCCATCTTACTTAACCATGAAAACCTGATTTCTAGGTCAGCCGAAAGGATCTTCGCATCTGCATAAAAACCCCTTTGGATCAAGGTATCCAGAACCACCTTTTCTCCAGTCAAGATTTGGGCGGCCATATTGAGAACACCATTGATGTTTTCTTCCCGATCCCATGCACGCGAGTGAAACTGCCACAAACACCGTTCTTGAATTAATTTTGTGACTTCTGCAGCTCGCTGTTGAATGTATAAAGCGATTTCATGAGCTTGCTGTTGAACCTGTGGTGCAGCTTCCTTAGCTTGTGGTTGAACTGGTACAGTTTCCTTAGCTTGTGGTTGAACTGGGGCAGTTTCCTTAGCTTGTGGTTGAACTGGGGCAGTTTCCTTAGCTTGGGGTTGAACTGGGGCAGCTTCCTTAGCTTGGGGTTGAACTGGGGCAGCTTCCTTAGCTTGGGGTTGAACTGGGGCAGCCTCCTTAGCTTGGGGTTGAACTGGGGCAGCTTCCTTAGCTGGCTGTTTGGCCTGTGGTGCAGCTTCTTTAGCTGGTTGCTTGGCCTGTGGTGCAACTTCCTTCGCTGGCTGTTGAACTTGTGGCGCAGCTTCCTTAACTAGCTGTTTGACCTGTGAAGTGGTTTCCTTAACTAGCTGTTTGACTTCTGAAGTGGCTTCCTTAACTTGCTGTTGAATTAGAGAAACGACTTCCTCTGATACCTCTTTGGTTGCTTTACCGTTGCCATTACCATTGGTACTTGGCAGATTTTGCTCACCACGGATATCAAATTGAGCCAATTTCATCAGAGGGGAATAGATGGCATTGTACATATCCCGCGCCATATTCACCGCACCTTCAAAG
>NZ_JBALDJ010000063.1:0-4213 GCF_036917415.1 Nostoc sp. | reverse complement strand
CAAGCTAAGAACATCGGAAGCTGGGTGCGGTGAAAGTCGCACGCCCAGATTTAACTGAGAGGTGCGGGGAATAATATCCCCCATCGACTCAAACCAAACTCAACAAAAACTTAGTCAACAGTTGGATTTAGATTTTCAAGGATTTGAAATTAAGCGGCTATCAATTACCCAAGAACAACCTCTAACGATTGATAATTTACCAGCTTTCCATGTACGGGGAACCTACGACTTGATTGTTAAGCTACCAAAACGGCGCTTGACGCAACCAAAACAACCCTTTGACGTTTACCTGCAAATTCAGCAAGAAGGTAAAACTTGGCGATCGCTAATTCCAGAAAAAGGTAGTAAAGATAGTCAATCAATTTGGCGTAGCTATCTCATCCAATAGTGACGGGCAAAGGTTTAAATTGCCTCACTATTTTCCTAAGCTACAGGTTAAATTTTGTATATTCTATACCGTCATCTTCTGCAATAATTACAAAATCGAAAGATTCAACTAACGCCTGTATTGCACCAGTTCCGCCATAGGGATGGCTAAAGGGTTCAAATTCAAGTTTAGCTCTGTCGACAGAAACCATGCGACAAGCAATTAATTGATATTCACCATTTTGAAAAGCATCAAACATAGAATAAAAGTCCCAAGGAGTTTTGAGGCTAGGATCTGTCCACCTCTGTTCCACAGGTGTTGCAAACCAGCGACGGAAATGTTCAGTCACTTCTTCTTCACTAGGCCACCAAAAATGTAATAATGCTTTGCGATCAAAAAAAATTAGCCAATCTTCTTCATTACGCCAAGAATCGTTGTCTTTATCTTTTTTAATTTCCTTGAAAACTTCACAAAGAGCATTGAATCTTTTGGAATCATCTACTTGAAACTCTACAAAGCAGTATTCCATTATTTCTCCCTTCTTTTATCATGTGCAACTAGAAAAACCATCACAAATATATTTGTATAATTGAGAACCACTAGCCATAATCGAGGTGATAGTTTCATCGGAGACAGGGTAAGATGTATATCAACTTTTTCATCGGTTCCATTATTGGAATTGTGGTTCCGGTGCTAGTGGCTTTTGGCTTACTGCAATGGTTGCACATACCTACAGGTAACTTTCTTGATTGGGTGATTGGTGGTGCTAGTTTTTGGTGGCTATTGGTAATTGTTACCGTCCCGTGGAATGTGCATTTTCAAGCCAAAGAAGTCTTAGCAGAAGCAGCACAATCAACTGAAAAAGGAATTCCAGTCGATGAGAAACAAGTGAAGTATGTCACATTGTTGGCAAAGCGATCGCTCTGGGTTGCCATTGCTTTACACTTGTTCTCATCTGTTGGTCTTTATACCCTTGCTGCTACAGGTATTAGTACAGTGGGATATATAAGTTCTGGTGCAGCTTTATTATTAACAATTCTGCGTCCCGCGATTCGTGCTTATGAGTATTTATATGCGCGGTTAGCGATGATTCGCCAAGAATGGAAGTATCCGCGCGAAGATATTTTTGAACTGCGCGATCGCTTCTCTATATTGGAACAAAAAATCCAGTCATTGGAAGATCAACTTAATCCTGAACAACCCTATTCCTTATCCGCAACTCAACAACGTTTTGCCGAAGAAACTCGCAGAGATTTAGCTCGAATTGCCGCTAATTTAGAAGAATTACGGGCGACAAATCAAACTGAACATGAGCGTTTGGCGAGAGAAGCTAGAAATGCGATCGCACAACTTTCCACTGACGGGCAATTTCTGGATCATGTCCGTGAAATTATTAGATTTTTTAAGACTGCTTAATTATTGCTTTAATAGCTATAGCTGTAGCAGTTCTCGTTTACATGAAATACATTTTTCAACCTCACCCCCAATCCCTCCCCTTACTAAGGAAAGACAAGTGTTTGCGTCAGCAAATACGGGGTGAGATTCCGACTGTATATGTTATAACTTTGTACGAATGATGATTAGTGAAGCTCACATAACTTTAGGAGTACTCACGGTGAATCAGATCCAACTGACTTTAACTATTGGTTACTTATTAATGACATGCTATTTTTTAACTAATTGGTTAATATTTTCCCTACGTCATACTGCTTCCAATCCAGAAGATAAATTTTTATCGTTTGTGATGTTTGTGGTAGCAACTATCTTCTGGCCTCTGATGATTCCGATGTCTTGTTTAGAAATGGTTCAACAAAAGCGAATAGACTTTAGTAAAATGATTCCTGTTCTCTTAACAATATTTGTATTTAGTATTTCATATTATTTAACCGAATAATTAACCCTCTTTAATCACTATCGGTAGAGAAAAATCTAAAACCCTTATTTCTCATGACTTTTATCAATTTAGACGTAGGTTGGGTTGAGGAACGAAACCCAACACCCAAAGACCTTAGAAAAGTTGGGTTTCACTTTGTTCAACCCAACCTACATTTATTTTTCTTTCCCCAAAGTGATAGAAGAGGGTTAATAATTCCTCCTCACAAATTGCATAGATATTAAAGAGAAGCCGGAGGTTTGACTTATTACCCTCCGGCTTCTTTATAAAGTAACTCTTGAAATTTCTTAACGGCGTCTGCTGCCAAAACCAGTTGAACGGCGGGGTGCTGAACTACGCCCACTACCAAAACCACTACCAGAATTGCGTCTGGGTGAAGTGGCTCTACCAGAAGGTCGCAAGGTACTACCACCAAAACCAGAACCAGAAGGACGGTTATTACCTGTAGTGCTACGCGGTGTATTGCGTATATTTGAATTTCCAGGATATGACCTTCTAATTGTCCCTGTATTGCGGAACGCAGTGCGATTTGTCACGGCTGCGGGTGGCGTATTATAGCGAGTTTGGTAGCTTTGAATTGCTTGGCCATAGCTTCCGCCATATCCACCAAAGCCACTTAATCCTTGTCCTGGATAATAGGCAGGGGGTACATAATACTGGGGTCTAAACAACATACTACCAATTGCCTGTCCCGCCAAGCTACCAGCCACAGACCCAGCAAATGGTGCCCAGAAGTTATTTTCTCGACGGACTACAACCGTCTCTTGTTGTCCTGTTTGGGGATTAGTTTTATTCTCGGTAACGTTGTGGACGTACTCAATTTTAAAATCTTCCGTCAGATATAAAATCGGTTGTCCTTTATCTACCTTTAGATAGGTTTTCTTACCCTGCTTGATTTCATCATCAGTTAACCGTGCCATTTGCAAATTTTCAGTTGCAAAGGTTGGGGGATTATTGTTAAGTAAAAACAAGCTGTATTCACCAGTTGCATCGTCATAAGTTGCTTGTTGTATTTGATACTCTCCGTCACCCAGCTTGGTGTTAGTAGAGCTTTGGCTAACGTTCTTAGCTGAAGAATTAGTTTGGCTTTCACCACCACAAGCAACAGTTGTGATACACAAACTCAGAGCTAAAAAAACGGCTGTAAATTTACGTACTATGGTCATGATCATTGGATTATTGTCCTATCTCTGAGCTTAACAATTTATCAATACGAGTAGTAAGTACGGACTACCCAACATATTACAAAGGAATCAATTCTGGGTAATATTGCAACAGTTGATCGCTAGTAAGTTCATCGCCTAACTGTGCTGGTGAGAAATGTACTTGGATTGCCTTTAATCTATGTTTATAATGCAAATTTATCAATGCTTTCAATCCTTCCTTCAGCGCCTGAACGTTAGAAAGATCAGTTTCCAAATCTGGTACTTCTCCTTCATAAGCTACTGTAATCATCACAATGACGTTGCGAGTTACAGGTATGGATAAAGGTTCATTCGAGCCAGAGTTGGAAGCGTAATCTGGTTCGCTGAGATATCTTTCGGCAGAGTCAGTAAATAATTCATTCACGTAATCTCCTGCCTCACCTTCATCCCAAAATACGTCACCTTCGTTGGCAGCAGAAAGCCAATATTCATCATATTGCAGCAGGGTTTGGCTAATTTC
The DNA here is from genome assembly GCF_036917415.1 of Nostoc sp. Lineage (GTDB taxonomy): Bacteria > Cyanobacteriota > Cyanobacteriia > Cyanobacteriales > Nostocaceae > Nostoc. The sequence goes on along the minus strand of NZ_JBALDJ010000063.1, from coordinate 287 downwards.
TACCAATCCTTCTCCTAAAACTTCTAAGTCGCCATCAGCATCGATCGCATCCCGCCCAGCACTATTTAATACTCCCAAAATTGGCGCTACTTCACCTCCCCCTAAGTGCAGAAATAGGCGAAACACTACATAGCGAGATCGACCAATCATTTTATTAAAGGTATCGCGCATTTTTTCCTCCAAAATTTTGTTTTTTGTCATTTGTCATTTGTCATTTGTCATTTGTCATTTGTCATTTGTCATTTGTCATTTGTCATTTGTCATTTGTCATTTGTCATTTGTCATTT
>NZ_JBALDJ010000062.1:0-63619 GCF_036917415.1 Nostoc sp. | reverse complement strand
CACTCATCAAAATTTTATACGCATTTGAATTAAATTAAAGATTCTTACCCATTAAGATGGTATTTTGTCAAGACAATTTAGATGCGTTTCCCCTGGGACTAGAGGCGGGTAAAGCTTTTATTAATCATGTGAAATTAGCGAGTCATTTAGCAAATGTTGGTGATGCGAAAACCCTCGTTATTCATCCCGCTTCTACAACCCATCAACAGCTAAGTAATGACGAACAGCTTTCAGCAGGTGTGACACCCGATTTGGTGCGTGTATCAGTGGGAATTGAACATATCGACGACATCAAAGAAGATTTTGAGCAAGCATTCCAACAAGTTAAGAGTTAATTATCAATAAATTGGGAATGGGGCATTGGGCATTAGGAAGAGACAAGGAAGAAACTTGTTGAATAATTCTCCCTTGTCTTCCTTGTCCCCCTGCTCCCTCATCTCCCCACTCTTCACTCCTAAATATGATCTACTCAGATTTCATCTCACAGCAAACCCAGTTTTACCAGATGACTGTGCCATTTCCACTTGAAGGCGGCGAAGTATTAATTGGGGTTCAGGTTGCTTATCGCACCTGGGGACAGTTAAATGCTCAAGGTGATAATGGGGTACTGATTTGTCATGCCTTAACTGGTTCCGCTGACGCTGATGATTGGTGGGAACCTTTGTTTGGTTCAGGGAAAGCCTTCAATCCAGAACGCGACTTTATTGTATGCAGCAACATTTTGGGAAGTTGTTACGGCACAACTGGGCCAACTACTATCAACCCCATAACGGGAAATTCTTATGGCGTATCCTTCCCTAAGATTACAATCCGAGATATGGTTCACCTGCAAGCTGTACTACTAGAATACCTGGGTGTTCAATCTCTGCGGTTAGTAATTGGCGGCTCACTCGGTGGGATGCAAGCACTGGAGTGGGCATTGTTATATCCAGAAAAGGTAAAAGGAATTGCACCCATTGCTGTTTCTGGCAGACATTCAGCTTGGTGTATTGGATTGAGTGAAGCTCAAAGACAGGCAATTTATGCCGATCCAAACTGGCAAGGGGGGAACTATACTTTGGATGCGCCCCCAAACCAAGGACTAGCAGTGGCGCGGATGATGGCGATGTCTACTTACCGTTCTTGGGATAGTTTTACAAGCCGCTTTGGACGGCAGTATGATGCATGTGAGCAGTTTACTATAGCCAGTTACTTACAGCATCAGGGTCAAAAGCTAACAGAACGATTTGATGCCAACACTTACATCACCCTTACCCACGCAATGGATCGCCACGATGTTGCACGCGATCGCACAAGTCCTGATTTGTCAGATTATGAATCTATTCTACAAATCATCCAGCAACCAACTTTAGTTGTCGCAATTGATTCTGACATTCTTTATCCTCCAGTAGAACAACAAGAATTGGCAAATTCAATCCCGAATGCTCAACTGGCGTGGCTGAAGTCAACCCACGGACATGACGCATTTTTAATTGATATGGCTGCATTAAATGAACTGCTGATCTCTTTTCGGCAAAGTTTAGATTTCTCAACCTCCTAACTCGATATATTGAGAAAACAGCTTGGCGTTTCGAGTTCTGAGAGGAATGATAAAGTTAAAAAGGCGTTGGCTACGCCCGCCGCAGGCATCGCACTTTGCGTTATCAAGGGTAACAGCCAGTTGTAGATATCGCTACAGGTGGGTAAATTTGTATATGGAAACAATTTATAGAGTGGCGACAGTCGCGGGAGTTGAGATTTTGCGACGTCTCAAAGCAATCCTAGTAGTTTTATTGGTCTGGGGTGGCGTGAGTTTGCTGCACTGGCTACCAGAAACACAATGTTTGATGCTGGGATTAACGGCAATCCTAACTGTGCAAACATTACGGATGCTGGTAGCAAAACCAGCGGCGGCAGCGATCGAAAGTGAGATTTATTTACCGCCAGTCTCGATTTTAGTTCCGGCTAAAAATGAAAGTCCAGTCTTGTCCGATCTAGTTTACAGCTTATGCCAATTGAATTACCCAAGCGATTCCCTAGATATCTGGGTTGTTGATGACGGCAGTACCGATGAAACCCCCCAAGTTTTGAAAGAATTACAAACTCAATTTCCAGCTTTACAAGTTCATCGACGGGAATCAAAAGGTGGTAAATCAGGGGCGTTAAATGCAGTGTTTCCCTTTACCCAAGGGGAGATTATCCTAGTCTGTGATGCGGATGCTCAGTTAAGAGCCAATTTTCTGCGGCAAACAGTACCTTTGTTTCAGAAGCAAGCTATCGGTGCAGTACAAGTGCGAAAAGCGATTTCTAATGCTGATACCAATTTCTTAACCCGTTGTCAGCAGATGGAAATGTGCTGTGATAGCTTTTTGCAAACCCATCGCATTGCTATTGGTGGAATGTCTGAACTGCGGGGTAATGGGATGTTAGTTAGTCGGGAATTGTTAGAAAAGTGTCAAGGTTGGAATGAGAATACTGTTACCGATGATTTGGATCTTTGCTTCAAACTCTATTTAGCAGGTGCGGAAATTGAGTTTATTACAGTTCCATCAATTCAGGAAGAAGGTGTAACTACTTGGGAAAAACTTTGGTATCAACGTTGTCGTTGGGCTGAAGGTGGCTATCAGCGTTACCTGGATTATTTTCCGCAAATTATTACTTTAGGTTGGGCGAAAGAAATTGATTTACTATTGTTTTTTATATTGCAATTTCTTCTGCCAATTGGACTAATTCCTGACTTACTTTGGACAATATTTTATAGTCATCATCCAGTTCTGCTTCCCCTCCAGACACTACTCAGTATCATTCTGACAATTGCCTTTATTGCTGGAGTTTACCAATTTCAAAGTTTACGAGGATGGTCTTTGCTTTGGGCAACAATTCAAGGGTCATTATACATGGTGCATTGGATTCCTGTAATGATTGTGACAACTTTAAAGATGTGTGTGCAAAGGGAGCGATCGCACTGGGTTAAAACTGAACATCGTGGTGGAATTACTTAGGTAAAGTTGCAGTAGAGTTTATAATTAGGTAGTAAAATCTTGAACCAGTAAGCTTTTAAAGTAAAAAATCTCCGAATTCAAGTTTATTTATGGAGTAGTTGAAACAGATCAATATCTGCTTTCAAGTTATAGCAAATGGTGTCAGCGATTTTTCATTTTTAGAAAGTAGGGAAGCAATACTACTGTTCCACTGGTAGCTAGTATTCAGAAAACCATTGGATATGGAGGCATAATCAAAAGGCGATCTTTGGGATGCATTTTCACACAGCCTGAAAAATGTTATTTACTGCTTTTACTCGTGTTGTAGATAAAATCGTTCAACTAGATCGACAATTAAATCACATGGATCTTCTCCTCTTTCCTTAATGAAGAGCATTTCCTTCAGATGCTCCTTTGTCATGAAGAGAATGACTCTACGACGCCGACTGTAAATATTATTTCGCTGGATATGAGCGCCATCATTAGGAAGTTTGTTGCACACCATTATTGCAAGCTTACCCATAGGTTCTGTCAAGTAATTATCAGTTTGAATTACTTCCTCATGTCCAATATCTGTTGCATCGTAATTTTTGAACTCAAATAGCACCAATCTTGCTTCCAGTTCACGAAGAAGCAAGCCCCAACTGTGTTTTTCATCAAAATTTCGATTTGGAAATACTGCATCGCGTCGATTTGTACCAGAGTACGTTCGTGGCTGAATAATTGGTCTTACCAACGGCGGGACAAATAAAAATTCAAGAATTTCTACACACATATCTTCAAATTCTCGCCAACCTTTCTGACCAGCAGGACAGTTATCAAGCCGATTGATAAAATCAGTAATTCGGCTCATTAAGCGTGACCTACACTGGCAGTAAAGTACTTGGAAACTAGATCGGTGTTTTGAAGGAGAAGCCGCTTTAACTCTGTTCCATCAACAACACGGATTGGGATACCAGTTAATTTTGGAGCATCGCTTACCCAATCAAGAGCAACAGATGTGAGATTTCCGTTTGTAACAAGCAGTGCTTTATCAATCTTTGGATCGTTCTTTACATAACCGAGCAATTGCTTGAGTGTTCGCAAGTCAGCACGGGAATCACGGTAAAATTTTGTTTCAACAGCATATACCTCCCGATTTTCAGCACCAAAAGGATCTTTATGTCGGAATTCAACAATAGCATCAATGCCTGAATCACTTTGCTTGCTCTCCGATTGCAGATTGATAAAACCTAGTTTCTGAAGAAGATCTGTAACCAGTTGCTCAAAGGTGTGTGGAGACAATTTCTCAAAATCAATCTCCACAGTAGAGTTAAGTGCGTTAACGAGCTTTTCTAAGTTTTCCTCTATTCCACTTCTCATATCAAAAAACTGATATGTAGCAAGTGATGATGGAATCTCACAATCCTCCAAAAGAACAGGTAAGAATGTGATATCTCGGTTTTGCAGCTCTTTCAGTACAGCTTCAGTTTCTTTGCTTATCCAATGGGAGTTTACCAAATGTTTGGACAATAGAAGGAGAAAATAGGCACTTGCTGAAACTGCGGAGCGAATAGATTCAGTCCAATGCGTTCCTGGATAGAGTTCATAATCATCTAACCATACATTAATATTTCGCGATCGCAGACCATCCACAATTACTCGTGCAACTGCTTTATCGGCACTTGCATAACTTACGAAAACTCGTGGTCTTGTCTCCAAGTTATAAATATTGCTCATCTTCCAGTTTTTTGGCTCAGGAGCAGGAGAAAACTACTCATACTACTAACATAACTTATAGGCGTTATACCTCTCTATTAGTAGAGCATCGGCTCTTGATCTTTGACCGTTAAAATCCATTCTTCTATAAAGTTTCGCTTAGATTCGACGCCTATGAAAGATTTCTCTTCATCGGTTAATAACTTTCCGTGTCTCCATTGTTATACTATTGAACGATCGGGGTTCAGAAGATTATTGGTATTTTGACAATATCAATTACAAGCGATCTCTATTTTCAATAAATTCCCAGCCTATAATTACCCTAAACAGATCCAATAACAACCAAAAGGCAACAAAGAATCATGTTGGATTTGCTGATTCAAAACGGGTTAATTTTCGATGGCTTAGGCTCTCCACCTGTTCGCAGAGATATCGGCATTCAAAACGGCCGCATTGTCACCCTTGCACCCTCCTTAACTACCCCAGCGCGTGAAGTGCTTGATGCTTCTGGGTTATGGGTGACACCTGGATTCATCGATATTCATACGCATTACGATTTAGAGTTAGAAATCGCACCAGGATTGAGCGAATCAGTTCGTCATGGTGTTACCAGCGTGGTCATTGGTAACTGTAGCTTGTCTGTTGCGATCGCCCAACCCCAAATCCTGGCTGATATTTTTCAGAGGGTAGAGACACTTTCCCATCGGCTGATTGAAAAATGGTTGAAAAAGTCGGTTTCCTGGCAGACACCAGCAGAATATTTACAGCATTTGCAACAGTTACCCCTTGGCCCCAATGTTGCCCCAATGTTTGGACACAGTGCCTTACGCGCTCATGTAATGGGATTAGAACGCAGTTTAAAGGTTCAGCCGACAAAATTTGAACTAAAACTTATGCAGCGCATAGCCACAGATGCTTTAGACGCTGGCTTTATTGGCATTTCTATTGATATGTTTCCCTGGCATCGGATGAGTGGAGAATGGCAAGGTTGTACAATTCCCTCTCAACACGCGAAATTTAAAGAATATGCAATGTTGGCGGATTTGTGTCGGGGGAGCGATGCCTGCGGCGGGCGTAGCCAACGCGTTTTTCAAGTCACACCCAATTTACAACGACTTGCTTCCTTTGTGGACATTCTGCGGATGGGTTCAGGGATTGGACAAAAACCACTGCGGCTAACAGTCCTCTCAGCTTTGGATGCTGTACACGATCGCAAACTATGGCGAATATTTTCCCCCCTACTTTTTATTTGGAATCGGCTTCTAAATGGTAATGTGCGCTTTCAAACCCTAACTGAACCCTTCACCATTTACTCTGATGGCCCTGTAACTCCCTTATTTGAAGAATTCTCCACAGGCGCACAACTCAATGGTTGTAAGTCACCAGAAGAAAGGCAACAACTATGGGCATCGGAAATTTTTCGTCGTCAGTTTCGCCAAGAATGGCTGAGTAAATGGCGTAAATCATTCCATCGTCGGTTAGATTTGATGGAAGTTATTCACTGTCCCGAAGCAAGTTGGCAAGGGTTAAGTTTTGCCCAAATTGCTCGTCAAAAGCAACAAGAACCAGTGGATTTATTTATCCACGCATTACAAAAATACGATACAGATTTACGCTGGGTGGCGACAGGAGCGAACGATCGCCTAAAACCCCGTTTAGCGATGATGCAGCATCCCTGTATTTTGCCTGGTTTTACCGATGCTGGCGCTCACGTCCGTAACCTGGGCTACTATGATGGAGCTTTGTCTTTGCTCAAACAAGCAGTTGCAACGAAGTTCCTTTCACCTGAAGCTGCGATTTGCCGCGTTACGGGAGAACCTGCTGGTTGGTTTGGTCTTGATACGGGAGTTCTCAAAGTTGGTGCGAAAGCAGATATAGTTTTACTCGATCCCAATGCTTTAAATCAGCCAATTAGCCCGCAGGTGCAGATATCAGATCCAGTTTTAGATGGTGAACCTCGGATGGTTAAGCGTGGTTCAGATGAGATTGTGCAAGCGGTTTATATTAATGGGATTCGGGTTGTTTGTTGGGGGAAAGTGAGCGATCGCTTGGGGCGTGAAAAGTTGGGAAGTGTTTTGTTTCCTGTTTGAATTATCTCACGCAGAGACGCAAAGATAAGTTTGAGAGTTTAGCATTGAATTGCTTTTACCCCACACCAGCAATCACCTGCCCAATATCTTGAGGAGTTGCACCTGTTGCTAACATTGCCCGAATCAACAATTCAATTGATACTGAAGCATCGCCATTTTCAGCTTTAGCAATCCGAGGTTGGCTAGAACTAATCTTAGCAGCGAGTTCACTTTGAGTCATCAGTTTTTGCCGACGCTCCTTCAAGTTTTGGCTGAGAGCTAGCTTAATTTCAACAAAGATAGTTTCTTCAGGTGTTAACTCCAAAAAATCTGAAACTGTGCCAATTTTCCAGCCTTTAGATTCCAAACGTTCTCTCTTAGCTTGATCCATCACATTACTCCTGTTGATCGGTATCGTATTTGCTCAGGCGCTTTTTGCAAACTTCAATTATCTTCTTGGATGTTGTTCTGGTTGTTTTATTAAAGACTTCAACAATCAAGATTGCATCGTCATCAATTCGATAAATGATTCTCCAGTTTTTATCTGTATCTCGAATACGTAATTCATGACAGTGAATTCCTATACTTGGCATAGGGCGTGAATGTGGCAACCCAAGGGATTCACCTTCCTGTAATTGTCTGAGCAGAACACCCGCTTCTATGCGTGCTTCTTGACTGAAAGGTGGGGTTTTAACTTCACCATGCAGCCAAACTAAAGGTTTACTTTAATCTCCCATACTGTATTTATATCATATCTGATATATCGATATAATATACCTATTAAAGGGAACTTATATTAATGGGATTCAGGTTGTTTGTGTGGGCAAGGTGAGTGATCGCTTGGGGCGTGAAAAGTTAGGAAGTGTTTTGTTTCCTGTTTGAATTATCTCACGCAGAGGTGCAAAGGCGCGGAGGGTTGTTAAGATAAATTCTGTATAATCGTTGGATATTGATGATGTACAGAAAATTTATTAATATCATAATTAAAATGTTTGTAATCCTTTCTGTATATGAATCGCTTCGTGTGCTTTATGGAAAATTTTTGTATAATAAATAGTTAGACAGACAAAATTAGTTCTACTTAAGGTATTGCTACTCTTACCTATTTCTCATCCTAGATAGCAGTTGAGTTAAGATTGTGAGAAAATTTTTAACACTGTGATGACCAATTTACCAAAACGTACAAAATCTCAGAGAATCGGCCAAAGTGCGGCGGACTTCCTTAAATCAGTTTTTACTAAATTTTGCATTGTTATTCCTGTTCCTCAAGAACTGGATCTTGGCATTGATTTTATCTGTGAAATTATGCAGGGAGAGTACCCAACTGGAAAATTATTTAACATTCAATGTAAAGGGACAGAAGAAACTGAAGTAAAAGGCAATTCAATTACAGTTCCTATTGCAGTAACGACTCTTAATTATTGGTTACTTCAGAAAAATCCCACATTATTAATTATTGTTGACTGCCAAAATTACATTTTTTATTGGTCTTTTCCAAAAGATTTTCTTAGTTCACTTAATAAAAACTGGCAAAAACAAAAAAAGGTATCGATCCCGGTTTCTATTCAAAACCGTTTTGAGCAAGATATAAACTCTTTACCCGCTCAATTAGTTTCAATAGTTAATTCACAGGCTTCTGTTACTCCTCAGCATGGCAATTATCTTGGAACGTTGACTCTCGCAGATGCTATAGAGAGAGCTATTAATTCTGGATTAGATATACTGATTGCACCCTTCCACCGTCCTTTCCAGTATATTGGAATGTCCATTACAGAAGCCGCAAAAGCTGTTGGGGGGAAGCCTAATGAAGTGGGTAACATTATCATTGAATCTGAGCAATCCCACATGTTATTAGAGGCAGAAGGAAACTTTATCAGCTATGTAGATGTTGAACTCAAAAAAACTGCACCCTGGAGTCAAAGCCGCCCGTTCGATTCTGAGCAAATCTTGGGTGTACTTAGTATTAATCCATTCGAGTTAGAACTAGTCCGCAAACAGACGCACTTTCACACCTATTACGACCACAAGAGGAAGTTAAAGGTCAGCATATCCTGCCAGTATGATGGCGCACCTCTGTCAGTAGGATTCAGCAGTAAGTATTATGGAATGTAAGGTGTGAAATATGGTCAAGTGCGATCGCTATTATTGTAGGCTACATTAACGAAACATAACGCACTCTTTTTATAAGACTGATACTTACGGCGGGTGTCGCCGTGATTTGGAGTCATGTCTTGGCAGTCGAGCTGGGGTATCTGAGATACTATCTCGTAAACGCTCCTTGACCTTGGAGATGATTCGCAAGTTAAATCAAGAGTTAGGTATTCCGGCTGAGATTCTGATCCAACCGTATAATTCGGTGCAAACCTCTGCTTAATAATTCTATCGTTTTTGAGCCATTGCCATCATTACAAAAAATCGGTAGCATCAGGGTATAACTAAGGTTATACCAATCTATGAAAACAGCGATTTCCATCCCTGATCCTCTATTTGAGGCTGCTGAAGAATTTGCAAAACGCATGGGTTTATCCCGTAGTCAGCTTTATGCTGTGGCACTTCAAGAATACTTGCGATCGCATAAACGGGATGAAATTACTCAACAGTTAGATGCTGTATATGCCGATGAAGATAGCAGTCTTGATCCATTGTTTGTAAAGCTACAAGCGCGTACTATATCTGAGGAAAATTGGTAATGCAGCGAGGTAAAATTTGGTGGGCAGACCTGCTAATGCCTGTTGCCTCTGAACCAGGATATCGTAGACCAGTTCTGATCGTTCAGTCAGATGAGTTTAATCGTAGCCGAATTCGGACTGTGATTGCTGCTGTTCTTACAACTAATCTGCGGCTGGCTGAAGCTCCAGGCAACATTTTGGTGACAACAGATGAAACTGGTTTACCCCAAGACTCGGTTGTGAATATTTCCCAAGTGATTACTGTGGACAAGTCGTTTTTGATGGAGCAGGTAAGCCAAGTAAGCGATCGCGTAATGGTGCTTGTTGATGAAGGTCTTCGTTTAGTGCTTGCGCTATAGGTCTTGAGTTATGCCAGCAAGATAACAAGTTGATCGAGCGGACGGTTGAGATATCTGAGTGGTGTTGCCAGCGATCGCACTAAACAATGATTAATTCTAGAAGGTTTTGACATGAATTATTATAATCCTCAACAAAAGTTAAAAAATCAGATTAATAATCAAATTCTGGATCATCCTTTTACAGATTATTGGGATATTTTTATTCTTAAACATCAGCATCCAATTAATATTACTCTACACATTTTGGGAATATTCTTTTTTTACGGTTTACTCTTTTATAGTTGGAAAGTGCAAAATTTTTGGTTATTCTTGGGCTTACCGTTAACTCAATTGTTAGGATTAACCGGACATTTCTTATTTGAGCGTAGTCATATTGATTTACAAGATGCTGTTTTTTCTTGGCGGGCATCTTATTGTTTGGGTAAAATGTTATTTAGGATTTTCATGGGTAAATATCAAGATGATATTCGCCAACGACAAGAAATATTAAATAATTATCTGTCAAACAATTATGCAAATATTTAACAACTGGAATGTAATTGCTAAGGGTTGGTATATTGCCTGTCCTAGTCAGGAGATACCTAAAAAAACAGCAAAATCTGTAGAAGTGTGCGGTCAGAAAATTGCCATTTTTAGAGGTGAAGATGGGCAAATGCGGGCTTTAGATGCTTACTGTCCTCATTTGGGGACAGATTTAGGAATTGGAAAGGTTGATGGTAATTGGATTCGTTGTGCATTTCATCATTGGGCATTTGATGAAACAGGGCTTTGTAAAAATATTCCCTGTCAATCAGAAATTCCTACTCAAGCTAAATTGCAAGTTTATGCAACAGAGGAAAAGTATGGATTTATCTGGATTTATCCAGATGCTAAAGCACCGGAAGGAGTGGCTGATTTTGATGAATTGAAGGGAAAAGAAATTGTTGCACAAGCTGATATTGCATTTACAAGAAGTTGCCATCATCATATTTGTATGATGAATGGGATTGATGCTCAACATTTAAAAACAATTCATCATTTAGATATCAAAATGGATTTGTCGTTACATCGCAGCGAATTAGGCACTCAAATTGACTTTACAATGCGGGGACAATTCCCCAAAACTACCTTTAGAGAACAATTAGGTCAAAGATTTCTTGGTTCTACATATCAGTATTCAATGCGTTATGCTCATGGTTGCATTGGTTTGTTAACAATGATGAAGGATGTCAGGCTTTTTCCGCCACTGTATATGATATATGCTTATACTCCAATTGCACCTGGAAGAACGAGAATTCAACCGATTTATGTAACTGAAAAACGTAAAGGTATTGTGGGATATCTGCTGAGTCAGTTTTTGCTATTCAGTACTCGCTTGGCTTACTATATGCTCCGAGATGAAGATGGCAAAATTTACGACAATATTCGCTTTAATCCAAAGTTGCTCCTAAGTATTGATCGGCCATTGGCTCAATATATGGAGTATGTAAACCAGCTAAAACCGTCTCGATGGTCAAAAAATAGGAGTGTAGAATAGTAGGTTGCGTTAGCGAAAGTGTAACCCAACAAAAGCTTTGGTAATGTTTCGTTTCTCAACCTAACCTACATCTGAATTATTTTCTAGAGTAGGCAATGCCCACCAACTCTTATTAAGAAGGTGCAAGATGTGAATACAGAATTGTAGTGTAAATAACCATTCTGAAATCTGTCACATTACACCGTAAATTTACCAAATTGGTCGATAAAGTAATAATTACAAACATATTACAAATCGATTTTAGGTAATTTCCGAATAATGAAGAGTTTGCTGATTCCTGTTCAAAAGTTGCAACCAAGCGATCGCACCGCCATGTATGTGCTGCTGCAAAATTACTTTAAAGGTATAACCTGGGATGGGTTTCAAATTGATCTAGAGCGCAAAAACTGGGTTTTATTGTTGAGAGATGAAACATCCAATGCACTCAAAGGATTTTCAACTCTGATGTTATGCCAAAAGACTTTTTTAGGAGAAAAAATTAGTGTGGTATATTCAGGCGACACTATTGTCGATCCTAGTGCTTGGTCGAGTACAACACTACCACGTAGTTGGATTGCCGCCATCAATTTTCTGCGTCAACACTATCCAGAAAATAAACTTTACTGGCTGCTAATTTGCTCTGGTTTTCGCACTTATCGTTTTCTCCCTACCTTTTGGCAAGATTTCTACCCCCGTTATGATATCACAACACCTGCTGATGTTAAGAATCTAATGGGAAATTTGGCACAGGAATATTATGGTAACTTATACCAAGAAGCAACTGGTATTGTCCGGTTCTCGCATCCCCAAATTTTACAGGAAGGGTTGATTGAAATTCCATTAGGACGACAGACTAATCGCCATATCCAGTTTTTTGAGGAAAAAAATCCAGGCTATCGACAAGGAGATGAATTAGTTTGTTTAACTGAGATCGGTTATGACAATCTCACTCGTGCTGGACAACGGATGTGGGAGTCAGAATCATCGTTAACATTTGTGCAAGATTGTGTTCTCATTTAACCTTTATGCCATCTACCAACCTACACTTAAACTTTAACAATCCAACACAATTTTTAGAGGGATGGTATTGGACATTACCATCAAAAAAATTAAAAATTGGCAAGGTAAAAGCTATAACGTTGCTAGGTAGAAATCTGGCAATTTATCGGGGAGTTAGTAGTCAATTAGTAGCTATAGATGCCTATTGTCCACATATGGGTGCACATTTAGCAGAAGGTAAGGTAGAAGGCGATAATATTCGCTGTTTTTTTCATAATTGGAAATACAATGAACGCGGAATTTGTATAGATATTCCTTCTCTCGAAAAACCACTACCTGTGTATATTAAAACTTGGCACACTGCGGAAAAGTACGGCATGATTTGGATTTGGGTGGGAGAAGAAAATCCAAGTTCGCTGCCTTTTGTACCAGAATTAGAACAGGCAGACTGTGATTATATATTGGGGACTCGGTTTGTTAAAAATTGCCATCCCAATGTCTTACTAATTAATGCGATTGATGCTCACCACTTTAATACAGTACACAATCTGCCCTTAGAGATTATATTTGATTCCCAAGACCTCAACCCCAACGCTATTACCTTCAGTAACACTACACGGGGAGGGGATGATTCCTGGTTAATCCGCCTGATTCGCCCTCTATACTGCAACGAAGTTACTTACAGTATGTGTTATTGGTATGGCAACACTGGCACTGTGACGCTAGGGCCGGATTTCCTGCACTTCTACATTATATTTGCGCTGCGAATGATAGAAGGAGGAAAAACCGAGGGACAAACAATTTTAGTGACTCCCAAACGTCCTGGATTTTTAGGATGGGTAATAAATCGTGGTTTGCTATGGTTAACCCAACAGGTTGGTAATTATTTTGCAAAGGGGGATACCCAGGTATTTCAAACTATTCAATTTAGTTTACAGACTCCCACTAAAGCAGATAAATCAATTTTGCAATTTATTCAGCACGTTAATCACCAAAAAGCCTTAACTTGGGGAAAGTGGGAAACTGTTAATTACTCAAATATTCAAATACCATCAACACCTAACCCTGAGTTGAGTTTAATTGAACAAGAAAAAAATGGATTTAAAATATAACATTGTCGGTTTTGATCTACCACACACAGATTCTCATGGCCGTTTGCAGCGGATATTAATAGCAGCATTACCCAATCAGAATAATTATGCTTTTTACCCACAATTAAATTATTGGGATGCTGAATTTTTCAAATTACATCAAGTCAAAATTTTTCAACAATCTAATATTAATGAACAATCTGCTATTCTGGAACTTGCCAACCGCAGTTTGTTAGAAGAATCATATTTCATTGAGAAAGCAGGCGTTGGCTACATGGCAAAAATGGTACTGTTAGCAGAAACAGTTGAAGAACGAATGCTTTATGGACTGTTTACGGCTGATGAAGCTACCCACCTTTACCAAATTAGCCATTTTTTACCAGAAATAGAAGTAACTAGCACGGATAAACCGTTTTTGCGCTTACTATCAGAAGTGGTTGAAAGTGCAGATAAAACAGTTTTATTATTTGTGCTGCAAGTAGTTTTAGAAGGATGGGGTTTAAGCCATTATCGGCGTTTAGCGAAGGAATGCCGCTATCCAGTTTTAGCAGAACTTTTTTCCAGTTTTTTACAATCTGAATCCCGTCATCACGCCACAGGAACCACCTTGTTTAATCAAATTCCAGTTTCAGCATTCAGTCAAACAACAATTCTTGATGTATTGGCACAGTTTTTGTTTATGGTACAAGTGGGGCCACAAAGCGTACTAGCAGCAGTGGAACAAGTGAAAGGACATCTGACGCGATCGCAAAAAATCCAAATTTTAGAAGAACTGAATACAGAAACTCACAGTGGAACGCGATTACAAATATTGCGATCGCTCATGGGGATAAAATCAGCCCAGTCTATCCTGCAAATCTTGGAAGAACGCGGAGCTTTTGAACCACTCCCCGCCCATCAATGTGTGTAATAAATATCCATCTTATGTCTGCGTTCAATCAAAACGGATATGGAAAAAACTATTCATCACAAATTACAAATTAACCACACTCGCAACAAACAGCAAGACCATACTGCTTTAATGGATGAAGCAGTTACCAAGTTTTGCTATGAAGATTGTCAAAACGAGTATTGGAATCCAGAAGAGTTTTCCCTGCTATATGGTACACCTTTATGGGAACAGTCCAGCCAACATCAGCGTATAATTTTGAACCAGCTTTACTGGGTAGCTTACTACTCACAAATTGTTTCTGCTGAAATTGCAACTATCTTTTTCAATCAAACCAGTGCAGCCGGACTTTACGCTCAAGAAGATTTTCGGTTAATCTGCGATACATTAGATTTGGAGTCCTCCCAAGAGCGATCGCACATTAACGCCTTCCGCACAATTGCTAAACAGGTTGAACAAGCGTTGTTTGGGGAACTTATCTTTACCTACCCCATGCGCGGCCCCTTTACAGAAACGATGGTTTATGCTGACACCAATGCCCTAAAAACTTGGTGGAAAAAAATTCAACTTCAATACTTTGGGCTAATTTCTGCGAATAATACTTTTTTAGCTTGTCAGTATTTCACAGTCCGGGGAGTGCGGACACTAAATGGCAAGTTGGTACAGCACAAACTTAGCAATTATTATCAAAAACATCCCCATCCTGAAGTTGCTCCAATTCCTGCTAAAGTCTCATATTATCACTTTCTGGATGAAAGTTTTCACTTCAATAGTTCGACTATTATATCTCACGATGTTGTCACTTGCCTTAAGCCGCCAACTGCTTTTGAGCGACTGGTGGCTAATTTAGGTTTATGGGGATGTCAGCGCGATCACTTTCATTTTTCAGCTGCGATTAATGGGATTTTTTGGTACGATCCGGCGTTGTATAGCAAGATTTATCGGGTGTTGCGATCGCCCATTTTTGAAATGAGTGACAGGGATGCTAAAGAAATGATGCGCCGTTGTTTTACAGAGGAGTCGGAAGGATTGCAGCGCAGTTTTTCAACTCATCAGGAGGCGATGAAATCTTATCAGGTGTATGTTGAAAAACTCAATTATCTTTGGCAACATAATCGGGATATGTCACTTATGGAAACTAATTCAATTTCTCGATATTTGGCAACTCAAAAAATGGCTTTTCAAGGTTTTGAGCAGTATTATACTAACAATTTACAGAGATTTACTGCAAATGAATAGACTATTAAAAGTAAGGCAAATTCAGTTTGTGTAAATTAAAAGTATAAGAGCTTATACTAGTTTGTTTACATTTGGTGAAGAGAATAGTTTGTTTATAATGATATACGAGCGATGAGGTTCAAACCCTCTTCCTTTCTGCCTACTGCCTTATCCTAACGATAAATATTCACGCCTACCTACTTATTGCTCTTTTATCATTTCCTATTTATCGAGGATAGCGTTTGTTATGAAAGTAAATGTAATCTAATATGTAATTAATCCCTCTGTAGATCAGCAAAGCACCTGAATTCTCAGGATCTTCATGGCAATGCTTATTCACTACTTAGGCAGATCAAAAAGTTCTTTCACTTCCCACTCCTCGGAATTTTTTCCTATGCTCCAAAGACTGTATATACACAACTTCAGATGCCTAGAAAACTTTGAACTACCCATAAAGGGGATGTCATCTGCTCTCTTGATTGGAAAAAACGGTTCAGGTAAATCAACTACTGCTTCTGCATTAGAGGTACTTCAGAAGATTAGCCGAGGCATAAATAGAGTTAGTCAACTTGTCCAGTCGAAAGATTTTACTCGTGGAAGGGCTGATGTTCCAATCCGCTTTGAAATAGAAGTATTACTTGATGATAAATTATACAAATATGTCCTTGCCTTGGAGTTGCCAGAAAAATTTAAAGAGCTTCGAGTTTCTGAAGAACAACTGCTAGTTTCAGGAGATCCAATCTACTCTCGAAAGGAAGCCAAAGTCACTCTTCACAACAGTTCGCAAAATCGTGAGGCTCAGTTTTTAGTGGATTGGCATCTTGTCGCCCTTCCAGTAATTCAGGAGCAATCAGAAACTGATCCACTTCGTATTTTCAAGACTTGGCTTGCTCGCATGATTATTTTAGCCCCGATCCCAAGCTTGATGACAGGAGACTCCAATGGCGACACTTTGGAGCCAAAACGTGATGGTTCAAACTTTGGGGAGTGGTTTTCTGGGTTACTCAGTCGCTATCCTGCTGCGTACACACAGGTTGTCCAATATCTCCGTGATGTTATGCCTGATATTAAGGATTTTCTGAATGAACTAATCGGCAAAGACTCCAAAAGTATGATTGTTCGATTTCAAAAAAATAATGCGAATCTGAGTGTTGATTTTGAAGGTTTATCTGATGGGGAAAAATGCTTTTTTCTTTGCTCTGTTGTCTTAGCTGCTAACGAATCATACGGCCCTCTTTTTTGCTTCTGGGACGAGCCTGATAACTATCTTGCCATATCAGAGGTTGGACATTTTATATCATCACTGCGACGCTCATTTAAGAATAGTGGGCAAATTTTGGTGACTTCGCATGATCAGGAAGCAATCCGAAAGTTTTCAAATGAAAATACCTTTGTACTTGATCGAAAAAGCCACTTAGAGCCAACTTTAATCAGATTGCTTAGTGATATTTCTTTTCCAGGTGATCTTGTCGATGCCTTGATTAGTGGCGATATAGAACTATGAGCATAAATAAGCACAGACCACACATTCTTGTGTTGCCTGAAGATGATGCTAATCGTCAGATTGCAAACGGATTTATTCTTGATCTAAACCTCAATCGCCGCACTATTCAAGTCCTACCAGAGGCTCGTGGTTGGCAAGACGCTGTGGAGAAATTCACGAATAATTATGCCTCTACAATGCGACAATATCCAGACAGAATGATTGCTTTACTGATTGATTTTGATGAGGATAAAGATAGATTAAGTTATGTTAAGCAACAGATTCCAGATGATTTAGAAAATAGAGTATTTGTTCTTGGAGTCTTATCTGAACCAGAGAGTTTAAGGAGAGACATTAACAAGAATTTTGAAAAGATCGGAGAAGCTCTTGCAAAAGATTGCTCCGATAACACGAATGAATTATGGGGACACGATCTTCTCATACATAATAAAACTGAGTTAGAGCGTATGATTTCATCTGTCAAACCATTTCTGTTTAATTTGAAATAATGTTGGTGAATGGTAGATGTACAACTTTGTGCTGCAACGGGCAAAACCCAAATATCAGTAGTGATGCAAAGGGGATCTACCGCAGTTCAGCTTGACCGTTATACAATTACTATAAATACTCTCAGTGAATACTGTGCAATATATGTCTGACTTTTGTAATATATCTTTTCCGGAAACTGATTACCCTGCTCTGACTCTGCAACCCCATAAAAATTTGTCTGAACATCTCACGATTCAGAATTCACCTGTTTTATTTGGTTGTCGGACTGGTATTTGTGGTACTTGTTTGGTTGAGGTTATTGGTGATATTCTTCCTCCCCAACCTGATGAACACGAAATGCTGGAGACGTTAGCAGCTAATTATCCTTATGCGCGGTTAGCTTGTCAGCTTGATGTTATAGGTAATGTTGAACTTCGTAAGGTTTAGATGATGATTAAAAAAAACTAAAAGAGCAAGTATGGATTTGTGATATTGCCTCGCAAAAATTCGCATTATTGATATTTTTCAGTGAGATAGTTAACATAATCTACTTCAACATTTTCACTTGATATTTCTGTACCTTTTGCAATCCCTCGCAGTCGAGACAAATTACCCTTTTTCAATTCAGAACTAGTTTCTTGCTGTAGGGACTCCAAAAGGATCTGAACTAATGCCCAGCGATCGCTAATTGGTAACTGCAATGCCTGCTTTTGCAATTCTTGCAATGTCATTATAATTCTCCATCTGAGGCTATCTCACCTTTAATTGTAAATTGGTGCTCCTGGGGCGGTAAATACAGTAATGTTCTCTTAAGAGGTTGTCATAATTTAAATACGATCGCTCTCTCCCACCCACCATGCAATTTGCAGACTTTTGGTATATTGTCGCACTCAGCAAACAACTACAACCTAATAAGGTATTATCACGTAGCATTTTAGGAGAATGGTTAGCGATATTTCGCGGTGAAGATGGACAACCCGTAGCTTTGCGCGATCGCTGTTTACACCGCAATAGCCGTCTATCAACAGGTAAAATCTGTGATGGTGCTTTACAATGTCCCTATCATGGTTGGGTATACGACGGGGTTGGGAATGTTATTGCTGTTCCAGCCGAAGGAAATGACTTCAAACCTTCCCCACAGCGTCGAGCCAAGTGTTACGCTACCAAAGAACAAGATGGCTATGTTTATGTGCGGTTAGCCGATACCCCAAAGGTTGATTTTGAACCCTTTTCTATGCCTCACTACGGACAAACAGGATGGGAGACGGTACGGGTAATTAACCGTTTTGCTAATAATGTTACTAATTGTGCGGAGAACTTTATTGATATTCCCCATACGGCTTTTGTTCATCCTGGTGTTTTCCGTACTTCCCGTCAACAAAAGTTAGAGATGACTGTAGAACGGTGGAATGGTTCGGTTTTGGTGGAGTATCGCAACGAAAACAGTAATTTGGGATGGTACAGCCGTTTTTTGAATTTGCAGGGTGCAGAGATTAAACATAGCGATCGCTTTTATATGCCAAATATTACCTCTGTGGAATATAAAATGGCACAGAATCGCCATTTGTTCATTACCAGTCAATCTATTCCAGAAACCGATAATTCAACTCTAGTTTACACCGATGTCACCTACAATTATGGTATCTGGAATAAATTAGCACGTCCTTTTGTGCGGTGGACTGCTCAACACATTATCCGCCAAGACGTGGAAATTTTGGGTATTCAGGGGGAAGCGATCGCTAAATACGGGACACAATTTTATAATACGCCTGCGGACACAATTCATATATTTGTAGAGTCAATTATGACAGCTATATCTCGTGGAGAAGATCCGCGTTTATTGCCAAATCAATCAGTAAAAGTTACATTTTGGGTTTAAGAATAATTCGTAATTAATCAACAATATCATGTCCTGATAATTAGTTATGATTCCCACAGTCATTGCCCGCCACCCCTTAATCCCCTCCCCAGAGAATCGGCTACGGTGTACACACAAGAGAAAAACCCTCCAGATGATTGAAATATCCAAAAATCTGAAGAGTTGGTGTTTGATTTTCGCAATTTTGGTAAATTTTATGCTTTCCAAACGAAACTAACTATTTGTTTCCAATTTGAAAATATTCGCTGTCACTCCCAGACTTTCTTCAAAAAGTGACTCGTGACCCCAGCGTTGTACTTGCTGACTCAGCAATGCTTCCGCCTTTTGTTCAGAAAGTGAAGTCACCTGTTGAAACAGACCAGCAGATTGAGCGCCGCCGTGGGTTTCCATGCGCATACAACCACCAGTTTCCGAGCAAATTACTGTACCACAGTCTGCCTTCGGATTGGTCGAACTGAGGCGCAAAGCAATCAAGTCGCCAGCAATCTCACCCACATCAGCAAGGGGAACACCCGCTAATTCGGCTTCTATTTGCCGTTGGTCTTGGGCAATAAAGTTAATGCGAGTGATATCATAATCTCCAGTTTCCTTTTTATAGGAAACTGGCTGCCATTCTAGACGACTTGCCAACCAACCCAAAAACAATAATGCTTGTGCAGGGTTGCCTTTTTCGTAATCAATAGTTACTCGGTCAACTTCCCGAAGGGCAGCCCGACGATGAGGTGAGTCGTAAGCTTCAGCTGTCAATTCCTCCCATGCTGAGAGACGACGCCAGTTGAGGTCAGCCAGGGGAACCCCACTTTCCACCAATTCTTGGAGGTGGAGTAAATCACTTTCTGGCTCGTTAAAGCGGCAAGAATCCACAATCACATTATTGCAGACGTCTGCCAACCGCTTGAATAGAGTATTATTGGGGTCTGGTGTTGCTTTCCACCAAAGAAACTTTGGTAAGCCGCCAATTAACAAGGCTGGAATCATCCCCCCTACCCGTTCCAAGGCAGCAGCAGTTCCACTAAGAGTTATGTATTCGCAGCAA
Source organism: Nostoc sp. (assembly GCF_036917415.1). GTDB lineage: Bacteria > Cyanobacteriota > Cyanobacteriia > Cyanobacteriales > Nostocaceae > Nostoc. Next base: position 43,285 of record NZ_JBALDJ010000062.1, on the reverse strand, counting down.
ATTAGTGTACTTGACGATTGCTTTTGGATCGGGCAATAGGCAGAAACTTGAGCCTTGACCCCTTTATCTTCGCCAGTAATGGGAAATAGCGCAATGATGCGGCAAGGGTTGCGGAGGGCGATTTCGTCGGCAATTCTGGGGCTTGGGGCATTTAAGCTTAAGCTGGGAAGTTCAATAGAACCATTGTCTCCTGTAGCGCTGTTTCCTTGACGTTTGATGAATTCTTCTCTCAAGATAGCCAGGGTTTCAGGTGTTGCTGTTCCAGTATTTGGCAGTGCATATTTTGTCTGCACTTGCCGCAAAGCAGCTACCATCTGAGGTCCTAAAATGCCGTCAAGCGGGCCGTTGTAAAATCCCAAAGTAGCCAATAGATACTGGGTTTCTTCTGGTTCGTAAACCACTAAGGTAAATGTCGTGGCCCGAGTAGCAGCAGGAAGTCCACCGTCCTCGCCAGTCATACCGTAACTTTGCCAAATTTGATTCAGTTCCGTATCTATTTCGTTAAGCGAAATATCTTTTGGCGCCTGAAGTGAATAAATTGTAGAAGCTTGGGGAGCCATAGGAAATTTTGGATTTTGGATTTTGGATTTTGGATTTTGTCATTCGTCATTTGTCATTTGTTTTTACTAGTGACTAATGACTAATGACTAATATTTACAGTCTGCGCCAACGACGGCCATCCTGGTTAATTAAGAATTCTGCTTCTGCTGGTTCCCAGGTACCAGCTTCATACTGGGGAATAGTATTTGCGTCGGCGGGTGCATCCCAAACAGAAAGGGCTGGCGTTACCACCTGCCAAGCGGCTTCTACTTCGTCCGCCCGTGTGAACAATGTTTGATCGCCCATCATACAATCAAGGAATAAGCGATCGTAGGCATCAGATGTTGCTTGGATGCCAAAGGAACCATAACTAAAGTCCATGTCAACGGAACGGGTACGGAATTCTGCCCCCGGCATTTTCACATCAAAACGCAGGGAAATACCTTCATTCGGCTGAATCCGCATCGTCAAAATATTGGCGTTTGTCTGTTGGGCGGCAGATTGGAACATCCGAGACGGAACTTCGCGGAAGTGGATGGAAATCTCACTGACTTTTTTCGGCATCCGCTTACCAGTACGCAGGTAGAAGGGAACACCTTGCCAGCGCCAATTGTCTACCAAAAACTTCATAGCTACATAGGTGGGCGTTGTCGAGTTGGCATTAACGCCTGGTTCTGTCCGATACCCTGGCGCTGCTTCACCCTTCATCCAGCCAGCACTATACTGACCGCGTACTGCTGACCGCGACAGATTGTGAACATCAGCTAGACGAGTAGCTTGGAGTACCTTCACTTTTTCTGTGCGGATGCTGTCGGCATCCATTGCGTTGGGTGCTTCCATCGCCGTTAGGCAGTAAAGTTGCATTAAGTGGTTTTGCAACATATCCCTTAATGCGCCAACGCTTTCATAGTAACCAGCCCGGTCTTCCACGCCTACAGTTTCTGCCACGGTTATTTGCACGTGGTCAACAAATTGACGATTCCACAACGGCTCAAAAATCGCATTGGCAAAACGAAACACCAGCAAATTTTGGACTGTTTCTTTACCCAAGTAGTGGTCAATGCGGTATACTTGGTTTTCTTTGCAAAATTTCTGTACCACTTGGTTAAGGCTCTGGGCTGAAGCCAAGTCCCGACCAAAGGGTTTTTCAATTACTAGACGATGTTTGTAGGCATCTTCTAGCATCCCGGCGCTTCCTAATTGCTTAATCGCTTCGGGAAAGAATGAGGGGGCAACCGAGAGGTAGAACATACGATTCCCTCGCGTGCCCCGTTTTTCGTCTAATTCACTCAATAAATTTTTCAGTTTTTGGTAACCTTCGGGGTTGTCTATATCCCCAGGACTGTAGAACAGACCTTGAGAGAAATCTTGCCAGAGTTCCCCTAAATCGACATTAGGATGTGCCTCTTCCATGCCCTTTTGCATTTGTTGGCGGAAGTACTCATGGCTCCATTCTCGACGTGCCACACCGACAATCGTAGTTTCTGGGGGAATACGCCGTTCTCGCCGCAATTTATAAAGTGCTGGCACTAGTTTGCGCCAAGTGAGATCGCCAGAAGCGCCAAAAATGACAATAATCTGGGGTTCAGGCATCCTTTGTTGTTGCAGACCAACGCGCAAGGGATTTTCTAGCAGACTAACCATAACAATTTTGGATTTTGGATTTTGGGTTTTGAGATTGGGGACTGGGTATTAGGGACTGGGTATTGGGTATTGGGTATTGGGTATTAGGAAAATTATTTACCAGTCCCCAGTCCCCAGTCCCCAGTCACCAGTCCCTAGTCCCTACACTGGTGACAATACCTTGATCTTTTCTTCTAAAGAGTTCATCAAGGACTGGAAGGGCTGGATAAACTTGTCAATACCATCGACTAACAGTTCATCCATTACAGTATCGAGATCGATGTTGATGTCGGGATCTTTGAGGTTTTCGATCAGCGTGTAAGCATTTTCTACATCTGTTTCTAAGCGATCGCCTACGTTACAATGATCGGCACAAGCTTTTATCGTCGCTGGTGGTACGGTGTTGACGGTATCACGGCCAATCAACTCTTCAATGTACATTACGTCTCTGTAGTTGGGGTCTTTGGTGCTGGTGCTGGCCCAAAGTAGCCGCTGTACTGTGGCCCCTTTTTCTACCAAAGCTTTCCAACGATCGCTCTCGATAATTTTCTTGTATTCCTGGTACGCAATCTTAGCGTTAGCGATCGCTATTTTCCCTTTAACAGATCTTAGCTTTGCTTCCACGGCAATATCATCAACGCCTTTTTTCAACTTAGCATCAATCTTGCCGTCAATGTTGCTATCGATCCGGCTGAGGAAGAAGCTAGCGACTGAAGCAATTTTACTGATATCTTTACCTTCAGCCACCCGTTTTTCTAAGCCACGAATATAAGCCCAAGCTGTGTTGATGTAGCTTTCTACAGAAAACAGCAACGTGATATTAACATTCATCCCTTCGGCTATTACCTGCTCCACTGCTGGCAAACCAGGTTCTGTACCGGGAATTTTAATCATCAGATTTTCCCGATTAATTTCTTGGAAATAGCGTCGGGCTTCGGCTATTGTTGCTTCAGTATCATGGGCAATGGTTGGCGGTACTTCGATACTCACATAACCATCTAGTCTATTCGAGGCTTCATAAACAGGGCGTAAAATATCACAGGCATTACGGATATCTGCAAAAACTAAGGATTCGTAAATTTTGTCTATGGGTAAGCCAGCCCGAACTCCAGCTTCGATATCGCCATCATAAATGACGTTACCTGCGATCGCTTTTTCAAAAATCGCTGGGTTAGAGGTAATCCCAGAGATCCCTTGATTTTCAACCAGTTTTTTGAGTTCGCCTGATTGAATAATGTCACGGGTCAAATTATCCATCCAGATACTTTGACCGTATTGGTTAATTTCTAGTAGATGATTAGTAGCCATAGCCCTAAATTGTTTCACTCCTATATAGTGATGTTTCCAAGTGAAGTTGGCAAAACACATCAAATGTTGATGGTGACTTTTGAATTGTGGCGTTGCCAATCACTGATTGCATCGGCCAGTTGAGATAATCTTTAATACATCTTTAAAAAGTGCTATTCTGCATTCCCAATCCTAAATCACCATGATTAACTTTTAATTAATGCCAGATGCTAGATGCATCCTTGATACTTCTGTTCCCGTCTTCTAGTGCAGCATGGCAAAAATAACTATTCAGTCGAAAAAAGTTCAAAAAGCTTTATTTTGCTCCTGCATTGTGCCTTTTTACACTCATAAATGTCGGCAGAAATAAACTTACCATTTCATTACAGCCAGAAAGCCGAAAATTAAAGCATGAGTGACTTTTGACTTTTGACTTGCGGCACTAGTGTCCGTTTTGAATAAAAGACTCCACCTTTGCGACATCCTCTTTGCTACCAATAATTAAAGGCGTGCGCTGATGCAGTTTTTTTGGCACTACATCCAAGATATTTACCAGTCCTGTAGTAGCACGGCCGCCAGCTTGCTCAATCAAAAAGGCCAGAGGAGCCGTTTCATAAAGCAAGCGTAATTTTCCTTCTGGATTTTGAATTGTACCTGGGTAAAGAAACACGCCGCCTTGAACTAAAATTCTATGGATGTCGCTTACCATTGCGCCGCTATAACGAGCGCTGTAGCCTTCTGTGCGATGAACGTAACGAATGTATTCTCGAATCGATTCTTCCCACTGCCAAAAGTTACCCTCGTTCACGCTGTAAACAGAACCGTGGTTAGGAATGCGGATATTCTCTTCTGTGAGAATAAATTCTCCTAAGCTGGGATCGAGGACAAAAGAATGAACGCCTTTACCTATAGTATAAACCAACATCGTGCAGGGCCCATACAGGATGTATCCCGCAGCGAGTTGCTTACGTCCATTAGTGAGGAGATCGGTTGCCTTACCATCGCTATCAGTTCCTTCTTGTTGGCGAATGGCGAAAATGGAACCTAAGCTGAGATTATTATCAGTGTTGGATGAACCATCAATTGGGTCATACAGCAGGGTATAGCGACCAATGGGGCAATTTTCTGGGATATAGTAGGGTTTTTCCATTTCCTCAGAAGCTAGGCGACAAACTAAGCCGCTTTGCTTAAAAACTGAGATAAATACATCATTGGCATAGACATCCATCTTTTTGACGGATTCGCCTTGGACATTAACTTCCCCAGTAAATCCGAGAACGCCTTCCATTAAACCAGCGCGACTCATGCGACGAGCAACCAGTTTCCCAGCCAGGGCGATGCGATTCATTAGCGCACTTAAATCCTGTGCATCTGGCGAAAAACTCTGAAGTTGTTGGAGGACGTGACGAGATAAAGTTGTACAGTCACGATCTAAAGCTCTGTCTGTAACATCGTAGGTAGATAAGTCTAAAGATTCTGGCGCTTTAGCCATTTTTATGTTCTCCGCAGCCACTAGCTATTAATTGGATTTTAGTCATCTATAGCAACTTATAGTTGCTGCTTCTATCTTAGAAAGGTAATTTGATAACTTAGATGCGACTTTAGATAAACTAAAGAAATGAATCTTCAGTGACCCCTGCAACCCAGCGCGGTCTTGGGGTCTTCCCAAGTGGAGCGACTGGCGTGGGTTAGGAGGGATCTAAAAGTGCATAAAATCACAGTGAAATACTTTTCAAACAACCTCTAAGGCAAGCAATCTCCCCGGTTAACTAAGTACAATTTTGCGTAAAAGCGTAGCGTTTTTAATGCAGGGGGGCGCATTGGCATTGTATTGGGATGCAATGGCATTGCAGGGGCACGCATTGGCATTGCAGAGGGACGCATTGGCATTGCAGGGGCACGCATTAACATTGTATCGGGACGCATTGGCATTGCAAGGTATTGCCAAATTTAATTCACTACAAATTAATGAAATGCTGTACTAAGATACTTTTGGTTGCTGCCATAGGATGAGTTTCAATTCAGAGCAGTAGTAAGCCCGATCGCTGATTTGGTGTTCGTGGTTAGCTATCCAATCATAAATTTGTGTAGCTTTTGCTAATGCCACTTTTTCCGATCGATAAAGCTGAGGAGTAGGGCAGTAGGCTTGGCCATTGATGTGTATAGCTGCAATCTGCCAATAATCGCTCTCTGGTACAACTTCTAAAAACCCGTTACTGTAAGGCTGGATTATTCCTATGTTCATCTACAACCATCAAACTTTCTAAGATTGACCACAACAAAGCCGATACCAGCCAATTCTTCTGAGTCAAAGCTGGAATCACTAGGGAATGCAGTAGCACCCCCTGCTAATGATTTTGGGTTCGTAGTCAATGGAAATCTGAATTATTGGTCACTTTTTTGGCTTGATTCCGTTATTGGCAGCAATAATGGCAAAAGGGACTGGTCGGCGCGGGTGCATTGGGATTGCCCAAACTCAGAGTGTGGCTGGATAGATGATAATCTGTAGAGCGAATCGTAACTCTCAGTACTCACTCGAAATAACCGAACAAAAGGAGTAAATTCATTATGTCCCGTCTGTTAAGAGCGTGCCGACAGCGATTCTTGCGGAGTATCGCTTTTGCAATACTCTTAACTTTGATTAGTATAGGACTTACGCACAGGTAACGGAAAACGAACCACAGAGGACGCAGAGGTCACGGAGAAATGAGAGTTTGAAAGGGTTTTTGCGTAAGTCCTATAGTAGTTTAATACTTCCTGGGGCTACTTGGGCTGCTTCTAGCTTGGGAGTTGATAACGATCATCTTAGTTGTTGTCCGGCTTCAAACAACTGTGTTGTCAGTCAAAACGCAGATGCCAAACACGCCATTGACCCGATTCCTTATCATGTAGACCGCAATGCAGCTAGAGAAATCTTACTAAAAGTTCTCAGCGTTGTTCCCCGTACAGAAATTGTAGAACAAACAGATAATTACATCCACGCTCTTTCTAAAAGCCGCATCTTCCAATTTGTTGATGATGTAGAATTTTATTTACCTCCTAATGAGTCAGTAATTCATCTGCGATCGGCATCTCGTGTAGGAGAGTCCGATCTTGGTGTCAACCGCAGGCGAAGCGAGCAAATTCGTCTGGCTCTACGCGATTTAAACATTTGATTTTGTCGCTACTTGTTCTCATTTAACTGATAGAGATGCGATGGCAATATAGCGGTTCCCATTCAGATGCGGTACAAGATTAATCGCGAAGTGTAAGGGCACGGCAGTGCCGTGCCCTTACGGGTGTACCTCACTCAACCGAGAACGGCTATACCATTTAAAAATTTATACTTAGTAGGGAAATGTCAGACTATCTGCAATGATTGTGCTTTCCATACCTTAGTAGAAGAAGCGATAAAGTGCATTCACCCTGACGAATTTGGGGTTAATTGTTCTACTGTCATTTTCTGCAATTCATTTGAGCCAGCACTCATAATTGACAGTCCTTGCGTGACATACGCCAATGATGAAAAATAACGTCAAAAGTGTAGGCGCAACAACTAAGCCTTTGGCATTTCAGGTTACGTTTTCCGTTGCTATTTAGTAAATTATGGTAATATAAAAAGTCTTGGGCGATTAGCACAGGGGTAGCGCACATCCTTCACACGGATGGGGTCACTGGTTCAAATCCAGTATCGCCCACTTATACACAATAAAGTTTTCAGCTAACTAGCGTCAGTTTCTTAAATACGCCCCCCAGATTAAGATGCGCTTATAGGGGAAAAAGAATGGACGCTGCAATGCCGTATTAGAAAATACCACATTCGTAATTTATAAAGCCCTATTTTCTGATGTAAACAACAAAAAACGATATCGTCATAAATTGCGGGTTGAAATTTGCTTAAGATACGCTATGAGGTGCGTAAGCGTAGCCCGTCGTAGAAATCCTATCCAATTCCCAATGCCCTATGACCAACTACTTTCGCTCCAATGTTGATGCAATGGCTAGCTATGTTCCTGGTGAGCAGCCTCAACGCGGTACACAAATTATTAAACTTAATAGCAATGAGAACCCCTATCCTCCTTCTCCTGCGGCATTAGCTGTGCTACAGAATATTGATGGTGAATGGTTGCGGCGGTATCCAGAACCTTTTGGGGGGGAGTTTCGGCAAGCTGCAAGTAAAGTTTTAGAAGTTCCTAGTGATTGGATAATTGTCGGAAATGGCAGTGACGAATTGTTGAGTGTAGTAATTCGAGCTTGTGCAGAACCTGGGAAGAAGGTAGTTTATCCGATGCCTAGTTACGTGCTATATCGCACATTAACAGAAATGCAAGCGGCGGAAATTATTGAGATTCCCTACAGCAAAGACTACAGTTTACCTTTGGAAGAATTAGTTGCTGCCAATGGGGCTGTGACATTTATTGCGTCGCCCAATAGTCCATCGGGGCATCTGGTAGCAACAAGTGACTTGCGAAAATTAGCCAGCCATTTATCTGGAGTTTTAGCGATCGATGAAGCATACATAGATTTTACTGAAGAGAATGCATTAGCTTTGGTTAAGGAATACGAAAACGTCATCGTGATTCGGACACTATCTAAGGGGTACTCGTTGGCAGGATTGCGATTAGGCTTTGGGGTGGCGAATCCCAAACTGTTGCAGGGATTGTTTAAGGTTAAAGATAGCTATAACATTGATGCGATCGCTTGTGCAATTGGCACGGCTGCCATCACTGACCAAGCTTATAAAAATGCTTGTGTAGCCAAGATTAAAGCATCACGGACTAAGTTAGCAACAGACTTGAAACAATTAGGTTTTCATATCTGGGATTCCCAAGCTAACTTTTTGCTGGCACAGCCAAGAGAAGGAAACGCAGAATATCTCTATCAAAAACTCAAGGAACAGGGAATTTTAATCCGCTATTTCAAGCAGCCCGGACTAGATGATAAATTACGCATCACTGTTGGGACAGATGAGCAAAATCAGGCTTTAGTAGAGGCACTAACTACAAACCTTTAGTTATTCACACCCACTTAACTTACAGCACTTGAAAACTAAAGCTAAGACTTGCCCAATTATTCACATCCAAGCTATGTGAATCGGCTGCTGTGCCGTTCATATCTGTTTTGAGGGCACTAGCGTTATGTAAGTCCTGTAGCAAAGCTTGTACAACGTCTAAAGAATTCAACAATGGGCTAATTGGCCCTTCTTCGGCTGTGGAATACTTGGCAGGGTTCAAGGCGGCGAGAGTTCCGTTAAAGGGGGCTGTACTAAAAATCAGTTGGTGTTCGCACTCAGAAGCTGGCCCTGAAATCACCCATTCGGAAGCAGTATTAGTTTGGGGTAGGGTGAGGGTTTCACCTGGAGAGATGACGACTTGTTTAAGGACAGGCTTGGTGTCCGCAGTGTTTGGTTCTTCGGGGGTTTCCCAAGAATAGAAGGCGATCGCTGTATGATTATTGTTTAATCCCAGCAAGATTAAATATACTGGGCGATCGCTCTGGTTTTCTACCCGATATTGTATTTGACTACCGATAGGCACAATCGGAGTAGGAAGTAATTTTTGAATCGAAGTTTCTGTTTTGAAAGTTCGTACTGTCTCGCGCTGCATGATAACGCGAGGCGATATGTTGTTAATTATTTCTAAGGTTGTCTTGAGAGGCAAGCGGGAAGAACCTTGATTTTCTGTCAGTCGCCATAACTTAGCTGCTAACAAGGTTGATAATTTTGGCGCTAACTTTTGCACTGTTGATTTTACTGCTTCTCCTGCTTCCCCCGTGGCATTGGAAATTAGTTCGCCACTAAGAGAAAATAGACCATAGCGACTAGGTGTTTGCTGTAGTTTGGCAAATAGATAATCAGCTGGTTTTTCTCCTATAACTACGGTGGAGACATAGGGAAATGCAGCAAAGGCACTTGTAGCGTCTACGCGCTCAATTCTTTCCAATCCAGTATCTAAAGCAATTATTAAATGGATCTTTCGGGCTAAAACCCGGACTGCTTCTTGGACAAGTTGCCCGACTTGTAGGGATACACCTTCAATTTGGGAAATTTGCGCTTTTGCTGTTAACCCAGTCCGCGATCGCAATACTAATTCTTCTGTTGTTGTTGCTAAGGTGAATCGAGAATTAACTCCGTAGTATAGCAGCACTTGTGGCGGTAATCCTGCTAACCACAGATGGACTGTTTTGCCGTCTTCTTCAATTGCTGTCACTGCGCCTTCTGCACCAATAATACCGTCTGGCGATAGAGACGTTAGATGTTGATTTTTTTGACTGCTTAATAACGCTGGTTGCTGTTTACTACCCAATTTGGATAGAGAATTTTCCATATAGGAGAGGGCGACTTGAATTCTGGTAGTTGGGGTGAATTCCCACAAATACTGCGTCAAGGCGTAGGTAAATAACCCAGCACTAAAACCAGAAAAGAGTTCTTCCCTCGCCGACTGTTTGGGATTTGAGGTAGCTGCTAAAACAATCGGCGTGCTGGGTAACTTCTGAGTTTTAAGTTGTTGGAGAAAGTCGAGTTCTTCTGCTGCTAGCTTTGCTACTGATTCTGGAAGGGCGCGACTTTTTAATCCTAATACTGGGGTTGGCGCATAATAGCTAGTATCTAATACTGCTGTGACTCGATCTGTAGAGAGCGAGCGCAATAATAGCAGTAGAGTTTCTTCTAATATATAGTTGACTATTTTTTCATCTTGTGATCTGAAACTGGCATTAGCTGACACCAGAGCATTTTGCATTATATCTGGCGATGTCTCCAATTTGACACGGCTGCCATAACCGCTAAAGTGAAAGACGATCAGATCATCAGGTTTAGCTTGCTTAACCAAGCGATCCAAAAAAGCCGTCTCAATGAATTCCCTACTAGCTTCTTCCTCAGTTAAGGTTAGAATATCTGACCCTTGGAAGCCAAAGCGATGAATCAAAAGTTCTCTTTGTAGTTCCACATCCGTCAGACAACCACTGAGGGCTGGGGTTTTTGGGTATTGGTTAATACCTATTAACAATGCCAACTTACGCGGACTGGGTTGTGCCAAAGCTTGATAATAGCGATTTCCCAAAGACAACCACTCAGCTTCAGTTATCCCCAATATCGCGAGTATTGAGCCAATTCTCTGTAAAAACGTGCGACGTTTCATAATTAGCTATCAGCCCTCAGCTATCAGTTAGCAGCTTACAGGGCTGAACTCTGTATTGTAAAGTTATAAAAATGTGGGGAGTGGAGGGGCAGGGGGGCAGGGGAGAATAATTTATAACCAATGCCCAATGCCCAATGCCCAATGCCCTAAGCCGTTACTTCTATCCGCATTGCCCGCGCCAACTCTGCTGCTACCTCTGGACGGGAAAATTCTGGTGGAGGTAATTCACCTCGCCGCAGCATTTGCCTAACTTTTGTGCCTGATAGGTGAATGCGTTCTTCTGGCCTGCTGGGACTGGTTTTAGATGTTGCCATCTGCTTAGTGCGCGTGCAGTAAAAAGCGTGTTCAAATTTCATCGGCACAATGCCTAATTCACTTGGCGCAAATTCATCAAAGATATACTGAGCATCGTAAGTGCCGTAATAGTCACCGACACCAGCATGATCTCGTCCAACGATAAAGTGAGTACAGCCGTAGTTTTTGCGGACTAAAGCATGGAATATAGCCTCACGAGGCCCAGCATAACGCATTGCAGCTGGATTAATTGCCAAAGTTACCCGGTCTAAGGGGTAGTAATGTTCTAGCAAAATTTCATAGCAGCGCATCCGCACGTCAGCAGCAATATCGTCCTCTTTTGTCGCCCCGACTAATGGGTGCAAAAATAGACCATCAACGATTTCTAAGGCGCACTTTTGAATATATTCATGGGCGCGGTGGATGGGGTTGCGAGTTTGAAAGCCGACGATGGTTTTCCAACCCTTGTCTTGAAATAGTTGCCGTGAGGCAGATGGATCGATTTGGTAAGTGGGAAACTGGGGATGAGGTTCGCGTTGCAACAACCAAATATCACCCGCCAGATTTACAGTACCTTGGTTATAGAGTACTTGCACGCCAGGATGATTGACATCATTAGTACGGTAGACTTTTATTGCTTCGCGGATTTTGTCGTAGTGATATTTTTGCGTAAGTTGCAAAACTCCGATAAATTCGCCTATCGAGTTATCCAGACGGATTAAGCCGCCTTCTAGCAACGGTGAAGCTACTTCTTCACTGACCGATAGTGTAATCGGGATTGACCACACAAGACCGTTAGCTAATCGCATTTCTGTCACAGTGCGATCGTAGTCTTCCTGGTTCATAAAACCCGTCAGTGGACTAAAAGCACCGATCGCAATCATTTCTAGATCGGAAACGGCGCGATCGTCAAGTTGCACTCGCGGCAAAAAGTCAGCTTTTGAGAGAAACTCTGCCCTTTGTTCTGGTGTGGCGATACGGTTAACCAACTGTCCACCGTGGGGGGCTATGGCATCTAGATTGTGACTCAACGTAATCCCCTCTTTGTATTAACTGTTATTGTTTCAGATTATGTACTAACTTATCAAATGCTGGTACTGAGAGAAAAAGAGTTTGGGGAATGGAGGAAAATTTTGCAACTAGCCTGTAAGCGATCTGATTAGGTTACGCTAAAGCTAATCCCGCCTCAAGTTTGAGAATAGTTCCTTTATAAGGAAAATGCTTATGACTGCTGTATCCCCCGTTGTTAAACCTGTTAGCCAAATGCGGCTAGCACCTGGTAGTACAGTGTCTATTCAAGATATAAGCTGGCAGGAATTCGAGTCTATTTTGCAAGAACTGGGGGAAAAGCGATCGCTACGAGTTGCTTATAGCAAGTCTACGTTAGAAATTATGGTTCCTCTACCCGAACACGAAAAATCAAAGGACTTAACCCTCTTCTATCACTTTGGGGAAAGAAAAATAAATGTAGGTTGGGTTGAACAAAGTGAAACCCAACTTTTCTAAGGTCTTTGGGTGTTGGGTTTCGTTCCTCAACCCAACCTACGTCTAAATTGATAAAAGTCATGAAAAATAAGGGTTTTAGGTTTTTATCTACCGATAGTGATTAAAGAGGGTTAATTTCGGATATTGTAAAAATCTTGGTGAAGATCGCCGGAAAAAGTTATGAACCCTTTGTTTCAACCACCTTTAAGCGGGAAAATATAGCGGGGGTAGAACCAGATGCTTGCTTCTACATCCAAAATTACCAAAGAATGATTGGTCGTCGCAAACTGGAACCAAACGATCCACCTGCTGATTTGGCAATTAAAACAGATGTGACATCAAAAATAACTCTTGATGCTTACGAAGCGATCGCTGTTCCAGAACTATGGATTTACGATAGTAAAAAGCTGAGAATTTATTTACTCAGAGATGGACATTACATCGAATCTGATAACAGTCTTAACTTTCCAAATATCCCTCTAACTCAAATTATTGCCGCTACAGTTGAACAAGCTTGGCAAGTAGGAACCGTACAAGCTTTGAAAGAGTTTGAAGGGGCATTAGATAGAAGTAGTTTTTGATAGAGAGTACGTAGATTTAGTTCGCCGCAGGTATCGCTTCTGCTCATTGAGCCAAGTATGGCAATAAATGGCATAAATTGCCATACAATAATATTATGAAGGAAAAATTAGGGAAGTAGTGCGAGTGAAAAGTATAAATATATCTCTCCCTGATGCGATGCGGACTTATATAGAAGAGAAAGTGGCAACTGGTGGTTATAGCAGCGTCAGTGAATATTTTCGTGAGTTAGTGCGCCAAGACCAAAAGCGTCAAGCGGCTGAACGTTTGGAAACGATGCTTTTAGAAGGTCTAAATTCTGGGAATGCAACTGAGATGACTCCTGACGATTGGGAAGACATCCGCCAAGCTGTGCGCGAAAGAATCGCCAAGCATAAAGGGTCAAATCAAGGTTAATGAGCGATGTAAGCAAACGACCGCAAGTCATCCGCGACTTGATAGAATTAGCGACTTATATTGCAGAAGATAACTTGGAAGCTTCAGATAGGTTTCTTGCAGCAGCAGAAACAACTTTCAAACAACTGGGTAAAATGCCAGGAATGGGAAAATCTTGTCAATTCTATCATCCCAATTTAGCTGGTGTTCGACAGCAAGCAAGAAAAGGATTTAAAAAGGATCTTATTTTTTATCTGACTTCGGATTCGGGTGTAGAGATTCTTAGAGTCATTTATGGCGGACGAGATATCGAAGCAATCTTGGATGAAGATTTAGGAGAGAATGACTTGGAATAATAATTACGAATATTTTACTGTGTCACTTTTAGGATGAACGAGCGCTGTTCCAGAACTATGGATTTACGATAGTAAAAAGCTGAGAATTTATTTACTCAGGGATGGACATTACATCGAATCTGATAACAGTGCTAACTTTCCAAATATCCCTCTAACTCAAATTATTGCCGCTACAATTGAACGAGCTTGGCAAGTAGGAACCGTATAAGCTTTGAAAGAGTTTGAAGTGTCATTAGATAGAAGTGTTTTTTGATTTTATTCGGTTATTTTAGGGCTGAAAATATTTAATTTATATTCTAAAACTATTTTGTATGCATTTAAAAACTTTCGCGAGAACTGAATGAGAGGCTTTCAGGCAGTTCTGGATCAACTTTCAAATGTCTTGGTACTCTTACGGCTTTTATTTGTTTTTCCACATCTTCAGATATAAAATTGGCGCTTTTTAAGGCATTAGCTAACGCTTCTGTGCTGACCTAAGTTTATTTGCCCATTCAATACCTTTTTCAGAAGTCCAAGCTCGACAATCTGGAATTTTCTGTAGAAATTCTGGTGGCATTAAATAATCGGCTGCAAAGTTGTTGGCTCTCTTTTCAACATCTTTCTTTTTGTCAGTTTTCAAAGAAATAACAAATTCCTGCAAGTTGCGTAACAGCTTAGGATTTGAAGAGTTAACTTGACTTGAATTTTGGGAATTATTATAGGAACCGCCAAAATCCATTGTAAAACAACATTCAGGTAAGTAATAGTGTTTAAATTGATTGCTCGTATCCCGGACTATAGTGTTGCCAGTTTAATTTATGAAGCTCCTGCCACAGTAATTTATCGAGCATACTCCAAGGCTAACGGAGACTCAGTTGTAATCAAACTGCTCAAAGCAGATTATCCTACTGTCAAAGAGATTGCTCAGATCAAGCATGAATACGAAATTATCCAAAACCTGAATATTGCAGGTGTAATCAAAACCCATAAATTAATCAATTACGACAATGGCTATAGTAATGGTCTAGCAATGGTTTTAGAAGATTTTGGCGGAGAATCTTTAAAATATCAGATATCTACCACAGGGTTTGAACTTACAAAATTTCTCAACATCGCTGGTCAAATTACTGAAACATTAGGAAAGTTACATAGTCACCACATTATCCATAAGGATGTTAAGCCTGAGAACATTCTTTATAACCCCAATACCGAAAAAATAAAACTGATTGATTTTAGCATTGCTTCGCTGCTGTCAAAAGAAAGCCCAGAAATCAATAGCCTTAACCTGCTAGAAGGAACACTGGCTTATATGTCGCCAGAGCAAACCGGACGTATCAACCGAACCTTAGATTATCGTACGGATTTTTACTCATTAGGCGTGAGTTTTTACGAAATGCTGACGGGTCGGCTTCCCTTTCACAATGCTCAAGACCCAATGGAGTTGGTGCATTGTCACATTGCAAAAATTCCAGTGCCTCCTCATGAGGTTAATCATAATATACCACCGGGAATTTCTGCGATCGCCATGAAACTCCTGAGCAAAAATGCTGAAGATCGCTACCAAAGTGCTTACGGATTAAAGGCTGACCTAGAGAAAGCAATGCTTCAACTGGAAGCAAAAGGAAGGATTGACCTTTTTAGCTTAGGTGAGCAGGATTTTTCGCATCAATTTCAAATAGCTCAAAAACTTTATGGTCGGGAAGTAGAAGTGGCAGCTCTTATGGCTGCCTTCGAGAAAGTTAGCCTTGGTTCGAGTGAAGTTGTATTAGTAGGGGGATACTCAGGTATCGGTAAATCCTCACTAGTTAACGAAGTTCATAAACCGATTGTACGGCAACGAGGTTATTTCATCGGTGGCAAATTTGACCAACTCAAGCGAGATATTCCTTATGCTTCTTTAATTCAGGCATTTCGAGAATTGATGCGGCAACTGTTAGCTGAAAGCCAAGTCAGAATTGAGGTTTGGAAAAATAAATTGCTACAAGCATTGGGAGTTAACGGTCAGGTCATTATTGATGTTATCCCTGAAGTAGAACTGATTATCGGGCAGCAACCGCCTGTACCGCAGTTGGGGGTTACTGAGTCTCAAAACCGTTTTAATCGGGTATTTAAGCAATTTATCCATGCCTTTACTGCTGCGGATCATCCCTTAGTACTGTTTTTAGATGACCTGCAATGGGCAGATGCTGCCTCTTTGAAGCTGGTCGAGAATTTGATGACTGACCTTGAAAGCCAGTATTTATTGATGATTGGGGCTTACCGAGATAATGAAGTTAGTCCTACCCATCCGCTGATACTAACGCTAGAGGCAATTCGAGTATCTGGGGCAACCGTTGAAGAACTGCTCTTGAAGCCATTAGCAGCACCTCATATTACTCAACTGCTTACTGACACATTCAATTGCGAATCATCTCAGGCAGAACCTTTAGCTAATTTGCTACTTCAAAAAAGCCAAGGTAATCCCTTTTTCTTGACTCAGCTATTAAAAGTATTGCATCAAGATAATCTCTTGACATTTGATTACCGTTTGGGTTTATGGCAGTGGGATTTTAACAAAATTCAGTCACAAGCCATTACCGATAATGTAGTCGATTTAATGGTGAATAAAATTCAGAGACTATCAGAACCAACCCAGCAAGTTTTACAATTAGCTGCTTGTGTTGGTAATCGTTTTAATTTAGAAATTCTAGCAGTAGTAAACGAAAAATCTGTATCAGCAACAGCAGTTGATTTATGGTCAGCTTTACAGGCGGGATTAATTCTTCCCTTGAGCGATACTTACAAAATTCCTCAGTTATTGAATCAGTCGGAATTGGAAATATACTGTGATAATGCGGTACAAGTTGACTATAAGTTCTTGCACGATCGCGTTCAGCAAGCTGCCTATTCTTTAATTCCAATCGGTCAGCAACAACAAGTACACCTGAAGGTTGGAAAATTACTATTACATAATACTGAAAAAGCCCAGTTAGAGGAGCATCTTTTCGAGATTGTCAACCATTTAAATGCTGGAGAATCATTGATTATTGAACCAGTAGAAAGATACGAAATGGCAGAATTAAATCTGAAACTAGGTCAGCGAGCAAAATCATCTTCAGCGTTTGTCACTGCTCTAAAGTTGTTGAAAACAGGGATAAATTATTTAAATAGAAATAGCTGGCGAGATAAATATTTACTAACGTTAAATTTATATTTACAAGCTGGAGAAGCAGAATTTTTAAATGGAAGATACGAGCAAGCTTTGCTGATTTTTGAGCAGACTTTCAGCCAAGTTGAAAATACTCTTGATATGTGTCGAGTAAATGAATATCGGATTATGTGTTATCGCATGGAGAATGACTTAAACTCCGCTTATGAAATTGGGTTAAACACCTTGAAGCTTTTAGGTTTTGAGTTTACAGCTTATCCCGATGATGCATATCTGTTGGAAAAACTTAATCAAACAAAAGAAGTTATTGGCGATCGCTCAACTTTCAGTCTGGCAGAACTACCACAAATGCAAGACGAAGAGAAGTTAATGGCTCAACGCATCTTAAAAGAAGTTTGGCCTATTGCTTACTTTTTAGGATCTAAAGCGTTGCATATCACATCTATGAACATAACTCAACTTTCAGTTCAGTATGGCAACTCACCGATTTCGGTATTTGGCTATATGCTGTATTCCTTCAACTTGGTATTTCACTATGGTGAGGTAGATTCAGGTTATGAGTTTGGGCAGCTTTCTCTTCGACTTCATGAAATTATGAGAACGAAGGAATTAGAAGCGAATATTTTGAATATGTGGGGAGGTTTAATCTGTCATTACAAAGACCATATTAGCCTAGCAAAACCTTATTTATTAAAGGGATTTAATAGCGGTTTAGAAACAGGTTCTTACCAATGGTCTGGTTATTGTTCAGTTAATTTTTTATGGCAATCTTTGTTTGGGAATGAATCTTTAGAAAAAACCGCAGAAATAGCCGAAGATTTTATTCCTACCCTCCGCAAGATTGACAAAAATATGTTGAACTACCATCTGCTGGCTATGGAAGCGATCGCTAACCTAACTAAGCCAGCAGGGAAGATTGATCAACTTGTTGGAACTTGGGCAGATGAACGGCAAGTGCTAGAGTTTGCGTTAGTATCTTCGGATATGTTGAGTGCATTTGTAGTTTACATCTATAAACTTGCGCTCTGTAACTGGTATGGAGAGTATACCAAAGCTGTTGAGTATGCAGAGAATGCAGAAAAATTTGTTGGGGGATCGCGAGGAATTTTTATTAATCCTGTTTTCTACTTTCACCAAAGTATTGCTTTGGCAAGAGCTTATGCTGAGGTAGATACAACAACTCAAGTCATTTATCTGCATAAACTAAATGTCAACCTGGAAAAATTCCAGCAATGGGCAATGCACTGCCCAACCAATTATCAACACAAGTTGCTGCTGATTCAAGCTGAAATTGCTCGGATTTATCAACAAGATTATCAGGCTATGGAGTTGTATGACAAGGCGATCGTCTCTGCTGCCGAAAACGGTTATTTACAAAATGAAGCCTTGGCAAACGAACTCGCATTTCGATTTTACTTGGCGAAGGGCAGGAAAAACCTTGCAAAAGTTTATCTTACAGAAGCCCACTATCGCTATTTGAAGTGGGAAGCTATGGGTAAAGTCCGGCAACTAGAGGAACAATATTCTCAATTTTTTACAGATACAGCAGCAGAAGCCGCTCTTCGGGGTACTCCTACAAACCCAATCAGAGATATTTCTGAAGCTAAAACCCAAATTTTAGATTTAAGCACAGCAATTAAAGCATCACAAGCACTGTCGAGTGAGATGGAGCTAAATCGGCTGCTGGAGAAGATGATGACGATCGCGATCGAGAATGCTGGTGCCCAAATGGGTTATCTACTTGTTAAACGGGAGAACCAATGGCTGATTGAAGCTGAAGGAAGCGTTGATCGAGACCAAGTGATAGTGCAATCATCCAGCCTGGTTCAAGTAAAGCATAAAATACCAGTTTTGCTGATTAACTATGTTGAAAGAACAAAAGAAAATTTGGTTTTAGACGATGCTAGCCACACAGAGCGTTTTGCCAGTGACAACTATATTGTTGCCAATCAACCCAAATCAGTTTTGTGTTCGCCTTTCGCTCATCAAGGTAAGCTAACCGGAGTTCTTTACTTGGAAAATAACCTCACTACTGGAGCCTTTACCGCAGAGCGACTAGAGGTACTCAACTTATTGACTTCGCAAGTTTCCATCTCTATAGAAAATGCTCGGCTCTACACAAATTTGCACATATACTCCCAGGAGTTAGAGATTTCGGAAACACAAGCGCGTCAGAAAGCAAAGGAGCTAGAGCAGACGCTCGATGAATTGAAGCTCACCCAGTCCCAAATGGTGCAAAGCGAAAAAATGTCTAGCCTGGGGCAGTTGGTAGCAGGTGTTGCTCACGAAATCAATAACCCAGTCAGCTTTATCTACGGCAACCTTACTTACGTCAATAATTATATCAAAGACTTGATGAGTGTAGTACAACTTTATCAGCAGCAAAACCAGAATTTACCACCTAAAGTTCAGAATGAAATAGATGCAGTTGACTTAGATTTTTTAATGGAAGACTTACCTAAGCTGTTGGCTTCAATGAAAGTGGGAACCGATCGCATTCGCCAAATTGTATTATCTTTACGAAACTTTTCCCGCCTAGACGAAGCTGAAGTCAAAGCCGTTAATATCCATGAGGGCATTGATAGCACCCTAATGATTTTGCAAAATCGGCTTAAAGCCCAACCAGACTCTTTGGGAATTCAGGTAATACAGGAGTACGGGAACCTGCCACCCATAGAGTGCTACCCTGGGCAACTGAATCAGGTATTTATGAACCTGCTCGCTAATTCAATTGACTCTTTGGAAGAATTTAACAAATATCGTACTGATGCCGAGAGAATACGTCACCCAGGCATTATTACAATTCGTACTACTGTTGAAGGTGATCTTGCTGTCATTCGCATTGCTGACAACGGTTGTGGGATCTCTGAAAATATTCGGCAGCAACTATTCACACCCTTTTTTACTACCAAACCTGTTGGTAAAGGAACTGGTTTAGGACTATCTATTAGTTACCAGATTGTAACTAGTAAGCATCAAGGACAGTTAGAATGTGTATCGGTTTTAGGACAAGGGGCTGAATTTCTTATCTCTATCCCCCTTCAGGCAAGACTAAAAGCAAGAAGTGTCTAATCTTTACATTTAAGCAGATCCCCTGCTTTCACATAATACTAGCAAATAAATTTTCGCGGAAGCATTACAGCTGCTGCGTCCTGGGGGTTATATTGCATTAGTAGATAGCAATCCTAAATCTCCTGTAATCCAAAACCTTTCACCTATCCTCTTTACTTTAATGACCTGAGTTCGACGCTGATGAGAAGGGGTGGTTTTGGCAGAAGCCAAAATAGGGGTAGGGTTCAACTAAATTGTTCAATTATTCCGCCACCTAACACTTTTTCCCCGTCGTACCACACTGCTGCTTGTCCGGGGGTGATGCTAATTTGGGGTTCATCAAACACCAAACGCACACGGGAATTTTCCAACGGAATCACCGTCACTGGTGTAGGCGTTGAACGATAGCGAATTTGCACTCCGGCATGAATTGGGGTTGATGGTTCAGCAATAGAAACCCAGTTTACCCGTCCGACAGTGCATTCTGGCTGAGTTCCCTTAGTGCGATCGCCTACTACTACTTTATTATTTTCCGCATCTAATTCAATCACATACAACGGTTCGGCAGCAGCAATCCCCAAGCCTTTGCGCTGGCCAATGGTGTAGTGATGGACACCATCATGCTGTCCCAAAACTTTGCCTGTAACATCGACAATATCGCCTGTTTTGGGAGCTAAATATTTATCCAAAAATGCCCGCATGGAACCGTTACTTTCCACTAAGCATAAGTCTTGACTTTCTGGCTTATCAGCAGTTTTCAGTCTGTATTCAGTTGCAATCCGGCGAGTGTCAGTTTTTTCTAGTTCGCCTAGAGGAAATATCGTTGCTCTTAGTAAATCTTGAGACAAATCATAGAGAAAGTATGACTGGTCTTTGTTGCGGTCAACAGCCCTTAATAATTGGTAACGTCCAGTTGCTTCGTCATAGCTAATTCGGGCATAATGACCGGTGGCAATGCGATCGCATCCCAATTCTTCACGAGCATACTGCACCATTGGCCCAAACTTCACCGTTTTATTGCACTGGGAGCAAGGCAAAGGCGTAATTCCAGCACTGTAACCAGTTACCAGGTAATCGACAATATGCGTCTGAAAGACATCCCGAATATCGACAATCTGATGGGGAACGCCCAATTGTTCACAGATATCAGCCGCGTCGATCATACCTTCAGAGCAACATTGACCTTTGCCTTTCATTAGCCAAAGAGTCAAACCAATCACTTCATAGCCCTGATGGTGCAGGATAGCTGCGGCGGTGGAACTGTCAACGCCACCAGAAAGACCAACGACGACTTTTTTCATACAAAGCACGACACGATAGCTGCGTGGTTGTCCAATTGTAACACACACTCTTCAAAGCCTTGCTACTAAAGCGCTTCAGTTTTAAAGGCAGGAGGCAGGAGGCAGGAGGCAGGTGGTCACTGAGCGTAGTTGTTGGCGCAGCCTAAGAAGAGAAGTGAGGCAGAAGGCACGGAAGAGGATTTGACTTGTTTCTTCCATTCATAACGCAAGCAAGCGCGTCCGTAAACAGCTTTCATCTAAGATTAATTACAGATGTATTTTTTGCCACGCAGATGAGGTAACTTTACGTTAACGCTATATAGTTGCTACAACGGTGAACTAATTAGTTACTGACGGAAATTACCTAAAAATTCTGTGACTACTTTCTAACTATTATGTCGAGAGGAATATCAAGTAAATTTATCCCTTTTCAGATGCTGCGCCGAAGTTCTCAGGGTTGGAAGCCCACTATCAGACTTCTCTTTTTGTTAGTAGGAGGATGGTTAGTACTGATTCCCGACTCTACCCCAGCACAAGCACAAATCTTTAACAGTAACGTGCTACTAGCTCAAGAAACTGGTGAGATTTTACCACCACCGCCAATTCCTTTTGGTCAACAGCCATCACCGCAGTTACAACCAAGTCAAGCAGAGGACTTCAATCAACCGGAAGTTAACTTTCAGCCCTCTCAACCAGTACAAAACAATCAATTTGAGCAGAATTTTCAGCCCCCTCAACCATTACAGAACAATCAATTTGAGCAGAATTTTCAGCCCTCTCAACCTTCACAGTTTAGTCAATATAACCAGAACTTTGAGCGCTATTTAGTTTACGTTGATGGTAGTGATTTCCAGACACTACAAGCCATACGTCAGATTGAACCCAGTGCTTACATTCGCCAGTTCCAAGGTCGGACTGTAATTCAGTCAGGAGTTTTTAACAGAGTAACCAACGCCCAACAACGGGTGAATGAGCTACAGTCGCGAGGCATATATAACGCCCGAATTATCAGCTTTGGTAACGGACAGGAAATAAATGCAGACAATGGCAACTATAACTATAGAGACGATCGCAATAATATAAATGCTAATAGGCGAGTCTCTAGATATTATGTCGCTATTCCCACCACTTCTGAACAGTTACCTGCGATCGCAGCACAAGTTAGGCAGAATTTAGGCCGATTTACCCAAGATTTAGGACGATCTGGCGGAGTCCTTGAAAGGACGCAACCACGAGGCCCACACGTAGCAGTAGGGCCTTTCCCCAATCGATTCCAAGCTGAGGAATGGAACAGGTATATACGAAAACTTGGATACGGTAATGCCAGAGTTTACTACGGAAAGTGAATAAATGGGGAGTTGGGAGTAAGATTAATAGCCATTATACAGAGAGGCGATCGCACTCGATTTAGCAGTTACACGCTACGATTACACCAACAGCAAGGCATCCAATGTAAGCATCATAGAATTTTAGGCAAATCAGTTGTAAATCATGCCACCGCTATAGAACGAGCACTTGCAGGACAAAATTTTCTGTGTCTTGGATTTGAACCTGGAATCAGTGGGTTAGTTGACTGGCAAGCAGGACAACGAATTCTGAAATTTGATATTCATATTACACAGGACTTACGCACAGGTCACGGAAAATCAAACCACAGAGAACGCAGAGAACACAGAGGAATAAGAGTTAGAGAGGTTTTTTGCGTAAGTCCTATTACAGTTGAAGCATTTGTGAATGCGATCGCCCATTGTTTAGAGCTGGTCGATCCGAAGCCAATACGGTTCGGTTAAAGGGGAAAGGGAAAGGGGAAAAGTTTTAAATATATCCTTTACCCCTTACCCCAAAACCATTTCCCAGACCACAAGGAAAGTTCATAGTGCTTATCCGAACCGTATTGGGATGGATTGGATTGGCAATTCCAGCACATGGGAAAGAATTAACCCAACCAGTAAAACGACTGTGGGAAAGCGATCGCCAACTCACCAGGGCTATTATGCTAGTGCAATCGCCAGCAGCCCAAACAGCGCCCTCAACAGAAGTTGTGCAAGTTACGGGAGTCAAAGTCAATCCCACCGAAAAGGGTGTAGAGGTGCTTTTACAAACATCCAAAGCTCAACAGTTGCAAATCACAAATCGCAGTGTTAATAATAGCTTTATTACTGACATTCCTAACACCCAACTGCGTTTACCCATAATTCTCCTGTTACAGGCTAATTTCTTCGGCAGCCTGTCGATAATTCTCATCTAAGTGCCTGTTTGATGATCCTCAAAAGGTTGGCGAAGGAATAGATCCCAAATAGGTTCTATAAGTCAAAATTTTTATAGATACTCACACAAGTACAGTCAAAATGGATATAAAGAATGGCTTCATTGGCACTGTTGGCAACACCCCTTTAATTCGCTTAAACAGTTTTAGCGAAGAAACAGGGTGTGAAATCCTTGCTAAAGCAGAATTTCTCAATCCTGGGGGTTCCGTCAAAGACCGCGCCGCACTTTACATTATCGAAGATGCGGAAAACAAAGGTCTACTTAAACCTGGTGGCACCGTTGTAGAAGGAACTGCTGGTAATACTGGCATTGGACTAGCACATATTTGCAACGCCAAAGGCTACAAATGCCTAATTATTATTCCCGATACCCAGTCACAAGAAAAGATAGATGCACTGACAGCACTAGGAGCAGAAGTTCGTCCCGTCCCCGCCGTACCCTACAAAGACCCGAACAATTACGTCAAGCTATCTGGTAGAGTCGCTGCTGAGTTGGAAAATGCCATTTGGGCAAATCAGTTTGATAATTTAGCCAACCGCCTCGCCCACTACGAAACCACAGGGCCGGAAATTTGGACGCAGACAGATGGTAAAATAAATGCATGGACAGCTGCAACTGGTACTGGTGGTACTTATGCTGGTGTAGCATTGTACTTAAAAGAACAAAATCCAGCAATTAAATGTGTTGTAGCCGATCCGCTGGGTAGTGGACTTTATAGCTATGTCAAAACTGGCGAAATCAAGATAGAAGGAAATTCCATCACTGAAGGCATCGGTAATGGTCGTGTCACAGCCAATATGGAAGGCGCACCTGCTGATGATGCTATCCAAATCGATGATAAAGAAGCTTTGCGAGTAGTTTACCAACTGCTGAGGAAAGATGGACTGTTGATGGGCGGCTCAACGGGTATTAATGTTGGGGCAGCTGTTGCCTTAGCAAAGCAGTTGGGGCCAGGACATACCATTGTCACCATCTTGTGTGATAGTGGTTCCCGGTATCAATCGCGAATATTCAACCCGGAATGGCTAGCCTCAAAAGGACTTTCAATAGATTAGTCATTGGTCATTGGTCATTGGTCATTGGTCATTGGTAAAAAATAATATAAAAGACAAATGACAAAGGACAAATGACAACTCAACCATCAGACTTCCCGAAAATAGACCTAGACTCTTCTCCTAAATGCGTGCGTGTTTGTCAAAATCGTACTTGTAAAAAGCAAGGTGCAGTCAAGGTTTTAGCAGCTTTTACAGCTTTGCCAATCCCTGGTGTAACTGTAACGGCTAGCAGCTGTTTAGGACAATGTGGCAATGGGCCGATGGTGCTGGTATTACCTGATATGGTCTGGTATAGTGGCGTTCAACCAGATGAAGTATCTCTACTGATAGAAAATCATTTGCTAGGTGGTCAAAGAGTCAAACAGATGCTCTATTATCGGTTTCATCCCCAGAAAGAAAGCTAATTAACAATATTAAGGTCTGCAATCTTTTTGACTGAAGTGAGGCATCCAATGAATATCCAGCAGCTGCGTCAATCCTTAAAACAAAAGTGGCTTATTTACTACAAGCAAAATATTTCCTGGCTGGTCAAAATGCGAATTTGGGCCACTTACGATGGTCTGCGCCGTCCTTTGTCCGGTTTTATTTTGGCAACACTGTCTGTTTTGGAACCCCAGTTTGATGAAATACTTGCTTTTATGCTGGATCTAAATAACGATCCAGATAAAATAGTTGCTGCTTTAGGTCTTAACTTCAATCCCGATGAAGAGTTATGTTTAATAAAATTAGACCATTCTCTAGCTACCAACCAAGCTGAAAACGAGTTGCTAGACGAGAAGTATTCTAAGGATAAACATCTGTCATCAGTTGTAACTGCTACCAAGATTGCGCCTAATTCTCTTGCCAAAACTCTAGACTCCAACTTGCCTGCCGAGCAACTTGTGCCATCATTTACAGCTACCACGGAGACAGTTCGGACACGCGAATCGGAGTTAGGAGTTGCATTTGCTACTAAAATTGCTCCAGATACTCCAGCAAAAACGCCAGCCCCCGGTTTTGTCAGCGAATATCAACCACTACGTAGCGGCTTTGCAACTTCTCGTCAGACATCACTGACAATGACTGCTGAGGTTAACACCAAAGCCAAAACTATGCCATATGCGGCGTTAGCTACTGAGGTTAAAAGCAACGCGCCATCTAACCTAATCCCTGTGGGCGCATTCCTGGCAATTACCACTGAGATTGACAGTAATGGCAAACCAGTGCGATCGCTAGCAATTACTACTGACGTTAAAAGTAACGATAAACAGCCGAATATTCAACCACAAGAGGTTAAAAGCAAAGTGAATATACCAACCACTAATGCCCGTAGTCTAGCTTCTTGGGTAGATGAATTTTGTTACGGCGCTAGGGATAAAAAAGAAGATATTTTGATTTGAGTTACTTACGGATACTCGTGAGAAACAAACGGGATTTCTACTATTTCACCCTCAGTTTCTCCTACTTGGACTTTTAAACCTACACCACCAGCTTTGGTGCGAATATAACCTAGTCCAAAGTAACCATCAGCTGTTTGGGTGTAACTAGTAAGTTTGCCGACCTTTTCATCTCCAACTGCGATCGCACTTCCAACTTCCACAGGGGCACTGAGGCGAACTCCAAGCAGGTGTTGTTTTACACCTTTATATGTATTTAACCGAGCAATAGTTTCTTGCCCAATATAGCAACCTTTAGTAAAAGAAATTGTTTGCCACAAGCCAACTTCCAGAGGATTGTAATCATCTGTAAGTTCCGCATCTGGCGCGGGGCGGCCTTGTAAGATTCGTAATGCATCCCAAGCGCGATCGCTCATCTCTACCGCCCCAGCTTCTAACAGTTTGTTCCACACCGAAGATTTATCAGTATAGGGGAAAGTGAAGGTATATCCGGGTGCAGCTAACCCGCTACCCACAGCAATTCGTACGCCCTCAGCCGGAGCGATCGTGTATACTTGGTGACTACCATAAGGTTGGCCGATGAGTTCGCCAATACCCAACTTTTCTAAAACAGCGTCGCTTCCTGGGCCAATCAGGCTAAAGGTGTTGGTATATTGGGTAATATCAGATAATTCCACCTTATCTGCATAGAAAATATATTTATCCAGCCATTCCATCAAAAACTGGCGACGGTTAGGTGAAACTAGCAAGATTACCGCATCTTCTCTAACGTAGGCGGTTACTAAATCAATTGTTCTGGCTGTGGAAGTGACAAAAACCGTATCACAACCTTGTCCTGGCTTGAGTATTTGGAAATTGTTAGTACTTTGGTTGTGTAAGAAGTTGAGGCGATCGTCGCCAGCTACTTTGATCCGTCCCCAGGCGGTGCGATCGCAAATTGCAACCCCAACTCTGGCGGCTTGGATAGCTGCTGCGTCTTTATCGTCAAGTGTAGATGTTGGCATAGCGATCAGAAGTTGCCCTGTTTGAATGTTGTCGCACTGGAAATCTTAGCAAATAAGCGTTTGCGGCTTCAATAGCGTAGAGGTGAAAGGAGTGAGGCGATGCCTACGGCGGGCTGCGCCTACGCTCTTTTTCAAAATTACATTATTTAATTATAAAATTAGCGATCGCCATAATGATATCGCGCCTGAATCAACTCAACTCGGTCATCACTTACTACGTAAACAATCCGGTCAGTTTGAGTGATTCGGCGCAACCATACATTTGCATCATAGTATTTCAATCTTTCAGGATTGCCTGTCCCTTCAAAGGGATTCCGTCTAATCTTTTCAACTAAAGATAAGACGCGGAGTGCAGTTTTTCTATTTGTCTCTACCCACTACCCGTTCAGAAAATAATTTAGCTAAATCTTGCCGCAAACTCTGCCCAATGTAAAACTTGAGTAATGCTTCAAGTGTCATATCTCGATTAGCTGCAACTTTTTTGAGCGATTCTAATGCATCTGTTGGTATTTTTATTGATACTGTTTCTGTACTACGGGGCTTTAAGTGTAGTTCGAGTTCTTCATTATGATTGTTCATATAACTTTCTTTCTGTGCTAGTAGCTGGACGGGCAGAAATAATGCGTGTTCGCCTACTGCGTTCTAGATAAACTACGAGCAATAAGCGTTGAGAAAGAGAATAGCCTAAGATGAAATCACGCTGTTGATTATTAGCAGTAGCATCACCCACTTGGTAGAAGGGGTCAAAGAATACCTCTGTAGCTTCTTCAAATTTAACACCATGTTTTTCGAGGTTGCTTCGTGCTTTATTTTCATCCCATTCAAATTCAACACCTTGTAGACGATAAACAATATCCATCTATCAATTTTGCTTTTGGATTAAGCGCTCCCCATAATATTTTATCAAGATTATATTTATTAACCTTGTTAAAAAGGTATATTATTATCAGATATATTGTACAAGTCCATATTTAGTAAAATTTTCCCAAAGTACGTAATAAATTCTCGCATAATTGAAGATTTTGCTGCTTGAAGAAAAAGCGATCGCCTTATCTCATAAGCCCACTTGCGTGGGCTTTGTTCGTGTATTCTATTTTCAGGGCTTCAACTCTCTGGCAATTTGGCAAACGCCTGCTCAACTAACTCCTTTGACTTAGCATCCAAACGCAGCCAATCCACTTCACCGAATTCATCGATTAAACTAGTATCAATATCAGCAGTTTCCTTCTCTGGGGTGTATTCAAGAAAACACACCTCATAACACAGTTCCCACAAATCGATACTCGCTTCTTGCTCTTGACGCTGCAAACGTAGATGATATCCTGGATGGGGCATGGGCAGACGAGCCAGAGTTCCTCTGATTTCATCTGCTTCTTGGGGTGTTGCAGTTTCTATTGCTTGCAATAGCTCAGTCACCAATGCTTTGATTTCATCAGTGGTGCTAGGCGGCCAAATCAGGACATCATGGTAAGTTCCCGTCCAGGAAGATTCATCAAGCTGCTTGCGGATATTGTCGATAACGCGAATGAAAGCAGGTTGCATGAGGATTTCAGCCTGCTGCCATGCAACTGGATTTGTTATTTTAGGTGGCATTGGTAATAAACAGGGGCACTAAAAGAAAAATAAACAGTCTGCGTTTATTAAAAAGCTGCGTTTTTAATCTAAATCTTTTCTCAAGATAGCGGATTTCATTGAAGAAAATTTGGAGATATTTATTACCAGCTGGAAAATTAGGTAATAACTCTGGGGAGGGAATATGATAGGCAAGCTACTAGACCATCGTTACCAAGTAATTCGAGTCCTCGCGATGGGAGGATTTGGCCAAACCTACATTGCCCAAGATACTAGGCGGCCCGGCAATCCCATCTGCGTTGTCAAGCACCTTAAACCCGGAACTGACCCCAGAGTTTTTGATACTGCTAAACGCTTGTTCAGCAGTGAAGCCGAAACCTTAGAAAAACTGGGAAACCATGACCAAATACCCAGGCTGCTAGCGTACTTTGACGAAAACCAAGAATTTTATCTAGTACAAGAATATATTGAAGGACATACCCTAGCTGAGGAACTTATACCTGGTAAGCGCTGGAGTGAAAGCCAAGTAGTTCAACTGTTGCAGGAAGTTCTAGAGATTCTGGAATTTGTCCATCGCCAAGGCGTGATTCACCGCGACATCAAACCGGATAATATCATCCGCCGTGCCTCAGATAATAAGTTAGTTTTAGTTGATTTTGGAGCAGTGAAACAACTGCGTACACAACTGGTAACAGTGGGCGGACACCCCTCTGCGACAGTGGTTATCGGTACTCCTGGCTATATGCCCACAGAACAAGGGCAAGGTAAACCTCGTCCCAACAGTGATATCTATTCCCTTGGCATCATCGCCATTCAAGCATTAACAGGATTACAGCCAACAGAATTGCAAGAAAACCCGGAAACGGGGGAAATTATTTGGCGGCATTCAGTAACCGTGAACCATCGACTGGCAGCAGTATTGTCCAAGATGGTGCGTTATCACTTCAAAGACCGCTACCAAAACGCCACGGAAGCACTGCAAGCGTGTAAAGACGCGATTAATCCAGTACCTGCACTTTCCACACCTCAAGAAGCCGCCAACAATTCCAGTTACCAAGTAGCCAAATCCCAGCCTCAAGTATCTCGGCTGCAAACTGTTGCAGTTGCACCAGCCAATCCTGTCAGACCTGCGCGTAAAGACTCTAGTAAATCCGACCCCTGGCCGATATTAATTGGCATATTACTGGCGGGTGGTGCGGCTGCCTTGGTAGCAAATGTATATCCAAATGTGAAAAATTTAGCTTTAAATCTTACAGGTAAGGATACTGCCTTAGCAAACAAATGCTCGGCTGTTGTCGTCGGAAATTCTAATATCCGTTCTGAACCTAGTTCGATAAATTCTGATAATATTGTGCAAACTGTTGCTAATAACACCAATTTCGAGGTGACTGGCAAGCGAACAAAACGAGGTTGGATAGAAGTTAAGCTTAAATCTGGTGGTTTGGCTTGGGCACACCCAGATGTCATAGCCAATAAAGATGAATGGGGTTCTTGCCTGCGCGAAAAAGGTATTGCAACTAGGATTGTAGATGATAGTAGCTTGATTGCGACTCAAACAATTCCCCAGCCACAACCAAAATCTAAGGATGTAGTAACTCCATTACCAAAAAAGCCGAAGGGGTCAACTGACGATGCTGAGAAATCACAACGATCGCAGCCTAATGATAACAGTGCCAATATTATCGAACAAGCGAAAAAGAAGTATGATTCAGGGGATATAATTGGAGCGATCGCACTTTTAAGATCAATTCCGGCAAATGCTGCTTCTGGTATCCAAGAGACAGGCAAAATGATTGCCCAGTGGCAGGAAGATTGGGCTAAGGCGGAGGCATTATCTAATGAGATCAACAAAGCAATAGATGATGGTAAATGGGATAAAGTTTTAGATTATAGAAACCATCCAGAAAAGTTGCCTAATACTCAATATTGGCGAAATAGAATAGAACCATTATTTAAACAAGCAGCCGAAAATCTCGCAAAACAGACACTAACTCAGCTAGAAAATCAAGGTAATCAGAAAAATACCCAACAGAAACTTCCTCATATTAACCAACCTGTCACTACAGAGAGTCCTAATGCTACAGAAACTCCGAAAGGCAGTTTATAATATCAAGTTTGATTAACCATCCTGTTTAAACATCTATTGATAATGAATAATAGATAATTTTATTACCTTTATTTATTACCAATAGACACCAAAACAAGGAAACTGTGGAAACTATACTAACGTTGTTAGTTTACACTTTCGCTCTGACTTTATACTGCTGTTTGGACTTCAATAGTGAACCAAAACCTAAAGCGCCAAACGCTAATAAACCTAATCCAGAAGCAGGTTCAGGTATGGTTCGTCCCTGAGATATTGCCCCAGTCACATTGTCCAATCCAAAACCTTCTCCTCCTGAATTGTTAGTTCGTGACACGAAAGTAACTTTGCGAATGTCTTCTACACGATTAGTGACAAACCCAAAAAAGCCATCGTTGACTGTTACTGGAATGGTGTCCAAAACTCCACCTATATCCAACACAAGGTCTAAATTCAGTCCTTCTCCATCATTTGCAGCAAAAAAATCTGCTCCCCATCCAAAAACTGGAGTATTTAAACTTAAGTCTACTTTGGTAGCCCCAAAATCAGTGAATACTGAGGCATGATTTGTACCATTATTGTCATTGAACTCGAAAGGTGACACCTCAATCAAGTTGCGGAATAAAGTATTATTGCCGACTTGCATGAGTGTGAACTCTCCAACGTCAACAGGGGTGGTTCGGAATTCTGTATCAGAAGTAAAACTTTCAAAATCTTCACTGAATGTGTTGCTTTTTGATACAGCAGTGTTCCAATCAGTACGTGAAGTGAAAATTGTAATAGCCTTTACCTGTTGCGTGTCAAGGCTTAACAAAGCAAGAATTGCTGTTATGCTAGCAACCAGATGTAACCTTTTCATACAAACTAAGTGTTGTTACTAACGTAGATTTCCTCCGCTATATTAGTAACTTTTGCAACATTTATATTTAGTCTTCATGCAAACCATAAAAATTTTCCAAAAAATTCATCCCAGCTTTAAGATTGACAATTTTCCTAATCCCTTTGAACTTCAAACGACTGTTTTTGAATGATTAATAATTTACGTAAAAGAAAAACATCTAGGTGATAATTTCACAGTGCTACCCTGTATATTTTTCACCTAAATGCTTTTGTCCAACATTTTTTACTTACACTTACCCACAATTGTAGTAGTTGCTACTTCTACTAATAAATATTTCCTATTATTGCATTTCGTCGTATTCTGGGGCTTCAACTCGTCTTGCTTCCATCCGCGAAGCAGGCAAAAACTCAGCACGACGGACTGGAACCAAGGGCGGCGTATTTCCTTGGTAGGGGTGAATAACTTGTACAGTCCGGGCTGGACGCTGCCGTGGTGAGAATAAAGCCAATACCCCAGCGACGACAACACCACCACCAATAGTGAGAGTTGCGCCTCCCACAGCCCAGAGCATGGGTGAAGACAACCAAGAATTTTGCGGCTGGAATGTTGCTGCTGCTTTTTGTTGGTTATTTTGCTGCGCTAATTGCCACTGTTGCTGAGTATTGAAATTTTGGACTTGGCCCTGGAGTTGTTGATTTTGCACCTTCAGCTGTTCATTGTCGTTTTTTAAACGCTCCAGCTGCATCTGCGTGTTCAGCTTCTCCATCTCTACGCGCTGGTCAGTATTAGTACCAGTCGGTGGCTGAACCTGATTGGGATACATTGGTTGCCCATAAGGCCCGTAAGGATACATTTGTGGCTGCATTCCTTGGGGTGTGACTACACCTGGGATTTGTGGAGCAACAGCGAAGTTAGGTTGTAGGGGGGTATTTGTTCCTTTGAGCAATACGAGAGCCGCCAGCCCAGCTACGGCAACCCCGCCGATAAATGCCATACTCTCACTCATCGCCTTTGCTCCTCGATCGCGACGTAACTATAATCATTTTTGACTGACTCACTCTCACACTCATAAATTATGCCTACTTGATTTCACATAATACTCAAACTATAAGCGACTCTATCAGCTAGTTTTTTTACACGATCGTATCTGATGTTAATATTCAAGACCATAATGGTCAAATTGTCTACCAAATAAGGATAGAAAAACTACACTGTTATCATTTTTAATCTACTTTCTCCGTCTAATCAAGAGGAGTATTTGTGCTGGTGTTGGTCGGCTTGATGGCTGCCTTGAGACTTTGGCAAAATTCGGCGATCGCCGAAAGTCCCTGCTCTGGTGTCCCTTCGGCTAACCGTTTGACAACAGCGCTACCCACGATCGCTGCATCTGCGCCCCATTCCTTTACCTGAAGGGCTTGAGCAGGTTCGGAGATGCCAAAGCCTACACCGATGGGCTTATCAGTAACACTACGAATTTGTTGGAGTAAATCAGACACGCGGTTTTCCAGTTGCGATCGCACCCCTGTTACTCCAGTGACGCTGACTAAATAAATAAATCCTTGGGAAGAACGAGCGATCGCTTCGATCCGTTCAGCAGAACTGGTGGGAGCTATCAACAAGATTACGTCAATTCCCATCTCACTAGCTGATTGGAGCAAGCCTGCTGCTTCCTCTAAAGGTAAATCAGGTATTACCAATCCTGCGACCCCAGCAGCAGCAATTTGCCCAAGAAATTTTTCAATCCCCCGGTGCAAAATTGAGTTGTAATAGATGAACAGAACAATAGGCGATCGCAATTTGGGAATAATCCCTTGCAGCATTTCTAGCACCTGCTCTAACTTCGTACCCCTTTGTAAGGCGCGGGTAGCAGCAGCTTGAATGACTGGCCCATCAGCTAAAGGATCGGAATAGGGTATACCCAATTCTATAATGTCGGCTCCACTACGATCTAGAACGTGCAAGGCTTTTGCTGTTGTTTCTAAATCTGGATCGCCAGCGGTGATAAACGGAATCAGAGCGCACTCACGATTGTGCCCAAGGGTTTCAAAGCAATCAGAAATCGCAGTCATTTTAGTCAGTGGTCATTGGTCATTGGTCATTGGTCATTAGTCATTGGTCATTAGTAAAGGACAAATGACTAATGACAAAGGACAAATAACAACTGACCAATGATAACTTTACACCTGAGATTGCTCTTCTTGTTCTATTTCGGCTTGAATTCGTGCTAGTTCTTCGGGAGTAAGCTCGTCTAGCCGCTTTTGCAGAAAGTCTTGCTCATACTGTTCCCGCTGTTGGTGGTAGGTCATTTTTTGTCCCACCGCACGGAAAAAATAGGTGGTCAGCCAGCCAACTAACCCACTGACTAGTAAGACTTGGCTCCATATACCAGCTTTCTGATTATCCAAACCAACTAGCTGCAATCCCAAGTATGCCAAGCCGCCGGCAATAAAAACACCCAAGCCAATTCCAATAGCGTCAATCCGTCGCATGAGAGTTATGACCTACCAATCTCGTTAAACTTGAACTTGTCGCCGTTGGGGTCGGAAATTTGCAAACGGCGATAGAACCAACAGACCCGGAAAGAAGAAAAACACCAAAAAGTACATAAAGACACGCTCAATGGAGCTAGCTACATACCAACGCTGCTTCAGGTACAGTAAGACAGCAATGGGGATTACTAGAAGGTAAGCTCCAGCCAAAATCAGATATAGCAGGGCGACAATCATAACTTTCAAGTCTTAAGCATCTGTTTTCCATCATAGGCTGAAGAGACAGACTCAGAGAAGTATAGTCATAATGCTTTCAACACAACTGCGCCAGAATTCCTCGAAACCGCTAACTAAGGATGCGAAAGCCCAGCTTTGGCGGGCTGGAGTACTTTTACTGTGGGTGATTCAACGGATTTCATGACAAAAGCTAATATCATGCTATTATGTGAATCCACTAGCAAACAAATGCTCTAGTCAAACAAGATCGAAAACTCATCCAGATTGATTACGAGAAAAGCAAGAAAACTTCCAAATCTCTTAAGCGATCGCCCAATCTGAAAAAAATATTTTCAATCTAGTTGGACAAAAGACACAATTGATGGTGGAATAGATGAGGAGGTATTTGCTACCTCTAGAAAATGACTAGTTATACTAGTTGCCAAACACCTGCGGGGGTGTGGCGGAATGGTAGACGCTACGGACTTAAATAATTGAGCCTTGAAGGAGAAATCCCTCAAGTGGAAGCTCTCAAACTCAGGGAAACCTAAATCTGTTCACAGACATGGCAATCCTGAGCCAAGCCGAAAAAAGTCCTGAGTCATGAGTGTTGAGTGCTGAGTAAATTTAAAACTCATAACTCCTAACTCCTAACTCATTAACTGTTCGGAAGGTGCAGAGACTCGACGGGAGCTACCCTAACGTTAAGTCGAGGGTAAAGGTAGAGTCCAATTCTCAAAATCTGAGCTGGCTATTGTCATCAGGTAGCAGTGAAAACTGCGGGAGAATGAAAATCCGTTGACCGTAAAAGGTCGTGTGGGTTCAAGTCCCTCCACCCCCACTAAAAATTTAAAATACCGAAAAGCTTCGATAGAAGGTATGGGCGGGTTGTATCTAATCTAGAGATAAACTCGCCCATATCCATATATGTATGGTCTTTTCGGCTTATAAGTAAGTAATTTCACTGAACTATTTGATGAAGGATTAAACAATTTGTCTTTAATACTTTATTTAGAGTCCTAATTAATCAAATTTGTGTAAAAAGATGACTGAATTTCTGAAGAATAGATTGATGCTCCTGTTTACCAAGGTTAAGCTGGTAATAATATGAACAGGAAGCCTTTTTGTCCTGATAACTGAAATGACCCCTAATCGTTTATCAATTAGTCAGGAAAATCCCCATTGTGTTACGTCTAACTCTAGACAATTAGATGTGCAAACTGCCCAAGACGAGGTTTATAGCTTCTTTGTGGAAATTGTCAATAAATTGCCACCAGAGGATGTTTTACGAGAATTTAAAGGTTTATTTATAGATGGTCTTGATTCAGAAAATTCCGATTATATACCTGGAATATATAGGATTTTCTTAGATGATAATGAACAGGAATTATATAACACCCTTAAGCGGTGTTGCTATATCATAGTTAATAATTGGAAAACCAACCGAAAAGACAAATATATCCAAGAATTAGTTAATTTATTTGTTAATGAAAATCTGAAGATAAAGACCAATAATCCTCCATTAGTAAAAACTTGTAAAAGCTGGCTAGAGAATTTTGTCAATAGTAAAGATTACAAGGATCTGAAATTATTTGCTACTAAATATGATGAATCATCTAAAGGTCATTGGGCTAATCGCTATACTTCGTATTTATTAATTGATCAATCTCTTAATGAGAGGAATCCCAGAGAGCAACAAGAGGCTGCTAGAAGGCTTTCTAAACAGATGAAAGACAAATTTAAGTTTGAACTAGCAATGTATATTGCTCGTTCTCAGTCTGCCGTCTCAAGCACAACACGCTACACAAATCCCAGTATTTTAGGAGACCAAGCTCTGCGTTTAATAAAAGCAATTGTCTTAAAAAGAGGTGTATTTAGTCATGAAAATATCGCCCATATATTCATTAAGCAAACTGAAAAACAAACTCTGGAAGAATTTAAAATAAATCTGGAAAAATATCTATTTATTTCTGTAGAAAGTCAAGAATCAGTCGAGACTTGGCGGCAGCATTTTGTACATAGTTTATCTTTATGGAAGAAGGATTATAATCAAGAAATTATCACTAAAGAATTGTTTTTAAGAACCTGTAATCGAGTGATTGATTACTTTACAATAGAGAATGCTAAAGAGCCTTCACAATTATTTATTTTATTAATTAATCAAGGTCATGCTCTGACATTGGTAATTATACTATTAAAGATTATTTTAATTTGTAGAAATTCCCGGAGACATTTAGAAACTCGGATTGCTAATCTAATTCGTTTTTACGAAAAATATTCAGAAGAGGAATGCAAGGGAGTAATAAATTTTATCGAGATTTTTAATATCACATTCGCCATTTATGCAGAAAATGTAGAATATAACTTGATTAAGATAGAAGAAGAAAAACAAAGCAGTAATCAGCAATTAAATCTGGATAGTTATCGTGTGTTTTCACAGATGAAGGTAGATAGACAAAAATAAGTTTTGCCTGATTTATGATTTAGCAACGCATTCGTCTAACCAAGCTAGGGCAGCACCAGCAGTTTCAGCTAGAATACTAATGAGGCGATATAGAGCGATCGCACTAAATACTAAGGCAGCTGGAAAGTGGTGTCGTAAAAGTTCATACGCAGTCGCTTCAAATACACCTAACCCACCAGGCGCACCCGGTATAACAAACCCCAACAACCAAGCACAACTAAAAGCCCCGAATAACAAAGGAATTTGATTCGCATTCAACGAACCCAGAGCGAACATAGTTAGTATAAACCCAGTGGCGCGTAATCCCATAAAGCCCACTTCTCCTAACAAAGGGCGTAAAGGGTAGCTTTTAAGACTGAAGGGAATAGTTGGTTGAGTGGTAGCAACAGACTTTTTTGCTTTTAATTTGTACAAAAAACGAATAACTGGGTTTAAAAACCAGGGATGAATTGCACAAAGGACTACAGCTAAACTCAGAAATTGTAGTATTTGGATAACAAGGGTAGTATTCGCTGCTGCAAATTGGCTACTGCATAAGACAATAACGATTAAAGCAGCCGCTAGCATGAGTAACGGTTCCAGCAAAACGCTTAAGGTGGCTGCACCAGTAGGAATATTGGCATTTTTGGCGGCGACAATTCGCCCGTAGTGATGCCAGATATTACCTGGTAAATACTTAGCTATGTTCGTTTTTAGGTAAACTTGGATGAATTGGGGAGATGATACAGGTTGATTTAACTCTTGCAAAATCCAAGTCCAGATCCAGCCTGCCCAAGTATGAGCTAGTAATGTTACCCCTGTAGCGATCGCTATAATTGCCCATCCTACATCATCAATGCGGATAGCAGTTACCTCAATCCAATTATCCTTCAGAGCTTTCCCTAAAAAAAACAGCGTTCCCCCCAAAATTATCCAGCGTAAAAATTGCTTCATTAATTTAGTAATTTAACGGTTAGAGCAACAAGGGCTGAATGCCTCAACTATTACAGTGCATCAGCTACCTATCCAAAGCTTTTGAAGTATTAAACAGGTTTATGTAGTTTTTTTTTAAATACGATATTATTTTATTTTATATCTCTCTACAGTTAGATAAAAATATTTTATTATTAATAATAAAAATGTGGCCTGCGCTAGAGGTACAGTTAATTTTATTATTCATATCCTTAATAGAGGTTATCAAAAGTCAGGGAAGCAACACAAGCACAATAAGTTGCTGACTAATCCAATAATTCAGCAAACTATTAGCTTATTAATATTTTGGTAAGGAGGACTACGTGAACGCGGTGAGAGTATTCTTGAAAAAAATAAGATTGCGCCAGATATTAACTATCTTTTTAGCTGGACTAATGTTGATAGTTAGCACTGCTTGTACTGGAGCAAATGCTCAAGGTGCAAATCCACAAAATCCTGCTGTACAAGCTGGCGGAGCAAACAATCCTTATAAGAATGGTGGAGACAATTATACCAACAACAATATGTCCACCGATCCGAAAATAACAAACCCAAAAGCCAATCAGGGACGCGACCAAGCTAGCTTACAACCAAGTTCGCAATTGTTGATTGCTACAAATAGAGAATCTGAGATACTTTATCCTGGTGGCGAGACACCAGCAGGTCGAGTCGAGAAAGAAGCAGAACTGCCGCTCATCACAGATAAAGACTTCCGACAACCTGAACCCGGTGGTTTGATTCAGAATGAATCAAATGTAGGAGATCGGGTTAAAGATCGTCTTGAGACTGTAAAAGAGGCTGTTGAAGAAGCTTCCGGCTTTTTGAAAAACAAGCCAGATGAAGCTAAAGCAAGACCTTAATTACAACCAAATGCAGCATTTAGATAGATAAAAGTTTTATTTTGTCTGAATGTTTAGGATGTAAAATTAATTCCAAATGCTATCTTGGTTGAAGTTTAACTTAGTCACAAAAATGCAAGGAGTGAGAACTATGAAAAAAGCAATGAATTGGCTGAAAAACATTCGTCCCTTAAAAGTTTTAACTGTTTTTTTAGCAGGAATATTCTTATTTCTGACACAAGCTTGTGGTGCTCCAGGAATAGCAACACAGCCACCACAACCTGGTGCTCAAGCACCTAATATCGAGCGATATGATTCTACAAAGGATTATCCTCTGAATTCTCCTACTGGTGGGATGAATAACTTTAGTGATGTAGATCCCAGAGCAACAGATGAAAAGGCAGCTAATGACAGAGCTGATGCGTTGGCAAAAAATGCTCAAAAGAACATTGACCAGAAAGGGGTTAACAGTCCAGGGGAATATATCCGCAATTTTAAGGAAGGTACACCCTTGGGTCAAAGAGGGAAAAATCTGGGTGATGATATCGGCAGTTCAGTTAATGAATTGCGCGAAGGTGTTGTTAAGGGGACTCAGCGAGGAATTGAAAATATCAAGGGTAATACCCAGAATGCTGCTGAAGACGTAACGACAAATGTTCAGCGTGGAGCTGAGGATGCTGGTAAAAATGTTAAGCGCACAGCCGAAGATGCAGGTAACGCAGTGAAGAAGACAGTTAGAGACGTTGATTGAAATTAGTTATTCAATCTGTTGAAAAAATCTGAAAGCGCCCACAGACCTTGAGTTTGGGGCTACCTAAACAAAGCCTGCGTAGACAGGCTTTGTTTTAGTTTTAAGTAGGCAGGACTTACGCAGTGCTGATTTGTCATTGCGTTCGCCCTTAGTGTTCCCGTTGTTGCAGCCTCTGTCTACGACATACTCCGCGAACGTAGAGAAGGATACGGGGCTAGGACTTACGCAAAAACTCTCTGAAACTCTTATTTCTCCGTGTCCTCTGCGTCCTCTGCGGTTTGATTTTCCCTTACCAGTGCGTAAGTCCTGGGAGCAAAGCAATCTCATGAAGACTGGGATTGCTTCGCTCCGCTTACAATAGACCTCTTGCACGAATGCAAAACTTGC
Source organism: Nostoc sp. (assembly GCF_036917415.1). Classification (GTDB taxonomy): domain Bacteria; phylum Cyanobacteriota; class Cyanobacteriia; order Cyanobacteriales; family Nostocaceae; genus Nostoc. The sequence continues at coordinate 3,874 of NZ_JBALDJ010000062.1, read as the reverse complement.
CCTCATCCCCCAACCCCTTCTCCCAATTTTGGAAGAAGGGGAGTCAATTTTAAAGTCCCTCTCCCAAGCTTGGGAGAGGGATTTAGGGTGAGGGCAAGGATTCATGCAAGAAGTCTAATGACAATAAATATTTTGTACCCCTTGACAACTTACCTGTTTTTGGGGGTGTCACCAATACTTGAAGATTGTAAACGAAGACTTGAACTCCGTTAATGAGTCTTTTAGCTCCCTTGACGAGTATTTGAACTCCGTTAATGAGTGTTTGAACTCCGTGAGCAATTTTTTTGTGCTGTCGGTAATTGCCTGCAACTGCACTGTAGTAGAGTGTAACTAATTGATTGCGCTGTGAATAACATCTTAATTCGTTTAGCTAATCCTCGAAATAGGGAAACACTGCCCTTGGATGACCAAGCACAGAATTACCCAACTTCTGTACAAAATTGACTCGCAACTAGACAAACTTTTCCACTCAAAAAGCTGAAGGAAGACAAGGTTAATAGTAATGTTAAACTCACAGGCTAAACGCATCTTCATCAGCTACAAGCGTAATGCTAGCCCCGATGAACCGGTGGCGGTGCAAGTCTTCCAGGCGCTATCGCAACAGCACAAAGTTTTTATCGACCAAACAATGTCCGTTGGCACACATTGGGCTGAACGTATTGAAGCAGAAATCCGCCAAGCTGATTTTCTGATTACTTTCCTTTCGGCTTTGTCAACCAACAGCGAGATGGTGGTGGCAGAGATAGAGACAGCACACCACTTAGCAAAATCCCAGTCGGGACGCCCGATAATTCTCCCGGTGCGTCTGGCGTATCAAGAACCGTTTGTGTATCCCTTGAGTGCTTACTTAAATGGGATTAACTGGGCGTTCTGGAAAGATGCAGAAGATACGCCGCGCCTGATTGCAGAGTTGTTGCAGGCTGTCTCTGGCGGTGCATTGGCTATCAGTGAAGAAAAATCGAAAGCAGATTTACTCCAAATAAGTGAGCCGTCACTCCTACCCCATCCGTTTCCTTCAGCACAACCTGTCTCCCTGGAAATGCCCGAAGGGACAATGGAATCGCAATCTACTTTTTACGTAGAACGCTCATCTGATCCACTTACTTTGCAAACTATTCAGCGGCAAGGTGTGACAATTACAATTAAAGGCCCCCGGCAAATGGGCAAAAGTTCCCTGTTAATCCGCACAATTCATACTGCTGTGAATGCGGGAAAGCGGGTTGCTTTGCTGGATTTCCAATTGTTTGACAAAGCCGCCTTAACTAATGCTGACCTTTTCTTTCGCCAGTTCTGTACTTGGTTAACCGATGAACTGGAAATGACTGATAAAGTTGATGAGTATTGGAATATGCCTTTGGGCAATAGTCAGCGTTGCACTCGCTACGTCGGGCGCTATTTGCTCAAAGAGTTTGGCAACCCCATTGTCTTAGCGATGGATGAGGTGGAAAGGGTTTTTGATACTGATTTTCGCTCTGATTTCTTTGGAATGCTGCGAAGCTGGCACAATAGCCGCGCCACTACTCCCATCTGGAAGCAACTGGATTTAGCGCTGGTTACTTCCACTGAACCCTACCAGCTAATTGATAATCTTAACCAATCTCCCTTTAATGTTGGGCTAGTTATTGATTTAGAGGACTTTACAGCAGCACAGGTTGCTGATTTAAACCGCCGTCATGGTTCACCCTTCAACGCTAGCGAAGAAAAGCAATTAATCGCGTTGCTAGGTGGACATCCTTATTTAGTACGCCTTGCACTCTACTCAGTTGCTAGCGATCGCCTCTATCCTACCGAACTATTTGCCAATGCGATCGCAGATAATGGCCCCTTTGGCAATCATCTACGTAACCACCTTTTCCGTCTGCATAACAAACAGGAGTTGGTTCAGGGTATGTTCCAAATAATTCGCCAGAATACCTGTGAAGATGAGCGCATCTTTTTCCGCTTGCGGGGTGCAGGTTTGGTACGCCGAGAAGGGCGTGTAGTGTTTCCTCGTTGTCAACTTTACACCGAGTATTTCCGGGAGCATCTTCGTGGCTGATCCAACCATTTACACTGTTGGGGGAACTGTACAGGCTGGCGGTGGCATTTATATTCCTCGTCAAGCCGATGAAGAATTGCTCAGTCTGTGTGAGTCAGCAACTTTCGCCTATGTTCTTACGCCGCGCCAAATGGGTAAGTCTAGCCTGATGGTACGCACGGCAGAAAAATTAAGGGACAAAGGAATTCGCTCGGTAATTGTTGACCTTCAGGAATTGGGGGCAAATGTCACAGCCGAACAGTGGTATTTTGGCTTTTTGGTCAAACTAGAAGACCAACTGATGTTTGATACAGATGTGGTGAGTTGGTGGCAAGAACACGAGCATCTAGGAGTATCGCAACGGCTGACACAGTTTTTTGAGAGAGTTTTGCTGGCTGAGGTTAAGGGGCAAGTTGTAATTTTTGTGGATGAAATTGACTCTACCCTTAGCCTGGATTTTACCGATGATTTTTTTATCGCAATTCGTTATCTCTATGTTGCCCGTGCTACTAATCCGGAATTTGGGCGGCTTTCTTTTGTCTTAATGGGGGTAGCAACTCCTGGCGATTTAATCAGCGATGCCAAGCGCACACCATTTAATATTGGACAACGTGTAGATTTAACTGATTTTACCTTTGAGGAAGCTTTACCTTTAGCTGAAGGATTGGGATTATCCAGCGATGAAGCCAAGCAGGTATTACGCTGGGTTTTAAAGTGGACAGGCGGACACCCATATTTAACCCAGCGTCTCTGTGGTGCTTTATTAGCAGAGAGTCGAGAATTTGTAGAGACGCGATTCATCGCGTCTGTAGATGTAGACAAAATAGTTAGCAGCACATTTTTTGGCGTGATGAGTGAGCAAGATAATAACTTGCAGTTTGTCCGCGATATGTTGACTAAACGCGCACCTCATGGTTTTGAGAAGGAGGTGTTGTCTATTTACCGCGACATCCGCCGTGGTAAGCGGAAGATTGTTGATGAGGAGCAGTCTTTAGCCAAATCTCACCTGAAGTTGTCTGGTGCAGTGCGTCGAGAAGGAAACGCTTTAGCTGTCCGCAATCCCATTTATCGGCAGGTATTTGATGAGCGCTGGATTCGGGAACATTTTCCTGAAAATCTCTGGCAGCGTCTCCGGCCTGCTTTACCTTTAATTGCCACTCTGTCTGTATTTTCCCTGGCAATGACAGGATTGACGTGGTACGCTTTTGACCGCACCCATGAGGCAGAAAAACAGAAAGAAAATGCCGATATTATTGCCCAAGCTTTAACGGCAGACAGTATGCAAGCTTCCGATTTAAATATTGAGGCGTTAATAGAGGGCTTGAAGAGCGGGCAACAAGTGAAGAAATTAGGCAAAGATGTAGATCCAGAAACTCGAATGCGGGTAATTACCACCCTGCAAAAGTCATTTTACAGTATCAAAGAACATAACCGACTAGAAGGGCATAGCAGTTATGTCAGAAGCGTGGCATTCAGCCCCGATGGCAAAACCATCGCCTCTGGCAGTTCTGACAACACAGTCAAATTGTGGAATTTAGCCGGGCAAGAGTTGAAAACCCTCAAAGGGCATAGCAGTTCTGTCTTTAGCGTGGCATTCAGCCCCGATGGCAAAACCATCGCCTCTGGCAGTTATGACAACACAGTCAAATTGTGGAATTTAGCCGGGCAAGAGTTGAAAACCCTCAAAGGGCATAGCAGTTCTGTCTTTAGCGTGGCATTCAGCCCCGATGGCAAAACCATCGCCTCTGGCAGTTATGACAACACAGTCAAATTGTGGAATTTAGCCGGGCAAGAGTTGAAAACCCTCAAAGGGCATAGCAGTTCTGTCTTTAGCGTGGCATTCAGCCCCGATGGCAA
>NZ_JBALDJ010000061.1:0-97473 GCF_036917415.1 Nostoc sp. | reverse complement strand
GCGATTCATCGCGTCTCCCAAAAAACTATGTATAAATCTGCTGAAAATACCCCAATTACCATGTACGAAATAAATCGGGGGCGCGTCGTGCGAACCTTGGAATTTATCCAAGATATAATTGTAATTTCTTTGTGTATCGGTTTATTTAGCTTCATGGTGCTTCAGGTGAGAGATATGTTTCTCTCCTTACTTCCGCCTCTAGATTTTCATGCTGTTACTGCCGATATTCTCTTTTTACTTATCTTAGTTGAGTTATTCCGACTGCTGATTATTTACCTACAGGAACATCGAGTATCGATTGGGGTAGCTGTTGAAGTTTCCATTGTTTCTGCTTTGCGAGAAGTCATTGTAAAAGGGGTTTTAGAAACTAATTGGACTCAAGTTTTAGCAACTTGTGCCTTTTTATTAGTGCTGGGAATACTACTGTTTCTCCGAGTTTGGCTACCCCCGACCTTTGAAGGGATCGACCCGGAACAAGAAGCATCTAAACGCTATAGAAATCTAGCCAAGTCTGAATTAACACAAACCAATGGTCATTAAGGGGAAGCAGGGGAGCAGGGGGCAGGGGGCAAGGGAGAGAAAAATTACCTCTTTCTTTCCCCTCTGCTCCCTGCTCACTACCCCTCTGCCTCTTGTGCCCAATGCCCAATGCCCAATCAAGAGAGGTTATTATGTCTACTGCCACATTAACGTCCAACCATAGCAGAGATGTACAAGTTGCTGAAATTGGTAAAAATACTCTGATTCTACGATCGCGGACTTGGGACAGACTAAAATTTGAGGTGGAGTATTCCCGCCAACGGGGAACTACAGCAAATTCTTATCTGATTCAAGCTGATAAAAAAGCTTTAATTGACCCTCCCGGCGAATCTTTTACCGAAATTTACCTTGAGCAACTAGCACAACATCTAGATTTTATCTACCTCGATTACATTGTTCTCAGTCATGTCAACCCGAACCGCAGAGCAACCTTGCAAGTATTGCTCTCTCTGGTTCCTCAAGCCACTCTCATTTGTTCTCGCCCCGCCGCCAATGCTCTAAAAACTGCCTTTCCCGAATTTGAATCATCTATCCAAGCGATGCGATCGCAGGATACTCTAGATTTAGGACAAGGACATCTTCTATCATTTATCACCGTACCGACTCCCCGTTGGGCTGATGGACTTTGTACCTACGATACCGCCACAAAAATTCTCTATACAGATAAACTTTTTGGCGCTCATATTTGCGAAGATACTTTGTTTGATGAAGATTGGAAGGGATTAGATGCGGAACGTCGTTACTATTTTGAATGTCTCCATGCGCCCCAAGCTAAACAAGTCGAAGTAGCCTTAGATAAATTGTCAGCTTTGGGAGCTAGATGTTACGCCCCAGCACACGGCCCGGTTGTCCGTTACAGCCTCAGTCGTTTTACCTATGATTACCGTCAATGGTGTCAAGGGCAAAAATCTCAAGAGTTAAGTGTCGCTTTGCTTTATGCTTCTGCTTATGGAAATACAGCAATTATGGCGAACGCGATCGCTCAAGGTTTGATTCCAAATGGAGTTAATGTACAATTAATCAACTGCGAACTAGCCGATTCTGCGGAGATTAACCGCATTGTAGAAACCTGCGATGGCTTGATTATTGGCTCACCCACTTTAGGCGGCCATGCACCGACTCAAATTCAAACTGCTTTAGGAATAGTTCTCTCGGTGGCAGCTAAAACTAAGTTAGCAGGGGTGTTTGGTTCTTATGGTTGGAGTGGCGAGGCAATTGATTTAATCGAAAGCAAGCTCAAAGATGCTAATTATCAACTAGGATTTGAAACCATTCGGGTGCGTTTCAGTCCAACTCCTGAGATTCTCCAGCAATGTCAAGAAGCTGGTGCTTCTTTTGCCCAAAACTTGAAGAAAACCAAAAAACTGCGGACTTCCCGCCAGATTGTCACAGAAACCCATGTCGATCGTACCGAACAAGCGGTGGGGCGGATCGTTGGTTCTCTGTGTGTTGTGACAACTCGTGATCAAGAAACTCACAAAGGGGTTTTAACTTCTTGGGTATCGCAGGCAACTTTTAACCCGCCAGGAATTATGATTGCGATCGCTAACGAGCAAAATGCAGATTTAATGCATCATCCTGGCGATAAATTTGTGCTGAATATCCTTAAAGAAGGAAGAAATGTGCGGCGCTATTTTTCTCGTCACAGCACTTTAGGAGATAATCCCTTTGCAAATCTTGACACAAAAACTGCTCTGAATGGTTGTTTGATTCTGAATGAGGCATTAGCCTATTTAGAATGTACAGTGCAAAATCAGCTCGAATGTGGCGATCGATGGTTAATTTATGCCGTCATCGATCGCGGTGAAGTGTTGGAAAATGATGGTGTCACGGCTTTAGAACATCGGAAATCTGGCAGCTATTATTAATCTGACTGTTCACTATTGTCTAAAAAACCTCTTTCTTTGTAGAGCTACGGTATACACACAAGTCTTTTAGAGTTGCAATGGCATTGTTTTGGCTGACAATCAATACGGTTCGGTTAAGGTAATAGGACTTACGCACAAGTTACGGAATAACGAACCGCAGAGGCACAGAGAAGCCAGTGCGTTGGGCGGGTTCCCCGACTTGTAGCAACTGGCGCGGCACGGAGAAATCAGAGTTTGAGAGATATTTTGCGTAAGTACTAGGTAAGAGACGTGATGAATCGCCCTCTCTACAATAGACCTCTTGCATAAATCAAAAAAAAGAACCCCACTCCGCATTTGAGTAAAGCAAATGCGGAGTGGGGTTCTTCGGGTTTAGTAAGTAATCAAGCGGACATGATATGATATTATCGATAATCTTGATTTTGAATGCTTCCTAAACGAGCAGCATCACGAATATTGTAGTCATTACGGGTAAAGCGATTTAGCTGCATTTCAAAAAAATCTCGATTGGCTTGTAAATGCTTGGGATTTTGGTCATCTAATGGATATAAAAGTGCAGTTCGCAAGGCTTGAATTACCGCAGAAGTAACACAGTACATTGAGCGTTGAAAACTAACTCCTAATTGAATCAACATATCTTCTTCACCCCGGCAATGTTGGCTGTAATAATCAACAAGATAGGGTGGTAAAAAATGCAGCATATCTTGCATTAATAATGTCGGAGGAATGCCAGCAGTACCTACTGGAAATACATCAGCGTAAAGAATCCCATAGTGAAAGTCTTTCTGGTCTTCCGGTACTTGACGCGCTTGAGCATTATAAGATTTTGTTCCTCGGAAGGGTGCAGTGCGGTAGAAAACTGCTTCTACATAAGGTAATGCAGCTTCGTATAGCCACATAAAACCCTTAGATTTGGGCACAATTTCGTAGCATTCACCACGAATATAAACGTGATGGTAAATGGGACGACCTGCGATCGCAAATATACCATTAACTAAGAAGCTCATCGCCTCTGGGACACTGCTAATGCTACCTTCGTCATAGCGGTCGGACATTTCAAAGAATACTGGGGCCATGACTTCCCAGAATAAGCCCAGATTAGCGTAGTATGACATCTGGCGGCACTGTTCCAAAAACATATCAGGGAACAGTTTGTAAAGTCCTAGCATTACTGGGTTCCCTTGGAAGTAAGCTTTAATTGCCCTGTCAGCATTGGCTTTGTATTCTTCAGAATCTAGGTAAGGGTCAAATTGTCCACCCATCCCTCTATGCCACAACATCGCCCGCATACAAGCTTCCGCAAATTCCATGTTAATGCGATCGTGGAACAAGTGATGCAACAACTTTGGCATTTTAAAAGTTTCACCCTTCTCAATAAATGCCAAAAGTTCTGGATGTGCAGTAGCTTCGCCGCGCCAAATTCGTAAATCTGCATCATCGCCAGCGTAATGATTATGCAGTTCTAAATACTCTTTGGGTAAGAAGTATTTAAAGAACGGTAACGGGTTTAAAAATTCGCGTTCGGCAATATAAAGTAGGTCACGCCAGTAAAAATCCATTGGCACAGCATAAGCTTTATATAAACCAATGATTTGCATCAAATTTTCTGGAGTATCAGGTAACATTGCACCGCCTGCTTCTAGACGATGAATTACGTCAGCAAATTCGTGATTAGAAGGAGGTAATTTAATTGCTGTTTTAATTGCAGTCATGGTAATGATATTTACTCAATTGCGTAAACTTCTAGCGAATCGAATTCAAAAACTCTGCGCTACTTTGCGTTAAACTTTGCGTTCCTCTGCGTTTAAAAACTCTTAATTATTTACCACTTCAGAGATAACAGTTTTTTCTAATGAGGGAATTGCAGCCACCATTGTTGTAGTTGTGGATTCACTCCAACGGACTAACCAAGTGGGTTGTACTCCCAAAAAGATGATAAAAGCTGCCAAGATTAAAGCTGGGATTTTTTCAGACCAAAGGACTTTGGGATAATAGGCGAAGTTTTCCAGTCTGCCAAAACAAGTGCGGTTGAGGAGGATAACAAAATAAACTGCGGTTAATCCACTAGCGACTACACACAAAATTGTCGAGAGGGGAAAGATAGAGAAACTGCCTTGAAAGACGATAAATTCCGCGATGAATCCTGTTAAACCGGGAATACCTGCGCTAGCCATACCGCTTAAAACTAGTAAAGCGCTAATTAGAGGTAAACCGCGTATGGGACTCATTAAACCATTGAGTTTATCTAACTCGCGTGTACCAACTTTGGCTTCTACAACTCCTACCAAGTGGAAGAGAATGGCTAAAATAATGCCGTGACTGAACATTTGGGCGACTGCACCCACGAGTGCTAAGGGAGTACTCGCAGCACCAGCCAGCAAGATATAGCCCATGTGGCCAACGGAACTGTATGCTACCATGCGCTTGATATCTTTTTGAGCGATCGCAATTACTGCCCCATAGATGGCGCTGACTGCTCCCCAAATTGCCAAAGTCGGTGCAATAATACTCCAAGCATGGGGAAACATACCCAACCCAAATCGTAGCAGTCCATAAGTTCCTAGCTTTGCTAACACGCCACCGAGAAGAATGGCAATTGGTGCTGAAGCCTCAACATAAGCATCGGGTAGCCAAGTATGGAAGGGAACTAAGGGAATTTTAATCCCAAAGCCTAACACTATTCCTGCTAGTAAAAGGATTTGCTTTGCTGTTGATAGATTTTCTGTAGAGACTGCATCAAAAGCAAAATTGGTAGAACCACTCAGCCACACCATACCCAAGAATGTCGCCAGAATTAATGCTCCTGAAACAGCAGTATAAATCAAGAATTTAATCCCAGCATAACCTCGTTTTGCCCCTCCCCAAATTGAAATTAGTAAGTAGAAGGGGATTAATTCTAGTTCATAGAATAGGAAAAATAGCAGCAAATTTTCCGCTAAAAAAGCACCTGCAACTCCTCCACTAACTAATAAAACCATCGAGTAGAACAGCCGGGGGCGTTCAGTTTCTTTACTACTGCTGTAAATAGCAATCCAGGTGAGCAGGCTATTTAACACCAACATCAATATAGAAAGCCCGTCAACACCTAGTTGATAACTCAAACCAAGGGTTTCATTCCAAGGCAAATACTCTTGAAATTGCATCCCTGGATTGCTGATGTCAAATTTTAGCAGGATAAAAAGGTTCCAGAATAGAACTATTCCAGAAAAAATTAACGCTGTTAAACGAATGCGATGATTAGGGATACTTACAGGTAAGATTGCTATGAAAGCAGCGGTTAAAATTGGCAGCCAAATCAAAACACTTAACATGGGAGTTTTGTCCTTTGTCCTTTATAACTCAATACCCTTGGGTTAAGAGAATAGTAGGTTGGGTTGAGCGATAGCGTAACCCAACAAAGTCTCGATAATGTTGGGTTTCGTTCCTCAACCCAACCTACGTCTTCGTCCTTTGTCTTTTGTCCTTTATGACTTACTCTTAGCCAATGACTAATGACTAATGACAAAGGACAAAAAAGCTAATCAACTATACTAATTTCTCCAGTATCTAAATCGTAATAACCACCAACTATTTTCAGCTTTTCTGCTTTGATTAACTCTGATAAAACTGATGATGATTGCAATTTTTTAATTTGCGCCAAAATATTTGCTTTACAAGCATTTTCTACCTTATCTCCTGATTTATCTTTTGAGCTTTCTACACTTGGTTTAATTGCTTCAAGCAAACTTCCAATTTGTCCAGGTACTGGATCGCCTTTAATCGCCGCTTGTACCGCCCCACATCTTTCATGCCCTACTACCATGATGACTTTGGAACCTAATATTAAGCTGCCAAATTCTAAGCTCCCAATTTGCTGTGTTGTGGCAATATTACCAGCTATCCGGCAGACAAATAAATCTCCAAGCCCTTGGTCAAAAACAATTTCTGAAGGGACTCGTGAATCTGCACAACCTAAAATAGAAGCAAAGGGCTTTTGACCTTTGGCAACTTCAACTAAACGTGAATAGCTTTGGTCAGGATTACGACGTTTTCTTTTGGCAAACCTTTCATTCCCATCTAATAACTCTTGCAGTGCTTTATCGGGCGTAATATCTTCTTCTACTGGTTTTTTTTCGGCTGCAAGTAGGTTTGAACCAAGTCCGGCTGTCAATACACCTGTACCGATCGCACCTGCACCAAACTTGAATAAACTTCTTCTGGAAAGATTTCTCTGCGGATGTCGTATGCTCATGGAATTATCCTCACAATATTAAACTGTTAACTTTTAGTCGGATAGCTACTGCTACCTAAGTGTCGAGATTTGAAAAACAAAATTTAAAAATTGCACTCCCCAAAATGGCCAAGTTACCCACATTCCTAAAAAACTCACTCCTAGAAGAACAGTGAATGCATAAAACTGGGTTTGTCCAGAGGTGCTGTATTTAAGACCTTCGCCACCTAATAAGGAAAATAAACCAACGAAATTAACGATACCATCAACCACAAAGCGGTCAATCATATCGGCAAGTTGGGAAATTTTAGCAACTCCAAAAATTATCGTCATCCGATAGAGTTTGGGGGTGTAAAAATCGTATGCTATTAAGTCTTGCAAACCTTTCCAAGGCAAACGAATCGGTTTCGGAATATTGCTCAAATAAATCACACCAGTGATACCGCACCCGAAAATACTCGACCACATTAAAAGTAGTGCGACATCTTTATTGAGGTTTGTCCAATCTGGTAAAAGTGATAAGCTTTGCAACACTAAAGAAAGATGTAGACTGACACCAAGTAAAATCATTGTTGGCAGAATCATCGGCCAGTGGGCTTCAGGCGATCGCTGACTCATTTGTGTCGGTTTACCACCAAAAATTAAAGCGAATTCTCTCGTTAAACTGACGGCTGTCAAAGCATTTACCGCTATCAATACTCCCACTAACCAAGGTTGGGTTTTCCATAACCCATCTGCTAATTCCAGCATCGCCGAAAAGCTACCCAGGGGTGGAAAACCAATTAACCCCAAACTTCCAACGATAAAGGCGATTCCAGAAATTGGGCGGCGTTTCCACAGTCCACCAAGTTGGGTTACGTCTTGGGTGATGCTATTCCAGATAATTCCGCCGGTACTCATTACCAATAGTGCTGCAGATATGGCATGAGTAAGGACTAACAATAGTGCTGCTTCGTCTTGTTGCACTCCCACGGCGATGAATACTAAACCCATGTATGCGCTGACAGAATAGGATTGGCAGCGTTTAAGATCGATTTGAGCGATCGCAATTAAAGAAGCACCCACGGCTGTCACCGCACCAATCGCCACCATCGCCGAGGAAGCTATGGGCGAGATGGTTAACACAGGTTGCAATTTAATCAGCACCCATGCACCACTAGCTACTACTACCGAGTTCCGCAAAATCGTACTGGGAACAGGACCTTCCATCGCTTCATCTAGCCAGAGATGCAAGGGAAATTGGGCACATTTACCCATCGGCCCAGCAATTAAAGCTAAACTTACCAGTGCCATAGTTGTCGGGTTGACGTTAGCAGTAGCCGCCCATTCAGCTAATTCTGGATAATTCCAAGTTCCAGCTAAAGGCCATAATGCCAACACGCCCATCAGCAAGAATAAGTCTCCCACCCGCTTGGTTAAGAAAGCATCTCTTGCACCTGAAACTACCAACGGCTGACTAAACCATAACCCAACTAGTAGGTAGGTTCCCAGCGTCAGGACTTCCAAAATTACATAGCTGAAAAACAAGTTATTACACAAAGCAAGGGCACATAATCCCGCTTCAAATAATCCCAACAAAGAATAGAAGCGTCCCCAACCCCAATCCATTTCCATGTAGCCGATCGCATAAATCTGCGCCAGCAAATTCAAGCCAGTAATCACAACTAAAGCGCCGACACTCACCGAGGATATATCCAAAGCAACAGTCAGGTCTAAACCAGCCGTAGATAACCACGGAATAAATACTTCTTGGGCTGGATAATTCCAAGTTGCTTGTAGGGCGATCGCACAATGCACAAACGCCAAAAATGTCATCACCAAGTTTACATAACCCGCCGGTCTTGGCCCCGTTTTCCGAATGATCCCCGGCGACCAAGGCACGGCTAACAAGCCACCTATTAAGGCATAGCACGGAACTAGCCAAACAGTCTCAAGTAGAAACTGAGCCATCAACTCACCTCTATTATTGTCATTAAAAATTATCGGTTTTAAATCAACTCGCGTTGATCCCAGTGACCTAGTTATTGCAGATAATGCAATTTCATCTTTATTTAATTTTCTTAGAAACAGCTTACCGTTATATCTGTCCAAATGGAATTAGTTAACTAAATAAATTTGAGATAATAACTCTAATTATTTCTTATGTAATAAACTATTTAAGCAATGAATCGTACCTATTAATTTTTATCTATGCATTAAGTTAGAGATGAATCAATAGTTATCATTAGTTTTATCAATCGATCTAAATAACAAGAGACGCAATCAATCGCGTCTCTACAAATCGACTAAATGTAATTTATATTTGCGTGATTTTGTCAACCTGCCAGTGAGAGATAGTAATGGCAGGTGGCGAGACAACTTGACTAATGGGGGCGGGTTTCATGTCTCGGTAGTCCAGGAGTTGGACTAGGATCAGGTAGGCGATCGCTAAAATGATCGAAATCGCACCTGTAAGAATGGCAATTATTTTTGAACGTTCCATCACTATTTCCTGTAATGCAAGTTATTGTGCAGTGTCTATATCCACATTAATACTTGAGACACACACCACACACTTACCGATATACATCGCTCCGATGGGCTACTAGTAAAATAGTAATTAGTTGCTGTTCTTCATCCACTTTATAAACAACTCGCCAGACACCAACTCGATAGCGAAAAAGACCTGCAAAATCACCTTTGAGCCGCTTAATGTTTGGATGTTCATAAGCATTCTCTCGTAGTTGGTCAAAACAACGGTTTAGTCGTTGGGCTAGTGATGCATCTACTTCTTGATAAAACTTCTGTGCTTTGCGAGTCAGTACCAGTTCATACATGACGACGAATACTGTCAAATGACACCACTTCCCCAGCGTCAGCTTCCTGCATAGCTTCACGCAAAGCTTGCTCAAAACCAGGAACATTCAAAAGTTCCGTTGTCGCCTCATTTTCTTCTCTTTCTTCTAGATCGGCCAGAAAATTACTCACTACCCGCAGCCTTTCTGGAGACAGTCGCCGTAAACGCTTCTCAGCTTCCTGAAGAATAGTAATGTCATCTTGCTTTGATTCCATAGTTATTTCTATACCTAATGTTTTTTACCGTCGATTTACTCCCTCCTTTATATGCTAAGGGCAGCTTGTCGTCAGATATCGCCCTAGAGTTGGCGATCGCTAAAATAACCGAAATCGCACCTGTAAGAATGGCAATTATTTTCGAGCGTTCTATCAGTATTTCCTATAATGCAAGTAGAATAACTGTATTGAGCCATCGATGAGAATTGCGTAGGCGCAGCCCACCGTAGGTATCGCTATGACTGCAACCACAAAAAAATTTACTTTTGCAGAGTATCTTAAGTATGACGATGGCACGGATACCCAATATGAATTGGTAGATGGAGAATTAATTCCCATGAGCCTTGGCACTGGCAAGCACGGTAGCATCTCTAAGTTTTTAGAACGAAGCTTTGATGATGAAAGTGCCAAAATTGGCCAGAATTGGACAGCACAAAAGTTTTCTGTGGGAGTGCGTTCGCCACGCAAAGGACGCTGGGACACCTCACGAATTCCAGATGTAGTAGTATTACCAACACAGCAGTGGGAAGCACTTTCTAATCGAGAAGCTGTTATCGAACTCAACGAAACTCCCCCCATATTAGTGGTAGAAGTCGTCAGCGAATCTACACAAACCACAGACTATCGCAGCAAACGTTCTGAGTATGCTGTTCTGGAAATTCCCGAATATTGGATTGTTGACCCGATTCAAGAGATAGTAACAATATGCACCCTAGTAGAAGGGTTCTATGATGCTGTTGTATTCCGAGGACAAGAACGCATTATCTCTTTTACTTTTCCACAGTTGGATTTGAGTGCCGAACAAGTCTTGGCAGGACGGAAGTGAACTCTCAATTACTACCAATTTGCAGGCGGCATAGAGGACGCTAACATTGTTAACGCCGCTATCTCAACGGTGATGCGATGCCTACAGCGGCAAGCTACGCAGTTGCAAGAGTGATAGTCTTGCCAAATATCGTCCTACCATTACCTGTTGTTGCTGAACTGCTGTTTGGAGGGGAAAATTCTGCCCGTTCTTTGGAAAACTTGACTCGCTATTTACGGTTTATTGAGGCTTGTGCTGTAGTTCCAATACGCTTGGGTTAAGAATATTTGTAGGTTGGGGCAATGCGTTACCCAACCTACCCTGCAACCTGTTGGGCTTCGTTCCTAACTTAAACACAAACCTAACCCCCAACCCCTTCCCTACAAGGGAAGGGGAGCAAAAATCAAAGCCTCTCTCCTTTTAGGAGAGAGGTTTGGAGAGAGGTCAGAATATTAAGTTGCACATCGCGTTTGAATATAAAAGGGCAATAAATGAGCCTTTGAAGCTCGACGTTGACCTTCTGAGGTTCGACGTTGACCTTCTGAGGTTCGACGTTGACCTTCTGAAGCTCGACGTTGACCTTCTGAAGCTCGACGTTGACCTTTTGAGGCTCGATGTTGACCTTTTGAAGCTCGACGTTGACCTTTTGAGGCTCGATGTTGACCTTCTGAAGCTCAACATTGACCTTCTGAGGCTCGATGTTGCGGCTTTTATCCTCGAAGTTGCACCTTTGAAGCTCAACTAACAAATATATTTAACCATTCCTGAATTTACAGGGATGAGCGTGTAGTAAAATTTGCTCACCTCTGTAAAGTGGAACATGGCTTTAGACTTCTCCGGTCAAAATCTCCGAGGACGCAACTTCAAAGGTAGACAAGACCTTGCGGGTGCAAACTTTAGCTATACCGACATCCGAGGTACAAACTTCATTAACGCTAATTTGAGAGGTGCAAACTTCAGCCATGCCAAAGCCGGATTGCAATTGCATTCAATAATTGTTTTGGTATTAACTTCATTACTTGTATCGACAATATCAGGGTTCTTCTTTCCATACTTTGGGGCTAGTACGATATCCCTGCTTATTAGTAGAAAAGACCCTGCTGGTTTAGCCGTGATCGTAATATTGGCAGTATTTTTTATTTTTCTTCTTACCATACGCCAAAGTGTATTAGCAGCTCTAATAGTTATAGCTTTGGGGGCAGCTTTAGTTGGGATGGGAGCTATGTCAACATCTTTGGCAGCATCTGTAATTGTAACCGTAGTGGTGGTGGTCGCGGCGGTTGAGGGCAGGGCGGCTATGGCAGCAGCTGTAACATCGGCTGTAATGGCTGCCATGACTGCAATTGTAATAGTGTATGCCAAGGCAGGAGCGTTAGTTGGATATGGGGCAGCAATTGCGACGGTGGTAACAGTTGGATTATCACTTTATATGAGCCTGCGAACTTTAGCTGAAGATGAAAAGTATATCTACATTAGGATGATTGGTATTGCATGTGGTGGTGATGGCACCAGTTTTCGTAGCGCTAATTTAACAGATGCTAATTTTACTCAAGCGATACTCAAAAGCACAAATTTTACAAATGCTAATCTGACTCGCACTTGCTGGTTCCAAGCCCAAAAGCTAGATTTTGCAAGTGTTTGGAAGACTTATTTAGATAAATCACTAGTGCGACAATTGGTAGTTACAAGAGAAGGACAAGACAAAAATTTTGATAATCTATCGCTACGAGGTGTAAATTTGTGTGGTGCAAACTTAGCTGATGCTAGCTTTATAGGAGCTGATCTCAGTGAAGCTAATTTGCAAGATACTGATTTGTCAAGAGCAAAGCTAAAGCAAACCCAACTAGACGGCACAGATTTAACAGGTGCAACTCTCACAGGAGCATACATTGAAGATTGGGGCATTACAAATACAACTAAATTGCATGGGGTGAGGTGTGAATATGTCTTCATGCGCTTACCCACCAAAGAAGACCCCGACCCGCTCCGCAAACCTGATAATAAACAAGAGGTATTTGCAGACGGCGATTTTGCCGACTTTATTAAGCCAATTTTTGACACTCTCGACCTTTATCATAATCAAGGCATTGACCCCCGCGCTGTTGCCATTGCCTTCAAAAACCTTGCCGAAAACCATCCCGAAGCCGAGTTAGAAATCGTGGCAATGGAGAAACGCGGCGATGATAAAATCTTGCTCAGAGCCAAAACCGCAGTAGTTAGCGATAAATCTCTACTGAGTGCAGAATATTTTGATGATTATAATCAACTCAAAGCTTTATCGCAGAGTCAGCAATTATTGCTGGTAGAAAAAGATAAGCGCATTATTAGTTTAGAAAATATGGTAGATACTGCTCTCAAGCAGCCAAAATTTTATACTCAAGGAGATACAAATATGTCAGATATCAGCGGCATCAGTATTCAAGGTAGCAGTAATGTTAGCGGTATCGCTGGCAATAATTCTATTGCTAATCTAGGAACCATTAGCGGTAACGTGAGTATTGCCCTCAATGAGTTACCTGATGCACCAGATGCCGAGAAACCAGGAATCAAAGAATTATTGTCGCAGTTGCAAGATGCAATCATACAATCTACATATTTGCCAGAAGAAGACAAAGCCGAAGCGCTAGAACAGGTGAAGGCTTTGGCAGAAGCGGGTAAAAATCCTCAAGAATCAACCAAGCAGAAGACGGCAAAAACTGCAATCACCATGTTGAAAGGGATATTTACAGGCTTACCTGTTGTTGCCTCTGTGGTGGAAGCGGCTAATAAATTATTGCCTACGATTTCTAAACTATTCGGTTTGGGATAATTTAACGTGAGGTCTTTTAAATAAAAAATCCTTAAGAGGATGTTTTAAAAGTTCTTTGGTCGGTAGCAAAACGTTTTAGATCCCCCTAAATCCCCCTTAAAAAGGGGGACTTTGATTTCGGTTCCCCCCTTTTTAAGGGGGGTTAGGGGGGATCTCTCTTGCATAAGTCCTGTTCCAATTACGATTTACCTGGCCACGATCGTATCTACTTTCTTCATTCTCAGGTAGTTTTGGAATGTAGAGTTAAGTTTTTCCAAAATGTCTTTAACTGAAGAAATTCTTTCCCAATTATCCGGCGATGTTTTAGGAGGATTGCGTCAAGGCGATCGCATCCTCACATCTCTGAGAGAAAACTCCGCACCTGTCCCAACGTTAGTTAGAGAAAGTCAACAGCCTTTAGGCGTTGTAGATTTCGATGTGCTAATCTGCGGTGGCACTTTGGGCATTTTAATTGGTTGCGCCTTGGTGTTGAAGGGATTGCGGGTGGCGTTGTTGGAACGGGGAATTTTGCGGGGGAGGGAACAAGAATGGAATATTTCTCGCAAAGAATTAGATGTATTTGTGGAATTGAACTTGCTAACTGAGGAAGAATTAGAGAGTGCGATCGCCACTCAATATAACCCAGCGCGAGTTAGTTTTGCTGGCGGTACAGAAGTTTGGGTAGAGGATGTCTTGAATATCGGCGTAGATCCAGTTTATCTACTAGCTACCTTAAAAACCCGATTTCTCGCTGCTGGTGGAAAGTTGTTAGAGAATACACCTTTTAGCGAAGCAGTGGTTCATCCCGATGGGGTGATGGTAAATAACCAATTCAAAACTCGGTTATTAATCGACGCGATGGGACATTTTTCACCCATCACCCAACAAGCACGCCAAGGCAAAAAACCAGATGCTTTATGCTTGGTGGTGGGAAGTTGCGCTCAAGGTTTTCCAGAAAATAACTCAGGCGACTTGTTATTATCATTTACTGAGTTGCAAAATCAATGCCAATACTTCTGGGAAGCGTTCCCAGCCAGGGATGGCAGAACAACTTACTTGTTTACTTACATGGATGCAAATCCCCAACGTTTGAGTTTAGAAGCTCTATTTGAGGAATATCTGCGTCTTTTACCAGAATATCAGGGAGTGGAATTGAGCAAGCTGAAATTTCAGCGGGCACTATTTGGTTTCTTTCCCACCTATCGCCAAAGTCCGCTAAAAACCCCTTGGAATCGCATTCTACCAGCCGGAGATAGCAGTGGTAGTCAATCTCCCTTGAGTTTTGGTGGTTTTGGGGCAATGGTGCGTCACCTGAAGCGTTTAACTTATGGCATTGACGAAGCGCTAGAAACAGAACAATTATCTGCAAAAGGGTTAACACTGCTGCAACCCTATCAGCCAAGTTTGACTGTTACCTGGTTGTTTCAAAGGGCGATGAGTGTTGGTGTAAATCAGAAAATTGCCCCAGATCAAATTAACCAATTACTCTCAGCAGTATTTCAAGAAATGCAACAGTTGGGTACACCAGTGCTAAAACCATTTTTACAAGATATAGTGCAGTTTTCGGCACTAACGCAAACACTGTTAAAAACTGGTTTATATCATCCTCGAATAGTTGCCAAGATAATTCCGCAAGTAGGTTTGGCAAGTTTGTTAGATTGGATGTTACATTACAGTAATTTAGGTGTGTACACTGCTTTGCTTTCCCTAAGTCCAATGCTAGAAACATGGATTAAGAATCAACCGAACGAACAACAATATTATTGGCATCGTTTGATTGATGCTTGGAAGTATGGTTCTGGCGGTGATTACTCAGATTAAACTTAGAATTTTATCGGTGTGAGGATAATATGATTGAACGGAAATCTTCAGGAATCAAATACTTTGCAGTGCTGATTGGATTCCTGCGCGATCGCCAAGGATTTCTAGAAGAAGTTCGTCAAGGTACGAGATTACCAAATAAAATAATTTCTTTGCTAGTTTGCAGTTCCTTATTTATCGCTGCTTATGGCGGAATCATTGGTGCATACCATAGCTGGATGCAAGCTATATCTTCCGCCATTAAACTCCCAGCCCTTTATTTAATCACACTTTTGATTTGTATCCCGACGTTGTTCTTTGCTAACATCATTTTTGGTTCCAAGCGGACTTTTGCCCAGCATTTAGCATTAGTTTTAACTGCGGTTTCAGTCACCAGCGTACTTTTATTTAGCTTTGCTCCAATCACACTCTTTTTCTTAATTACCACCAATAATTACCAATTTCTAATTTTGTTAAATGTCTTTATCTTTGCCATAACTGGATTTATTGGTGTTTCGTCTTTATATCAAGCCACGAGTTTAGTTTTAGAACAAGATAATGAAGGCAGCAAGACACGCCAGAAAATTTTACAATTTTGGCTATTTCTTTATGCTTTCGTCGGCAGTCAGTTAGGATGGACTCTCAGACCGTTTTTTGGCACACCTGGTTCTGTCTTTGAACTATTCCGTGAAAGAGAAGGTAATTTCTATTTAAGCGTCATTAAATCTATTAGCTATCTCTTGGGAATTCGTTAATTAGTCATTAGTAATTCCCTAAAATATACAACATATAAAAATATGCTAAAGAAGCAAAATCGCGGAATTCAACAATTTGCTGTCTTGGTTAATTTACTGCGCGATCGCCAGTCATTCTTAGAAGAAATTCGTCAGGGAGTGCGATTACAAAATAAAATCACTTCTCTATTCGTATCTAGTTCCATTTTCTTTGCCCTTTATGGAGCAATTATCGGTGCATCCCACAGTTGGGGACAGGCATTATCGGGTGCTATTAAGCTTCCGGTATTCTATTTAATCACACTGATTATTTGTTTTCCGACTTTGTTCTTTTTTAATATTTTGTTTGGTTCTCGGAGCAGTATTTTACAGCATTTCGTTGTATTACTCACATCTGTATCAGTGATTAGCGTACTTTTATTTAGCTTGGCACCAGTTACGCTATTTTTTCTGATTACTACACCTGATTCTTATCAATTTTTTAAACTGCTGAATGTATTTATTTTTGCTATTACAGGCATATTTGGCGTGAAATTCCTTTATGAGGGAATGCAATTACTTTCTCAACAAGATGAAGTTGGCAAAAAAACCCGCACCACTATTTTAAGATCCTGGTTATTGCTTTATGCCTTTGTTGGTATGCAGTTAGGATGGTTTCTCAGACCATTTTTTGGTGCCCCTGACTCTAAATTTGAATTATTTCGAGCAGTCAAAGGCAACTTTTATTTGGATATTGTAGCGGCGATTTCCGAAATTTTAGGTTTGCGTTAATCTCAGAAAAAGATAATTAGTCTCGTTACCAATCTCAGATTATTGATAACAACTAGTAGTTAATACCAATAGTCCTAAAAACCGAAGACTTTCCTCGTTCCCATGCAGAGCATGGGAATGCATTCATTGAGTTTCTGACTCAATAGACCTTTTGCACAGCTTAAGAGTCGGGTTTGAGATATTCTTGTAATTGTTGGGTACGCAGTTTTGTAGTATTTTCCAAACAACCAAAATAAATGCTAGAAGCAATACTTCCGCCCTCATATTTGCTTCTCTCAAACTCACAATTGGTATCTCGAAATTTGCTCCATGCTAGCTGTGCAGCAATCAATTTCTGTTTTCTAGACTTTTCTAATGTAGATATCAATTGTTGATAAACTTGATTCAGTTTTTTATCTGCATTCTGATAAGATAACTTCGTACATTCATTAATTGCTGCTTGAGTTTGAGGATTATTGCAGTTAAGCTTTTGAACTAAGCGCATCTCAGATAAATCAGGCGTTGTGCCTGCTATTGTCATGGCGGAGGTATTTAAACTGCTGAGAGTTAGTATACTGGATAAAACTAGTAATAATTGACGCATAGCAAAACCTTTATTGTTAAGTATAAAAATTTAATATTTTAGGTAGTGTCGAATTCACAATCAGATTAGGAAGTGGTATGCTCCACAAATAGAGCAGATTTCAAGGAAAGTGAAGTACACAACGATTCGTCTGTTACCCAGATATAAAAAGTGTTTTACTGCTGTTAGCGCAGCGGGGCGTAGCCCATTTTGAATTCTGCTGTAAGTGTTATGGTTCGCGCTAAATTTTCCCTATTCTGGCTACCAGTACGTTCTCGTAATGGAATTTTGGTTAAAAGAAGAAGACAGCAACTGCACGCAATCAAAAGCGGGCAAGCGATCGCAAGTATATATACTTATTGCATCGCTTAGGAAAAAGATGATCTTTTATTTAAGCAAATAAAATATGCATTTTGTTAAAAGTATGATATCTGTGTCTAAAATTTTATTATACGTCAAATTCCGACAAAACTCTTGCGTCGATCGTTCAAATAACTGTATTCTTTATATTGTTGAAAATTGTTTTTTACAAAAGCAATAACAAAGCACAATTTCAGCACATCGGAAAAAACATTGCCTGGGCAAATCGATAAATGTCGATATCAAACCAAAATCTATGTATGCCGTTGTCGCTGGCATTATGAGTAACAGGACTCACTCTCGAAATGAAAAATCAAATATTTTGTTTATGTATGTAGTTTAGCAAGGAATTCCAAATTTTTTCTATTCCCTATCTCTTACAGTCCATACCTAATTTGAATAGAGAAGAGTATTGGCTAAATTTTCAATCTTTTCATCTTTCTAATCGAGGCAAGAAATCTATTCTGTGCTGGCTGAGTTTGGGATTTCAAGCCCATTTTATCAAAGAATCACGACCAGGAAAATTATGACCTCTGTAGATCCTAATTTTTTTGACATCCCGGACAAAAGCCTAATCATCATTGACCCAGCCGTTGATGACTATAAAAAGCTAAATGGCAACAACTTGGAAGTCATCTTTAAAGACGTAGTAGATACAGAAGTAAGAACGGTAACTTCAGAAGCACAAAAACTGCTGAAAGCCCCACCGAAGGAATTGTTAGCGCCTCCTGGTGATTTCAATCCTACACTACTACTGTTTTTTGCATCCGTGACAGTACTGGTGTCATCTCATTGTGGTTACTGGCTTTGGCAATGGCCAGACTGGCTGTGTTTTGGTTTTAATACTATTGCCTTGCATTGTGCTGGAACAGTAATTCATGATGCTTGTCACCAATCTGCTCACCGCAATCGAGTAATTAATGCCATGCTAGGGCATGGTAGCGCCCTGATGCTAGGGTTCGTTTTCCCAGTGTTTACACGAGTACATTTGCAGCATCATGCTCATGTCAACCATCCCAAAGATGACCCAGATCATTTTGTTTCTACAGGTGGCCCGCTGTGGCTGATTGCATTTCGATTCTTGTCCCACGAGGTGTTTTTCTTTCGACGGCGACTGTGGCGCAAATATGAGCTATGGGAATGGTTAATTAGCCGCTTAATTGTTGTTGCAATTGTTTATATCTCGGTTCAATATCATTTTTTAATGTACGTTCTCAATTTTTGGGTTGTACCTTCTGGTATAGTGGGATTAATACTGGGTTTGTTTTTTGATTATTTGCCCCATCGTCCTTTTGTTGAACGCGATCGCTGGAAAAATGCTCGTGTATACCCTAGCCCAATTCTTAACATCCTGATTTTAGGTCAGAACTACCATTTAATTCATCATTTATGGACTTGTATTCCTTGGTACAAATATCAGTCTACATATTATCTAATGAAGCCTTTATTAGATGAAAAGGGCTGTTATCAAACTTCAGGATTACTACAAAAGAAAGAATTTTTAGAGTTTATTTACGATGTCTTTGTAGGAATTCGCTTTTCTCATCAAAAAACTAAAATTCAAGATGAATCACAAAGTTGTAAATAAGCATTAACTCGTGAATTAGTCATTAGTTCTTGGTCATTTGTAAACAATCAATAATATCAAGTCTGGGTAATTATATCAGATTCGCTTAATGACTTATTAAACCCGAATCACCCCTTCCCACCAAAGCATCGGGGAGGGGTGCAATAACCGTGGGAATTATAACTATTTTTATTTTTTGTAAATCAAAAAAACTGAACCAATCGGCCCAAGGTTTTCTACATAAGTTTTCTGGTTGTAATACAATCCTGGAGACTTACCTCCATCAAATAAAATCCCTTCTTGAATCTTACCTAAACAGTTATTGCTAGCAATACCTTCCAAGACATTATCAAACATATCTGGCAGTAACTCTCGATTAAGTTGAGATAATTCAATATCTGAATTAGCTTTCAAGTCATTAACTAATAAGATTACATAGCCTTGATTAGTGATAGCTGCCAGAGAGCGATTAGTTGCATTTCTACAAGCAAATTCTCCCAAATCTTGACAAATATCTTTAAACTTACCCTGACGATAAAATCTGCCATTACCGCCCACTAAATTGTAATTGAGAATATCATTTTTTCTTCTGCCAGCTTGAATAGTAGCCTGTCGCTGCTGGGGTATACCTCCTGATATTCCAAAAGAAGAACGTTTATTTTTAAATGCTCCTGAATACTCTACGCCACGAGAAATATTTAAGCCTTGTGGTTTATCATCAGTATCTATATAGTCGGCATTAATTGCAGCAATGGGTAGCTGTCCGTTTAACTTGGCATTTTCATCAGCGATTAGTTCATGAAACTGTTTTGCTATATATTCTTTACGTAGTTTACCTCTACTATCTTGGGCGTAGAGTTTATGAGATAGACCAACATTAACTTTAAAATCTAATTCTGGTGATTTGGGATTAAAAATAATCACATTGTTAATACCTTTGGGATTTTTTTTTCCTTGATTATTGGTTCTAAAAAAATCAATACTGAAGTTGGCATCTTTGCCAGGGCAACTTTTAGACGCTTTTGGGACTAAATTTGCTTCAATCTTTTGGCAACCTGATAATAAGCTTGCACTGATTATCAAGATAAATAACAAAAATAATTTTTTTGTAGACATAATAATATAAAAAAACCGCTACAGAATTACTATAGCGGGGAATAATTTAAAATTTCAGTTTGGAGTCAATCTCAGAGCCAAAACTTAAGAGAACCATTCTAAGACAGCTTCTTCTTTGGTGTTAGTATTCCGAGATGGTGTCTCACGATTAAATTTCATCTGAATTGACCGGGTTTGCTCACCATCAGCAGCTACAGCTAAAATTGGGTAGTCAATTAAACCATCCTGGAAGGACATCTGGAAGCGGAATGTTCCATCTGGATTCAGCTTAATTGGACGATCGCCAATGGTTACAGTAGCATCGGGTTCGGTTGCACCGTAGACTATCAACTCAGCATCGGCAATTAACCAGAACTTGCGCGGACGCACTGGTACGGCAGAAGCCGAGAAGCCAACACCTGACATTCCTGCGCCGGAAGCGGTTAAGCCAGACATGGTGGGAGTTGCCCACAGACCGACACCAGATGGGAAAATGTAGGAGCTAATGGCTTGTTCGGGACGCACTGCACCTTGTTGGGAGCCGAAAATAGAACCAGCAACCCGTTGTGCTTCGGCAGATTCCGCTAAACCAAATATTTCGTCGTAGATGGGGTTGCCGTTGCCATTTACAGCATTAACAGTATTACCATTGGCAGTAGCTGCAACCTTCTTAGCAGGGGGAACTAGTTCGTACTGAGTTTTGCCACGTAAATCTTCTTCAAAATTTACAGTGATGAGGACATCCTCAATCCAGTCAGAAGGATAGACAGGAGGAATGTGTACTCTACTAGAACGAGCTAGTACTAACCAGCGACCATCAGCAGCACGATAGCCAATATCGATCGTATAATCGCGATCGCTAACTGGAACTGGTAGATACCATTCTCTAGCTAGTTCATCAGCAGGATATTCTTGAATGCTATGTGGGCTTTGGTATTCGATATTAATGTCGGTGACATCATAAATCCGTAGTGCCAGTTGTTGTCCGCCTTGCCGACGCAGTTCCTCTTTGTGTTCATTGGGAATATCCCAGTAAGTGTAAGCCCATTGAGGATCGCGCGGTAAAAGTACAATCCGGCTTTCACCATAGCCAGAAGGCAAATCTGCCAGTCCTTCATCAACATCAGCCAAAGATCCACCAGTACGATCTTCCTGACCTAATTCAAACTTTGCAGCTTCCACGGTTTCTTGTGCCTCCAATGAACGAGATGGACTGAGTAAGTTTTTGCTACGCTGGACTTCTTGTATTGATGTCAGCAATTGTGATTTACGCATTCTGCTATAGCGAGAGATGCTATATTCGCTAGCAACTTTGCGTAGTTGGCGTAAGGTCATCTCCTCTAGTGGCGGGCGTTCTTTTGCCATTAATTTGGCCTCCAGTAGTTTAAGCGGTAAATGATTTCCCCTGGTTAAAGAATGCTATGTAAAATGTCATCCACTCCAGATGAATTTCTTATTCCTGACTCCTGGTTTTGCCCAGTTTTTAAGTTTTTTAATCTGTTTTTAAATTGAGCCAACATCCTTTTAATGATAATGCCGAAATCAGCATTTCTTTGGGATCGGAGGATTTCTGTTTGTTAAGTCTATATTAACCACTAAGCATATCTAGGGATCAAGGGGTATGAGGTGGGTTTTTTGGCTGTTTCACGAATTTATCAGCCCTTCTGGGATCTTATTGTCATGTTTTTATGACAATTATCGCGATCTACGTGTTTATCAATGACCACAATGTCATTTTTTGATGACATTGCTTTCTGGATCAGCCAAAAACCACAATCCACAAACAAAGGAGTAGGATTCAAAGAGATTAGACACACTAGCCCCCTTCCTTACCAGGGAATAGTTGAACAATTATGAAGCAGCAAGGAATGCAATCCTTTGGAACCTACACAATGGACTCGTGATAAACGTAGGCAAACTTAGTTAGGACTTACGCACAAGAGATCCCTCAACCCCATTAAAAAGAGGACTTTTAGCGTTCCCCCCTTTTGAAGCGAGGTTAGGGGGGATCTAGGTTTCAGGTTTTCAGTACGTAAGTCCTGTTAGTTAATCCCTTCTTGAGCGATCGCCTTTTTTACCCACCGCTATGTAAAATTAAGTCCCAAGATAGTGTGTACCCCACCAGAGAACAACTTAAGCTTGGCGTATAAGTTTAGGGTTTAGGGAAATAGTTATGAATAAGGAAACAGTTCCTAGTCAAGCTGAAAAGTCTAATCCAGAAGGTGATGCATCACAATTAAGTCCAGAGGTACTGGACAAAATCAAACACCCAGCGAGAATAGACGATGTTATCCGGGAGCAATCACCAGAAGAACGTAGAAGTAACCCAGCCTTAGTACCAGAAATGATTGACGATCCAACCGATGAATGATTAAGGGACTTCCAAGTAAAAAAATATTCCATCCCTGCGGGACGCTACGCGAACGTTGTGTGGGCAAGGGGGCAGCACTTCGGCTCCCTTCTCTACGAGAGGCTGCGCCAACGACTACGCTCAGGGCAAGACGCTCAGTGACCGAGGAGCAGGGGGCAGGGGAGAAAAACAGTTGTGTTGAGTCCAGAAATTGGAATAATTTATTTTTTGGAGTTCCCTGAGTTTGCAAAACTGTAATCGAAAAGCTCAGATTCGCGACTTTGTAGAAAAGTCGCGAATCTTATTATTCATATTAAGAAAGATTCTCTATAAATGGTAGTTTATATCTAAAGTTAGCACTACCAAGACAGTAATGGCGAACGTCATTTCAGAAGCTGAGTACCAAGAAAAGTGGTATAAAGTTAATAAAAATACTCAGTATCCAGATCCTTTAGATTCTTCTGACATTATCTACTCATGTCCTGAGCAGTTTGGTATAGGATGCGAGCGCTGGATTGAATTACGAGATATTAGTCTGTTGATTATTAATCAGAAATATCACGATGATTTACAAATCGTATTTGAAGCCGGACAAGATGAATTTGAACAGATAGAATTTGGTTTTAATTTATCAGGTAGTTATAGTTCTAATCGATTAGATTTTCCATACAATAAAAGCGGTAAAGAAAATTTTTTACAGTGGGATTTTCCCAGTGGGGAAGAGTATGATGCCTTTCTTTATACTTCATTTAGAAATGAGCATTTCTTAAAAGTTGATATACATCTTAAATCTTCAGAGATTTTAAATAATTTTGTCCGCTGTATAAATCAAGAACTACCGCCAGATTTAATCAAACTTATTGAAGGCAAGAGTCAACAAAGTTATGTTGAAGATAATCAACTGACTCCGGCGATGTATTTACCACTTCAACAAATTATTAATTGCCCATTTCAGGGACTGACCAAACAGATTTATTTAGAGGCTAAGTGTTTAGAATTAATTGCCTTGAAATTAGAGCAACTGACAAAAATTAAAAATGCATCTGTTAAATCTATAACTCTTAAACCTAGAGATATTGAGAAGATTCACCGCGCCCGAGATATTCTGATTTTTCAACAAGAAAACCCTCCTTCTCTGTTATATTTGGCGCAGCAAGTAGGTATAAATGACAACAAATTAAAAATCGGATTTCGTCAAGTATTTGGTACAACAGTCTTTGGTTACTTGCATAATCATCGCATGGAAATAGCTCGACAGTTGCTGCAAGACGGAAAAATGCGTGTAGCTGCGGTTGCGAATGCAGTGGGATATGCGAATCCCGGTCATTTTGCTGCTGGGTTTAAACGCAAGTTTGGTGTGAGTCCCTCTGAATGTAAAGCCGGGAAGAAAATATTCGAGTAATTTTAATTGTCTTTTAATATCCCTAAAACTGCTTTGAGGTGGACGTTATGGACTCAAAGTTAAAAGCCGACTCTCCCGCAATGGATCGAAGTCTCCGTGATTGAGTTGATTTAAGCCTGAGAAATTATGTAGATTCTTTCCATTAACTAATTAGCAAAATTTATCTATAACCATTTGTGGTTGGTGGGGAGAAAATTAGATGAAATCTAGGCGACAGAGTGGGATAAGTTTGGTTGGTTTTGCATTTACTCTGATTGCGATATTGACACAATCTGCAACTGGGAGCGAAGTCTCAAAGCCAAATTTATTATCAGATAAGCATGATTTTGTCAAGAATGTGGCTCCACTATTAGTACAGCAACCTGTCAACCAAGTTGTTAAAGTTACAGGTGTTAAGCTTAATAACACAAGTACGGGCATTGAATTAGTTTTACAAACTTCTCTTGGGGAAGCACTCAAACCTGTTGCTAAAAGTGAAGGTAATAGCTTCATTGCAGATATCCCGAATGTTGTTTTGGAACTGCCAGATGGCCAAGAGTTTCGTAGTCTCAATCCTGCCAAGGGTATTGTTTCTGTATCTGTAACAGCGCTTGATGCTAGTAGTATTCGGGTGACAGTGACAGGAGAAGCAAGTAGCCCAAAGGTGGCATTATTTGACGACCCGGAAGGTTTAGTGTTTGGTTTTACACCAGCCCCATCTTCTCAAGCACAAACTCAGCCGACTCCCCCACAACAACCAAGTAGCGAAACCCAGCCAGAACAACCATCAGACCAGGACGATCAGCCGATTGAATTGGTGGTGACGGGTGAGCAAGACGGATATCGCGCATCAGAAGCTTCGACAGCGACCAAAACCGATACCCCCCTGCGTGATATTCCTGCTTCTGTTGATGTCGTCCCTCGCCAACTCATCCAGGATCGTCAAGTTACACGTGTTCAGCAAGCAACAGATACCGTAGCAGGTGTGCAACCTGCTCAGAGTTATGGAGGACTTTCCAGCGCTTACTTCTTCATCCGGGGCTTTGCAGCTTCCACCACTTACCGGGATGGGTTTCGGGATTTTGGTTTCCTCAGCCCAATCGATGTTGCCAATATTGACAGACTTGAGATTCTTAAAGGCCCTGCATCAGTTTTATATGGACAAAACGATCCGGGTGGAATTGTCAATATTGTTAGCAAGCGACCGCTGCAACAGCCGCGTTACGAGGCTTCCTTTACCGCTGGCAGCTACAATTTTTATCGCTCAACTCTGGATTTTTCGAGTCCCCTCAATTTTGAGAAAACAGCTGCTTACCGACTGAACATAGCTTATGAGAATGCTGGAAGTTTTCGAGATTTCAATGACTCAGAAAGTATTTTTGTGGCTCCTGCTTTTTCTTGGGAGATTAGCAAGAACACCAAGATTACCTTTCTGTTTGAATATCAAAACTATCAATATGGCTTTGATCGAGCGTTTCTACCTGAACGAGAATTTTTCCAAATACCGATTAGCCGCTTTTTAGGGGAACCGGATTTCAACAACGCGACGGCTAACTCTGGGCGTGCTAGTTACATTCTGGAACACCAGTTTAGTGATAACTGGAAACTACGCCATGCCTTTGCGGCTGTCTTAAGTAGTAATGATCCCAAAACGACCTACCCAGATGGCTTGCAAGACGATCGCCGCACCCTCAATCGTAGTGCCAGCCGTAGCGAAGAATCCTCAAGCAATTACACAATTCAAAATGAGTTACTAGGCAAATTTAATACAGGTTCTGTTAAGCATAGCGTGTTGTTTGGTAGTGAACTCTTTCGACAGCGCTTTAAATATCAGTTTTTCAGTGGCTCGATTGATTCCATTAACATCTTCAATCCAGTCTATGGTGCAAAGCCTGGTGAACTAATCCCTGACAACGGAGACGAATATGGTAATGATGGTTTAAGTCTCTATTTTCAAGACCAAATCACCTTACTGAAAAACCTCAAACTGCTGGCTGGTGGTCGGTTTGATTTAGTCCGCAGTATCGATGAAAATTTCCTGGGTGAAAGATTCGTAGATAAGACTGAAACCGCTTTTACACCCCGTGTTGGGATTGTTTATCAACCCATTGAACCTATTTCCCTTTATTTGAGTTATTCCAAATCATTCAATCCTGTCATCTTTGGTACTAGCAGGACAGGGGCTAGATTTCAACCCGAAAAGGGCGAACAGCTGGAAGTGGGACTAAAAGCAGACCTAATTCCCGACAAACTATCTGCAACCTTAGCGTTTTATGATTTGGTAAAGCAGAATGTATTGATCGCTGATCCTGATGATTCCCGATTTAGCATTCAAACAGGTGAGCAAAAAAGCCGAGGCGTTGAATTCAGTCTGACTGGTAGCCCAGTTAAAGGTTGGAATATTGCAGTGGGTTACGCTTATACCGACGCATTTGTGAGTAAAGATATTACGATTCCTATTGGAGATCAGCTTGCAGGGGTTCCAGCAAACCAGTTTGGACTGTGGACAAGCTATGAAATTCAAGCCGGAAGTTTGACGGGGCTTGGGTTTGGTTTGGGACTATTTTACGTAGACGATCGCAAAGCATCGCTACCAAATACGGATGTTGAGTTAGCAAGTTATCTCCGGGCAGATGCTTCGGTTTTTTACCGCCGGAACAATTGGAAGGTGCAGGTTAACATCAACAACTTGGGAAATACCCAATATTACAACAGCTACGGTGGATTCCTGGTTGTTCCTCAGCCGCCACTCAATGTTTTGGGGTCTATCTCTGTCGAGTTTTAATTGGCAACCTCCGTTGAACTTCTACTATGAACCGCAAAATCATTCGCACAATCACGTTTCAACTGCATCGCTGGCTAGGTTTGGTGGTTAGCATTCTGCTCTGTATTGCTGGGTTAACTGGTAGTATTTTGGTGTTTGAGCAGGAAATTGATAATTTCATATTAGGTTATCAAATGGGGTATGTGGTGCCAGTGGGAAATCCGCAGCCCCTCGAAACATTGGCTAACACAGTCAAAACCACCTACACATCTACACCTGGATTCAAACTTACTTATGTCGAAATGCTTGAGGGAGAACCCTATAAGTTTCGGGCTGAAACTGTAAAAGGGAAAGAACTGCGGGTGTTTGTCAATCCCTATACTGGAAAGGTGATGGGCGATCGCATTTGGGATGACACCTGGCTTGGCTTCACCTTCAAACTGCACTACCAACTGCTTGCTGGTGAAACAGGAACCACGATCATGGGTGTTGTCGCGCTAGTAACCTTGATTCTCAGCATTACAGGCATTGTACTGTGGCCTGGATGGCACAAACTGATCAGCGGTTTCAAGATTAAATGGAATGGCCACATCAAGCGGATCAACTTTGATGTTCACAAAGTCGTAGGCATTATCACCGCCATTTTCCTCACCTTTATCGGCTTCACGGGTTTCGCTTGGAATATGCCGCAAGCCAAAGTCGAAGATGCAATCTATGCTACAACATTCACGTCCAAGCTAAAAGACCCCGTTTCCCAGCCTATTCCTGGCAAACAGCCTCTTTCGGTGACTGAACTACTCCAACGCGCCGATGCTGCCTTACCCGATGCCCCTACTACTGGACTATTCTTCCCCACCAAGCCCGAAGATGCTTTCTGGTTGGGCAAAAAACAGCTCCAAGAAACCAGCAAGTGGGGTAGCACACAACTTTATCTCGACCAATTTAGCGGCAAAGTGCTGCGAATACAAGATGGATTAAACCCAACCCGCGCTGAGGTTGTACTTAACTCATTTTCGCCATTGCATTACGGTACATTTGGCGGTTTGCCTACCCGAATTCTCTACGTGTTTGTGGGACTTGCACCACTAATTTTATTTATTACTGGCTTTGTGATGTGGCGCTACCATCACAAAACAAAACTGACTACAAAAGATAGCATTTATACAACTTCAAATTGAAGCTTTACGAATTGGCATTTTTATTGATCGGTGGTTTTGCATCACAACAGAAACCAAGGGCGACATCCGTGAGAGGTTAAAATAAT
The DNA here is from genome assembly GCF_036917415.1 of Nostoc sp. Lineage (GTDB taxonomy): Bacteria > Cyanobacteriota > Cyanobacteriia > Cyanobacteriales > Nostocaceae > Nostoc. The sequence goes on along the minus strand of NZ_JBALDJ010000061.1, from coordinate 69,563 downwards.
TCGTAATTCGTAATGACGCTCCTACGGACGCTCGTTCCTCGCTACCACTTCTCTACGAGACGCTGCGCGAACGCTAACGTAATTAAGTTTTGTAACGGGAATTTAATGCCAAACTGGAGTGCCGATTTGCGGCGATATGGTGGATTTTGCAAGAAAGACCCCACCACAAAACTTGGCTCTGATTGCGGAGGACTTAAACCCACAGAATTAGTTAAAGTAATAGATGCATTTGCGGAGCGTCTCATTGGCGCAGCCTCTTTTAGAGAATAGAAGCAGCTTGCCGCAAAGTTCTTGCGTAAGTCCTAATATTGTGAAACCATAGCTTGTGACTTGCTGATACAGCTGCAACTAGCCTATCTCTAGGCTCACTCCAGAAAAAAGTACTGGTACTGGTAACAATCATGACGCACTCTCCAAATTCAGAAAAAAATCAGAAACGATCTAATCGTCGTTTATGGCTCCTCATCTTAGGACGTACCAGTTTGGCTGTGGGTGGGGTTTTGCTGGTTGGAATTGCAGTTGGTGCTTGGTGGGCTAGAAGCTATGTATATAAAGATTTAGCACCGTTAGTGCAGCAAAATCTTGAGCAATTACTGGGGCGTCCAGTAAAAGTAGGAAACGTTGAACGTTTTTCGCTTTCTAGCCTGAGATTTAGCTCTTTATCGATACCAGCAACTGCCAGCGATGGAGATCGGGTATTAGCAAAAGCTTTGGAGGTGCAGTTCTCGCCGTTGCAACTTCTCCTCACCCGAAAATTGGTATTAGATGTCACCTTAGTTCAACCCAATGTCTACGTTCAACAAGATAAAGATGGTCGTTGGGTGACAGCCCAAGTTAAGGCTGGAGAAGGAAAAGGTTTTATTCAAACTGAGTTGCAGTCACTTCAAATTCAAGATGGCGATATCGAGTTGGTGCCATTCACTGCACCAACTAAACCAAAAGGCTCAGTAATATTAGATCGAGTTGGTGGTATTGCCCGATTTTCAGATGGAAATCAAAGGATCGGTTATGACTTCAATACTCAACTCACTAGGGGAGGGGCTGTTAAAATTGTTGGCGAAACCCAACTAAAAGCTCAACAAACTAACCTCCAACTTTCAGCACAAAATTTACAAGCATCTGATATCACTAGATTAATTCAGTTACCGATCGCTCTACAAGCAGGGTATTTAAATGCTGATTTAGGAGTTCAGATTCCACCCAAACTTTCAGACATCGCAATTACGGGAACAGCTACAGCTAATCAAATTATCGCTAAAATTCCAAATATTCCTCAGCCGGTTTCTAATTTTAATGGGAAATTTCTATTTCAGGGTCAGACAGTTACTTTAGATAATCTGAGTACGAACTTTGCCAAAGTTCCCATTCTGGCTAATGGAACAATTAATACTAAAACAGGTTTTAATGTCTCTGCTCAGATCAAACCAGTTACTGCCAAAAATATCTTAGATACCCTGAAAGTAAATTCGTCAGTGCCAGCTAGTGGCGAAATTCAAGCAAATATTAAAATATTAGGCGCACTTGGGCAACCAGTCGTCAGCGGTACGGTAAGTAACACAAAACCTATTCAAGTTGACCGCGTTCAATTTAATACCATCAACACTGATTTTCGCTTGAATGCATCTCAAACTGCATCTCAACTTACTGTCTCCAATCTGAAAATAGTCCCCGCAGCAGGTGGTCAAATTACAGGCGGAGGTCAAGCTAATCTGGGAACCAAAGATGGGGTAATATTTAATGCTCAAGCTGATGGGATATCAGGAGATATACTAGCACGCAGCTATGGCGTTACTCTACCGATCGCAGTGGGGAATGTTTCAGCAAAAGCCCAAATTTCTGGGTCACTTCGCAAGCAGCCTTTGAAACTTGATGTTTCTAATGTTCAGATAACGCCACCAGATGGAGGGCAAATCACAGCTAATGGTCAAATTCAACTCGCTCCCCAAGGTCAGGTAGGCGTAGATATTCAAGCTCAAGGTATCCCAGGAAATGCGATCGCTCAAGGTTATGGTATTTCAACTCCCATTAATGTTGGTGGTATATCTGCAAACGCTAAAATTTCTGGTTCTCTGGGTACACCGTTAAACGTCAATGTCGATCGCGTTCAAGCAAATCCAGATGTGGGAGGGCAAGTCACAGCTAGCGGACGAGTTCAGCTTGCACCTCAAGGTAGGGTGGCTTTGAATGTGCAAGCAAAAAATATACCAGGAGATGCGATCGCCAAAGCCTACAATTCTTCACCCTCGATCGTCATTGGGAATGTCTCGGCAAATGCCGATATTTCCGGCACTCTGAGCAATCTGCAAACAGTAGCACGGGTGCAAGCGCCTAGTGCCACCTATCCCACCACCGGACGAGTTGTTGTTACCAAACAAGGAGAGAATATCGTCTTTCCCGATGCGGTTGTGAACGTGGCAGGCGGGACAATCAGGGCCAGAGGTGAAATTGCACAACAACGCTGGCAAGGATCTGTCAAAACTTCTCAAATTCAACTCAGCCGTTTTTCACCACAACTGCGAGGACGGCTGAATAGCAATATTCAGTTAGCAGGCACAACCCAATCTTTCCAGCTTGCAGATATTCGCGCCGCCGGACAAATCAGCCTTCCCCAAGGAGTAGCGCAGCTGGCAAAACCGCTCACCGCGCAATTTCAGTGGAATGGACAGCAGATTATAGTTGAAAACGCAAGTACCCCAGGATTGAGTGCTAATGGTGCGATCGCTATTCAGTCTCCCCCAACTGGCGCACCCCAAATTGCCGGATTTGATTTAAATGTACTGGCGCAGAATTTCAACTTACAAAATACTGGTTTTAAAGTTCCTGGTGACGTAGCAATAGCAGGACGACTGGATTTTAATGGAAAAGTTACAGGAACTCCAGATGTACCTCAAGCTAATGGCAATATTCGGCTGCGGAATTTCAATGTGAGTAACTTGGCGTTTGACCCACTTTTAACCGGAAATGTGAATTTTCAGGGAGGACAAGGGGCAAGTCTGCGATTAGCTGGGAAACAAGATCGGATTGCCCTTGACTTAGGTGCAGATTATCGTCCCACTTCATTTTTAGTTAAACGTGATGGCGCACTCACCACAGGTAGAACTGAGGGAGATAACTTGCTCATCAACGCCCAACAGTTTCCCATCGCTCTTGTTGGCGGCTTTTTACCTAACAATCAATTGAAACCATTGGCGGGACAATTATCAGGTAATTTAGTTGTTAATTTAAGTAATTATGCCATAGCGGGAGACGTAGCGATCGCAGGGCCTCGTGTTGCCAGAGTTGCAGCCGATGAATTTCGCGGTAGCATCAATTATGCTGATGGTACGGCTAGCTTGGCTAATGGTCAATTGCGGATTGGCGATAGCAACATCGCTCTCAGTGGTAATGTGCAAATGGGGAATGACCCGCAATTTCAATTCCAAGCTAATTTTGCCCAAGCCAAAATCCAGAGACTTTTACAAGCGTTTAATATCTTCGATTTTCAAGACCTTAGTACCGGGTTGCAGCCTCCAACGTTAGCTGGAGCAGAAGTACTTGACACCGAGCCTATCAGTTTGCCGGATGCAGATTTGAAAACACAGTTAGCATACTTCTCGAATATTACAACAGCGATTGCAAAAGAACGGCAAGCTGAAACAAAACAAACCCCATCTTTACCCAGCCTTGCAGAATTAACAGGTGCTTTAAACGGAGCAATTACAGCCAATGGCTCCTTAAAGTCTGGGTTGAATGTCGGCTTTAATTTTCAAGGTGCTAACTGGCAATGGGGTAATTATTTCATCAATCAAGTCGTTGCTCAAGGCACTTTTGCCGATGGTATCGTCACACTTTCGCCCTTGAGTGTGGGGATAAATCAAGGACTGGTGGCGTTTTCAGGACAGTTAGGAACTGAGCAACTATCTGGAAAGTTGAATGTAGCCAGTCTACCTCTATCACTTTTAGAACCTTTTATTGAAAAATACCCCGTAGATATCACTGGTAATGTAAATGCTGATGCTACTTTAGCAGGTAGTTTGCAAGACCCCAGAGTTCAAGGGAAAGTGGCGCTAGCGAATGCGACCCTTAACAAACAACCCGTACAAACAGGACAGGTGAACTTTGATTACAACAAAGCTCGCTTGAATTTTGATAGTACCTTACTAGTAACAGGAACGCAGCCAGTTGCCGTAACAGGTAGCGTACCTGCTCCTTTGCCTTTTGCCAAAGTGCAACCGGATAGCAATCAAATCAGCATCAACGCCAATGTGCAAAATGAAGGATTGGCACTCTTAAATCTATTGACTAACAATCAAGTCGCTTGGGTAGATGGTCAAGGAAAAGTAGATTTAAATGTTCAAGGTACTTTAAACGAACCAATTATCAACGGCAACGCCACACTTAATAATGCTACCTTTCGCGCTCAAGCCTTATCCGATCCTCTAACGAATGTCACAGGAACAGCACTATTTAATGGTAGTACGGTAAGCGTTGAAAATATCCAAGGTAATTACAATCAAGGGCAAGTAACTGCATCAGGCATCTTGCCAATTTTTGATGCTCAACAAACCGCAGCGAATCCCCTGACAGTATCAATAGCAGACAAACTCAATTTTAAGCTTGCAGGACTGTATGAAGGTGGTGTTGGTGGCGATGTCGTGATTCGCGGCACAGCCTTAAAACCTGTAATTGGTGGAGAGATTAAACTGAGTGATGGTAAGGTAATTATTGGCAACTCGACTACTACTAAAAAATCAGCAGCTACAACTGAGGCTAATACTAAGGTCATAAATCTAGATAGACAAGAGGCTAACCCTAACGTCACACCGACAGCAGAGAATAGCGCTAACCCAGTGGTTACAGTAGATGGAAGCACTAACTCAGTGGCGACAGCAGACGCAAGCACTAGCGCCGCAACTCCACCGAATTTACCTGTAAAGTTTGCAGATTTAAAGTTGATTTTAGACAAAGATATTCGGGTTACAACTCAGTCCTTCCTAAGCTTTGTACCAGGAGGAGCGGCTTTGAGTCAGCCTTTATTGAGCTTTGACGCTAAAGGTGACTTGACCATTAATGGTACATTAGCCAAACCGCTTCCTGAAGGAGTCATTCGTTTGACAGGAGGACGACTGAGCTTATTTTCCACTGCGTTTACCTTGGCGCGGGGTTATGAACAAACTGCGCGGTTTATTCCAAGTCAAGGACTTGACCCGACTTTGGATGTCCGACTGACGGCAATTGTACCGGAAGCATCAGCAAGGAACACTCAAACTCTGGAATCACCCTTGTCTTCTGAAGTCAGCGATGTTTCTGTAAACAACTTTGGGACTTTACGTAGCGTTACCGTTCAAGCTAGGGTGAACGGGCCAGCTAGTAAATTGGGTGAGAATCTAGAACTGACGAGCGAACCTAGCCGTAGTAAGGGAGAAATAGTTGCTTTGCTGGGTGGCTCAATTCTGGGTTCTTTTGGTCAAGCAGATGCGGGCCAAGGGCTGACTAATTTCGCTAGTTCTACCATTTTAGGTAGTTTACAAGGAACTATCACTGCGATCGGACAGGCTGTTGGTTTCAGTGAATTTCGGATATTTCCGACTCCATCTATTAATAATGAAGAATCAAAAGCATCAAGAGCTTCAATTCTGAATTTATCAGCGGAAGGTGTGTTTGATATTAATAAAAATTTCTCTGCCTCTTTATCACGCGCTCTTTCTAGCGATGACTCTTTCCGTTTCAATGCCCTCTATCGAGTCAATGACGAAATTCTGATGCGAGGCTCAACTGATTTGGGGGATGACAATCAACTTCAAGTTGAGTATGAAACTCGATTTTAGATTGGTACATTGGTATTGTTAGTCGAAACAATCGCATTGTTAGCCGAAACAATCGCATTGTTATACCAATTTGAAACGACAAATAGACCATTTGTAGAGACGCGATTCATCGCGTCTTTACCGAAGGATGTATTGCAATCATTAATTGAATTGGTATTAGTCGAAACAATTGCATTGTTAGCCGACACATCGCATTGCTGGCCAATAAACTAACTATAGCCGTAGTCACATAGGTTAGGACATAATCAGGACTTACGCACAGGTCACGGAAAATCAAACCACAGAGAACGCAGAGAACACAGAGGAATAAGAGTTAGAGAGGTTTTTTGCGTAAGTCCTAATAATGACAAGCGTGAATGCTAGGAATAGTAATAGTTCTACCTCCTGCCTTCTGCCTCCTGCCTCCTGCCTTCTGCCTCCTGCCTTCTGCCTCCTGCCTTCTGCCTCCTGCCTTCTGCCTCCTGCCTTCTGCCTCCTGCTATAATTGCCTGGACAGGATATCACTAATGATTAAGCTGTTGGTTTGGATGTTCTTGATTTGTTACTACAGGTGATGCTGCTGTCTCTACACTTTTTTCTTGGGCTTGTATTTCTAGTAGTTGGGGAATTGTCACAAATCTATAGCCTTGGGCTTTTAAACCTGCAATCATTTCTGGTAAAGCCTTGACAGATTTGGAACGGTTGCCGCCCCCATCGTGCATCAGGACAATTGCACCGGGTTTTGCATATTTCAGCACATTTTTGACTAGTCCTGGAACTTGAGGCGAACGACGTTCAGCATCTCCCGATTCTTCTGACCACATCATGACAGCGTATTTCTCATTTTTGGCATATTCGGCTAATCCATTATTCAGAAAGCCCCCAGGAGGACGAAATAGAGTAGTTTTCTCTCCAGTAGTCTTGTAGATGATTTCTGCTGTACGATCGATTTCACTAGCCGCAGTAGCTAAGTCCATGTGGCGATACCAATGATGCCATGTGTGATTACCAATTACGTGACCATCAGCAGCCACTTGCTTGGCAACTTGGGGAAAATATTTCACCATTTGCCCGATCATGAAGAATGTGGCTTTTACATCATTTTTCTTCAAGATTTCTAAAATCTGTGCCGTATTTTTGGGGCTGGGACCATCATCAAAAGTTAGGGCAATAACTTTCTCATTCGCTTTTAGTTTTGCTTGATAAACGATTGTTCCCTGAAATGCCTTTGGCACTTCATTCATCTGGTCTGTGACTGGACTTATATTTTGTGCATCTGCACTCATTAGTTTGTTATGACTCGCTTTAGCACTCTCACTTTTTGGCTTGATAATTCCCAACAAATGCTCAAATCCGTTTGTGGTTAAAAGCAAGCTGATACCTAAACTACTAGCACCAGTAACCAATATAATAATTATTAGTTTTAGTAACAAAGATAATTTCCGACTAGACACATTAAATCTCCTCAAATATTAGTTATTGGTTATTGGGGATTGGTTTCTCCCTGATGTTCCCATCCCTTATCAAAACAGAATTCAGGAGTCAGGAGTCAGAATTCAGAATAAATTTTGTACGAGTGGCGGATGAATAAACGGGTTTAAAACCCCCACCCAATCTTAGATTTGGTGGTTTACAAGATGCTCGCGGACTCGCTAACGCTGCGCTTACAGTGGCGGGTCTGAATCCCCCACTGTAAGCGTTGCCTCTTCGAGTCCACGAGCGTCTTGATTCTGACCGGAGGCGGAGCGTCTCCGGCTCCGCTCCTGAATTCTGACTTCTGAATTCTTCTTCAAATCATCATGTCTGCTTGATTACTTCTTAAACTGGAATTACCCGGATTTGATATTACTCCTAGCCTGTTGTAATTAATATATCTATTGCTGAAAGAAAAAAGAAAACAATAAAATACCTTGAAACATTCCAGCTAAAGCTAAAGGATGTCTCAATTTAATCTGTACTAATTTGCTACGATTATTAAACTGAATAAAATAATACTCAGTAGATTTAGCTGACCAGTAGAGCCAGCAATGATAGCAGTATAACCGTAACCTGGAGAAATGCTAAGTAGTCGTTGACCAATAGAGTTAAGGACTTTGCAACTAGTAATGTCAATATTCGCTATTTGCTTGCGATCGCAGTTTTTGCTTATCCTTGTAGAGAGAGGCAGAAGGGAGAAGATAGGAGGAATGCTACTCTCTGTCTCCTGCTGTGAGCAGAGGGAGGAAGAGTTTAAAGTCCTTCACTAAAATCTTCGATCTCGTATAGAAGTCTTATCTAAATTCCAACCTCTTACTCTCTTCCTGCCTTCTTTAATCTTCGTCAAGGGCTGGGAAAGCTTCTTCAAGCTGCCACAACCGATCTTTATTTTCAACAAACCAAATACGAGTTTCTGGAGTTAATTTACTCCAAATGTCTTCAACAGGGATGTGAGGAGATGCATACTGGTAGTGCTGACCAAGTGATTTGAGATTGTCCGCTACATCACGGGGAATTCCAAATTGTTCCCAGTCAACTGTGATATTTCTTCCCGAAACTCCGGCTGTGGGGTCGAAAACCAATTGTGCCGATCTGACTAAATCAGCAAAGTGTTTCGGTTTGAGTTTGGTGATCTCCTGAATTTGGAGTGATTCGTTATGCTCTTGAGACATGATCGCCGCAGTGGTAAAGATTATTGGTGTATTGAACTTACTGCCAGAGATTTTTATCCCAATATTTTTACTTTAGCGCAGAGTTGATAACTTCATCATGACTGAAGATTAGGGATTAGGGATTAAGTATTGCAAAGAATTCCGATTTCTGATTCCAGTCCCCAATCCTTATTTTAATGACGAGTGTAGGAATTCTCAAAGTGAGTTTTGAGTGTATGAGCCATAACAGAGATGACAATTGCTGCTATGGAAACTGATATTGCTGCGATTCTGATTCTAGAATCATCTGCAAGTATTGCTACAGCAGCTAGAGCGATCGCTACCCCTATACAACCTTGTTTGACCTTATTTGTCACCTGATAAGCTCGATTGCAAGAATTACAAATAAGTGTGTGTCGCGAAAACCTATCTAGCAAAATCGGCTTTAAATTCAACTCGCCATTCTCAACATTTTTCCATGTGGAATAGCCGTGATAAAAGGGCAAAGACGATCCAAATTTATCTAGCCACTTGCGGTACTCAATCACTAATGTGTCAGATGTTTTCAGCGGCAAATATAATTCTTTGAGACTTCTTCCCAAGCGCTCAATTTCTGCCTGCTGTCCCGCAATCAGAGGCAAATCCTGCTCTAATATTTTGTTCGTATTTAAGTGATCGAGCCAGCGCGGCCTCAGCTTGACTCCCCAAGTCATGAAATTACGATAACCTCTAGCTAAAAGACGGCATCGCCCTTTACCTAAGGGAGCAGGGAGCAGGGAGCAGGGGGCAGGGAGCAGGGGGAGAAAGAGTTTAAGACTTATTTACTTTTCTTCACACAGTTTGGTTTTATTGCACCGACTTACTTAGAACATTTCTAGAGTGGAACTTCAAAAATTAACTATGAGAAAGCATTCAAGCATTTTAAGTAAGTCAAAGGTCGTTTTGCTTGCAGAAAATACCCAAATGAGAAAGCAAACTGGGGTTTGAGTAAGTCAAAGGTCGTTTTGCTTGCGGAAAACACCGAAATGAGAAAGCAAACACAGCTTTTGAGTAAGTCAAAGGTCATTTTGCTTGCGGAAAACACCAAAATGAGAAAGCAAACACAGCTTTTGAGTAAGTCAAAGGTCATTTTGAGAAAGTATTTAAGTATTTTGAGAAAGTAAATAAGTATTTTTCTAAAGCAATAAGGCTTTTTGATAAAGTAATCAGCAAATATACTTGACAATTAAAAATCGCGTCTGTACAAATGAAGTCGGCGGTCGAATAACTTATTGAAGGAGGCAGGAGGCAGGAGGCAGCTATGCTGAAGCAACAATTAGGAGAGGATTCAGACCCCTCACGCCAGTTCTTTTATGCAGGCGTTCCCGTCCATCAGACTGGCTCCCTTTTTGTTTGCGCCGTATAAACAAACGGTGAGGTCTTAAACCCCTGCTCCCAAGGCGTCGCGGCAGGAGGTAGAGGGCAGTTTTCCTCCTGCCTCCTGCCCGACGCTCGCGGACTCGCTAACGCTGCGCTATCTGCCTCCTGCCTTCCTTGATAACTTTTCTATAACTTTCTGTTTCTAGAGGAATTACCTCAGCTACTCATCTTCGATTAGAACTGTAACAGCAGCGATCGCAATCAACATTTCGTCATTTTTATCGTTGAGTTCGGGAATCGCCCGCCCTTGAACTATCATCCCCCCAGATTCTACGACGAGAGTTTTTCGCCCAAATGGTAGTACAGCTAGTACCTCTTCTTCTCTAACTTGTTCTGGGTATGGCACTGCTACCTGAACCTCTATAATCATTTCATTGGGATGACTCAAACCTGCAACTTCCCAAACACCAGGTAAGGCATTGTGAGCGATCGCATTACGTACTGCCCTAGATGCTGCTACTGTTGGTTCTTGTCCATGCTGATCTATTAAACTCAACGAGGTTGTCACCAACCCCGTTGGTCTTCAAAACCGTGCGTGAAAGTTTCCCTTCACACGGCTCCTCAATGATTTGGTGCTTGTCATGCATACCTCATTACCCATTTATCCTTAACTTTTTCAAGTTTTCTGGTGGGCTTAGGCTCGGCACTATTACAGCCGGATTTTGTGCCAGGACTGCCATCACTGGCTGTCTTTGTGTCGTGGCAATGTCTGTGTAGAAGTTGAAGATTTTTGTATTCATCCTTTCCACCTTTCAATTTCGGGATGATATGGTCAACTTCCATCACATCGTCGTTGCGGAAAAACATTTCGCAGTGGGTACACTTCCCTTTTTGCTTTTTTAGGAGTTTTGATATCCTGTTTCGCATTTCTGGGTTGCTACCCATTCTTGTACTCCAATAAACCAGGTTTCCGTCGTATGGTGACAATTCGCCTTTAATTTTCAGATGACGCACTATTGGGGTGGTGTCATGTTTTATTAACCGAAGTGGGGTTAAACCTTCCTTCCTGGTTGCGAATACCCAGTTATCACTGCCTATGGACTGCCAATACCTTTTTGACACCCATTCCCCGCTCTTTTGGGGGTGGCGGCGTTTTGCCCAAGCGCTTAACTTTTGGTACATGAGGTAGTCAATATGTGAGTAAGCAACCTTACTTACCACAGTTGTGTAGTAGTTAGCCCATCCCCTAATAATTGGGTTTAAATGGTTGATTAGCGCCGCTTGCGGTGCTGCCTTATGAGCTTCAATAACACTAGCGATTTGGTCGTAATGTACCTTCTGTTTTTGCTTACTTGGGGTGATGATTGTTTTAAAACCTTGTTTTGAGTGATACTTTCCTACTGGAAATTGTTGTATCGTAAAACCAAGGAAGTCAAATCCTGGTTTTTCTTGCTCATACTGTGTGAGAGTGTGGGCGAGTCTCGTTTTACTAGGCTTTAATTCCAAACCCATACCTTGTAACCATTTAGAGATAATCTCTTTACATCTTTGAACTACGGTTAAGTTTTCGTGGAGAATCACGAAATCGTCGGCGTAACGGATTAGGCTAAGAGACTTGCGATTGTTTTCTTTACCATAACCACTTCGAGTAGGCAGGGTTTCTGCATACTGCTTAATCCGTTCTTCCATCCCGTGAAGGGCAATGTTTGCCAGTAGTGGAGAAATGACCCCGCCCTGTGGCGTACCCGTCGCACGGGTACGTGCGCCCGCTTCGCTATCAGATGTTGGAAACAACTGCTTACCGTCCATCACTCCCGCTTTTAACCATGTTCGGACTTGTCGGCGGATGGTGGGGAATGTATTTAATTTTCTTAGCAGTGCTTCTTGGTCGATGCGGTCAAAACATTTGGCAATATCGGCATCTAAAACGTATTTTGGTTTTTGCTTGATTACCAAATATATTGCTTCTATCGCATCGTGGCATGAGCGTCCGGCTCTGAACCCGTATGAATTAGGTTCAAATCGTGCTTCCCATTCTGGTTCTAATGCCAGCTTGACAAGCGCTTGCAAGGCTCGGTCTTTCATTGTAGGTATACCCAAAGGTCGCTTCTCTTCTGTTCCAGGCTTAGGAATCCATACCCGCCTGGTTGGGATGACCTTTGATCCCAGGTTTAGATTTCCAGTAAGTTCTAGACGTTGCTTTGGAGTCAGCGATTTAACGCCATCTACACCTGCTGTCTTTTTCCCCTGGTTATCCTGGGTGACTCTACGAACCGAAATCGCTCTTGCTGACCATGACTTCATCAGCGTCTTTTGAAGTCTGCGATATGCTTTCACATCACCACGGGCAGAGGCTTGATAAATTCTCTTTTGGAGCTTATACACGCTACGCTCTAGCTTGCGCCAGTTAATAGAGTGCCATTCCACCATCAGTTGTTGAGACTGTGTATTAGACATATATACTCACTACTTGGGACTTTATCATCCAAATCACCGTAAGTCTGTCTGCATATTCTGGGCATTACCCCAGACATTCGCTTTTGACTTAATCTTTCCTACTCGCTGCATACGGTTAGCACCTACTCAGGGATTCGACCACCTGAGAGCAGACGAGAGGTTATCTCGTTCCGAATGACCATACTGTGTACCTTTAGAGTGATGCTATTCGCCGGGTTTATTTGGAAGTGCATGTTGGTCAATGGCATATTTGCCAACTCCTTATCCTGTGCCTTTTGGCTTCAGCGCATTAAGCCTTATTTCGCTGATTTGGTGTAACGACGATTCAATCGCATCTTCAAGCCGAAGCTTTACTCATGGGTACTTTGCTCGATGCTTACCAACTTGGGCTGTTAGTAATAACACCTTTTCACCCCGCTTCAGGCGTTGATGGCTAGTCTCAAACCTGGGGGTGATGCTTTCACCGTTGCACCTACGGGGTAGGGTTTGAGGATTCTAAGAATACCTCTCACCTACATGGTCATTCAGTTGTCAAGGTTCAGTACCTTGCGGCTAATCCTCCAGACCCATTAGGGTCTTAGTTTCTAGCCAACGATTCGCACATTCCCATCCCCATCTCGATAATCAAGCGTTTACGCGCCATTGCTAACTCCGGGAAATCTTGCATCTTAACACTAAAAAAGGCAGAAGTTAAAGAAGCTACTTGGAATTGATAGCTTTGGGCGAACCCAGAAAAGTATACTACTTTCTGCTGATAAACTCTCAATCTCCGCAAAATTCCTGATTATTTGCCTGGTTGACCTTTACTAGGGTCGGACAAGGGAACATGAAAACACGCCCTAGTAGAGCATGGTGTAAATAAACATACCATTTCAAATGGCGCAAGAGCTTGAAATAGAATTCTTTTGATTTTTTTGATTTTTGACTTCCGCCTTCCGGTACTAGCCTTTTAAAGGTTGAGCAATAGTGAATTTTGGATTTCAGCCTATCTTCTATAATTAATAAAACCTGCACACATAATTCTAGGCATGAGACTGTGACCGAATCAGGAAGTTACAAAGATACTGTAAACCTACCCAAGACTAATTTTGATATGCGGGCAAACGCCATCAAGCGTGAGCCAGAAATCCAAAAATTTTGGGAAGAAAATAAAATTTACGATCGCCTCTTTGAAAATAACCCCGGCGAATTATTTATACTGCACGATGGGCCTCCCTACGCTAATGGCTCACTCCATATCGGTCATGCCTTAAATAAAATTCTCAAAGATATTATTAATCGCTACCAAATGTTACAAGGGCGTAAAGTTCGCTACGTCCCTGGTTGGGATTGTCACGGATTGCCAATTGAGTTGAAAGTTTTGCAGAACATGAAATCAGCAGAACGACAAAATTTAACGTCTTTACAACTGCGACAGAAAGCGAAAGAATTTGGTCTAGCGGCGGTAAACGACCAACGCAACAATTTTAAACGCTACGGTATTTGGGGTGATTGGGATAACCCTTATCTAACTCTGAAGCCGGAATACGAAGCGGCTCAAATTGGCGTGTTTGGTCAGATGTTCTTAAAAGGCTACATCTATCGCGGTTTAAAGCCGGTTCACTGGAGTCCCAGTTCTCATACCGCTTTGGCTGAAGCTGAGTTGGAATATCCTGAAGGTCACGTTTCCCGTAGTATCTATGCAGCTTTTGCAGTTACAAGTTTGGCAGAAGCTGTAAAACCACTGCTGGCGGAATATCAGTCAGATTTGGGTGTGGCTATCTGGACGACTACACCTTGGACAATTCCGGGGAATTTGGCTGTGGCGGTAAATGCAGATTTAAATTATGCAGTGGTGGAAGTTTCACCTTCAGAAGCAAAAGCGCAGAATAATTTCAAATACCTAATTGTTGCTGCTGATTTAGTCGAACGTTTATCTTCAACGTTAGGAGTTGAGTTAACTGTAAAAGCCACGTTCAAAGGGAATGATTTAGAACATACTACTTATCGTCATCCTCTATATGACCGCGAAAGTCCGATTGTTGTCGGCGGTGATTACATCACTACAGAATCGGGTACTGGATTGGTACATACTGCTCCCGGTCATGGTCAAGAAGATTACATTGTTGGTCAGCGTTACGGTTTGCCCATCCTTGCACCAGTAGATGACAATGGCAATTTTACCGAAGAAGCGGGACAATTTGCTGGGTTAAATGTGCTGGGTGATGGGAATCAGGCTGTGATTGATGCCTTAAGTGCGGCTGGTTCTTTGTTGAAAGAAGAACCATACCCCCACAAGTACCCTTATGATTGGCGGACGAAGAAGCCGACAATTTTCCGCGCTACTGAACAGTGGTTTGCTTCCGTGGAGGGATTTCGGGAAGAAGCATTAAAAGCGATCGCAACGGTAAAATGGATTCCAGCCCAAGGTGAAAATCGGATTACGCCAATGGTGGCGGAACGTTCTGATTGGTGTATCTCCCGTCAACGTGTTTGGGGTGTACCGATTCCCGTTTTCTACGACGAAGCCACGGGAGAACCACTGCTGAATGAAGAAATTATCAACCACGTCCAAGGAATCATCAAGAGAAAAGGTTCTGATGCTTGGTGGGAACTTTCAGTTGAGGAATTATTACCCGAATCCTATCGTAATAATGGCAAGTCTTACCGCAGAGGTACAGACACAATGGATGTATGGTTTGATTCTGGGTCATCTTGGGCAGCTGTCGTCCAACAGCGTCCAGAATTACGCTACCCTGCTGATATATACTTGGAAGGTTCCGACCAACATCGCGGTTGGTTTCAATCCAGCTTGCTTACCAGCGTAGCAGTAAATGACATTGCGCCTTACAAAACTGTGCTAACTCACGGCTTCACTTTGGACGAACAAGGCCGAAAGATGAGTAAGTCAGAAGGAAATACGATCGATCCAAATACAATCATTGAAGGCGGAAAAAATCAAAAAGTAGAACCGCCCTACGGTGCTGATGTATTGCGATTGTGGGTATCATCGGTTGACTACACCGGCGATGTCCGCATTGGCAAAAACATCATTAAGCAAATGAATGATGTCAGGGGCAAAATTCGCAATACAGCACGGTTTTTGTTGGGTAGCTTGGATGATTTTGACCCGGAAAAAGATGCAGTTCCTTTTGAGGAATTGCCAGAACTTGACCGTTATATGCTGCACCGCATCACCGAAGTATTTGAGGAAGTAACTGTTGCCTTCGAGAATTTCCAATTTTTCCGCTTTTTCCAAACAGTGCAGAATTTCTGCGTGGTGGATTTATCCAACTTTTATTTAGATGTGGCCAAAGATAGGCTGTACATCAGTTCAAAAGATGCCTTCCGCCGTCGCAGTTGTCAAACAGTGCTGAAGATAGCAATAGATAATTTAGCACGAGCGATCGCACCAGTGTTATCTCACACTGCCGAAGATATCTGGCAATATCTCCCCTACAAAACACCTTACAAATCGGTATTTGAAGCCGGTTGGGTACAGGTTGAGGAAAAATGGCGTAATCCAGATTTAGCGGAATTTTGGTCAGCGCTGCGACAACTCCGCACCGATGTTAATAAGGTGTTGGAACAAGCCAGGATAGAAAAACTCATTGGTTCTTCCCTGGAGGCGAAAGCTTTGATTCATATACCTGACAAACAATTAGGTGATGCTATCAAAGCCTTTAACCCGGTTAAGGGTAACGGGATTGACGAACTGCGGTATTTATTGCTAACTTCCCAAGTGGAATTATTAGATTCTGCTGAAGGATTGCAAGGATTGAAATATACAGCGCAGACGCCAGACTGGGGAATTGGGGTAGTGAATGCAGACGGGCAAAAGTGCGATCGCTGTTGGAACTACTCTACTCATGTGGGAGAATCAGCAGAACATCCCTTAATTTGCGAACGGTGTGTTGCAGCCTTAGCTGGAAAGTTTTAAAAGCAAAAATTCCACGGCACTAGCAAATTACAAATGGCTAAATGCACTGACAGCAGTTTTCTTTTACATGAAGTACAAAACTACAGGATTTGAGGCAAAAGACAGAAAGAAGGAAGTAGAAACTCTTGATGTTTGATGCGTGAGTCCTGTATTTTGTACCTCATCTACTGGAAAACTGCAACAATATAGAGACGAGCAGTGCTAAGTCTCTATTAGGGTTCTGTATAACCCATATTTACAGCAGTTTTCATGTATAGGACTTACGCAAAATATCTCTCAAACTCTGATTTCTCCGTGCCGCGCCAGTTGCTAGAAGTCGGGGAACCCGCCCAACGCACTGGCTTCTCTGTGCCTCTGCGGTTCGTTATTCCGTAACTTGTGCGTAAGTCCTAATGTATTTGAACCACATCTGTCGTAAGGGCGCAGCATTGCTCATTGGTGTCAACTTAACGCTAAACCCGCTTGGTGAAAACATTTTGCCCTCACCCCCAGCCCCTCTCCCAAGAGAGAGGGGAGCTAGACATTCAATTCCCCTTCTCCCAAGGGAGAAGGGGTTAGGGGATGAAGGCGTGAGGGATTTACAAAACGCCTGTCTGATATAGTTTTCGGCTGAAGTTGACACCAATGAGCATTGCTGTGCCCCTACCACGTGGTCTATTTACCTGAAAACAGCTGTAATTTCTGGAAATGTCTTTTTAGCTTGATGAAGTCCGCATAAGCGGACTTCGCTGTATAGCCTAGTAATTCCCAGAAATTACGCAACTGGCACAAAGTTAAATATGTGATTAAATCAGGTTGCAATCAGCGACTGAAAAAATATTTTATGTAATACGCATTCTGGTTATTTCGTATTATGCAGAAGTTCTAAATGTAATATACTTTTTTAGCAAAAAAATGGGTATTATTACTGAATGCTTATCAGTATTTTCACTATATTATGTTCTATAAAAGAACTGAATGGGGTCATTATTAAGAAAAAATAAAGGTATGGATTAATACGTGTAATCTAGTTTAAAACATCCATTAACTCAATCAAAATTTAAGAGATACAGAGATATGTCAAATAAAATTGCTAAGGAATTGGCTGATTTTCTGCTGCAAATAGAACAGCGATCGCAGTTTCATGCAGGCTATCCATATAATTTAAGTTGTGATTACAGTGCGATCGCTAAATTTTTTAATTTTCTATTAAATAATGCTGGAGATCCATATATTGAACCAGATTTTGGTCTCCATTCTCGTAAGTTTGAGCAAGAAGTATTATCTTTTTTTGCCCAACTCTATAAAATTCCAGAAAATGAGTTTTGGGGTTATGTTACTGCTGGCGGAACTGAAGGTAATTTATATGGAATATTCTTAGCAAGAGAAATCTACCCTAATGGCATTCTTTACTCATCACAAGACTCTCATTACTCAATACCCAAAGCAGCAAAACTATTCCGCATCCAACATAATATTGTTAACTCACAAATTAATGGAGAGATGAATTATGAACATTTTGAAAAACTCATTAGCGAAAATCGTAATTATCCTGCGATCGTCAATTTAAATATTGGGACTACTGTCAAAGGTGCCATTGATAACTTAGACAAAATTATCGAAATTTTAGAGCGCAATCAGATTAAAGATTACTACATTCATTGTGATGCCGCCCTTTCAGGATTAATATTACCCTTTTTAGATGGTGCTCCGCAAGTTAACTTTCAAAAACCCATAGATAGTATAGCTATTTCTGCAAAATTCATTGGTTCTCCCTTGCCTTGTGGCGTAGTTTTAACTAAGAAAAAATGGGTAGAAAAAGTTGAAACAGCAATTGAATACATTGGTTCATCAGATACAACTATTCTGGGTTCTAGAAACGGTCATACCCCTCTGATTCTCTGGTATGCAATGCAAACAAGAGGTTATGATGGATTAGCGAAAGAAGCAAAAACCTGTATAGATAATGCCCAATATCTTTTCCAACAACTTAAAATCAGAGAATATCCATGTATGCTCAATAAATTTTCCAATACCGTAGTGTTTCAAAAACCTTCTCAAAGATTAATTAAAAAGTGGCAGTTAGCGGTTTTTGAAAATTGGGTACACATTATAGTCATGCAAAATATCGATCGGCACAAAATTGATACTTTTGTTAACGAACTGTTGTTAGAAGAAGGATTGCTTGATAACGTAGATAATTTTCAGCTACAGTCAGTACTACACTAAGAATAGATTGCCAAGTGAAATTAATCACCCACTTTAACAAGGTGTTTCTTTAAACAGAATTTGCTCCCAAGATTTTATCTTTTTAAAAAGTTTTTTCCGCACAAGTTAGCAGCAAGTAGTATTTCTACTTCTGCCCGTTCCATAGGTGGTAAGAAAAAATACCCTTGCCCATAATCACATTGTAAAGCTTTCAATTGTGCTAATTGGTCTACAGTTTCTATGCCTTCTGCTGTTACAGACATATTTAAATTATGGGCTAATGTCACAATCGCTCGAATAATTTCTAAATTTTCTCCTTGACTACCTATACTGGTGACAAAAGAGCGGTCAATCTTAATGGTTTTGATTGGTAGGCGATGTAGATAACTTAATGATGAATAGCCAGTCCCAAAATCATCCATGTGCATCTCGACATTCAGCGCTGTTAATTGGGAAAGCACAGTGGTAGCTAATTCAAAATTATCCATCAATAAGCTTTCAGTAATTTCCAATTTCAAACAGTATGGCTCAAGTCCAGTTTGCTGCAAAATATGTTTAACCTGTTTAAACACATCAGGTTGCGTGATTTGTTTACCAGAAAAATTTACGCTAATTGTCAGAAGTTGTGAGGTAGGAAATTGTTTATGCCATTTGTGCATTTGGTAACAGGCTTCATAAAGCACCCATTGCCCGATACTAACAATCATTCCAGTTTCCTCAGCCAGGGGAATAAAATCTTGAGGGGAAATAAGTCCTCGTTCTGGATGATACCAACGTATCAGTGCCTCAAATCCAATAATTTTGCCAGTTGTTAGTGAAACAATTGGCTGGTAATCAAGGCGAAATTCTTCTTGCTTTAGCAGCGCATTTCGCAGAGCAGTTTCTAACTCTAAGAGCAAAGCTGCACCCTCGTGCATCTTTGGGTCAAAAACCTCATAACGTGCCTTACCAAGTGATTTGGCACAATACATTGCCACATCAGCATCGCGTAGAATCTGCGCTGCTTGCTCATAATCTACTCTACTTAAAGCGATACCAATACTAACATTAGTAAACACCCGATGCTCATTTAATTGAAATGGCAAAGCTAGCACCTTTTTAATTCGCTCGGCGACCTGTATGGCGGTGTTGATATCCTCAATTTCCTCAATTAAGATTGTGAACTCATCTCCGCCAAAACGGGCAACTATGTCTTCGCCTCGCAGAACTGACTTTAGCCGATGAGAAATTGCAATCAAAAGTTGATTTCCTAGTAGATGTCCCAGGCTGTCATTCACAACTTTAAAGCGGTCTAGGTCTAAGAATAGTACGGCAAATAAATAATTATTTTGCTGTTTAGCCTGTTCTATTGCCTGCTGCACCCGCTCCAGAAATAATCGTTGATTAGGTAATCCAGTTAGCCCATCATGAAGACTGTTGTGCAGTAATTGTTCTTGTGCTTCTTGACGTATAACAATGTCTTGTTGAAGTTGTTGATTAACCCTAATAAGTTCAATAGTGCGTTCTAGAACCAACTGCTCAAGCTGATAACGATACTGGACTAATTCTTCCTCTGCTAGCTTCCGCTTAGTGATGTCACGGACAATAACAATATACTCCCGTAGCAGAGAATTAAATGGCTGGGAAATCGTCGATTCAACAATTCGCAAACCTTGGTTAATTTTCAAGCTTTGCTCACTTCTAATAGACCATTGCTCCGGTTTGCCGCGATAGCATATTAGAAGTTGATTCAAGTTTTGCCCAAGCAGCTGCTGAACACTTGTTTGAAATAATTCTTCAGCAGCGGTATTTGTCTGAGAAATATTTCCGTCTTCATCTAATACTAAAACAGTATCTGGAACGGTATCGAGAGTAGTAATAAATAGGTTTCTTGCTTGTTTGCGTGCTTCATCAATAGCAATAATTTGTGGTAAAGTTGTCCAGCCAGCGATCGCAACTCCTGTAAAAGAAAGCGTTACTAATAAAATCGCTAGGAAAGAATTTTGAGGATTATTAGAATGTTTATCTAAAAAATCGCGAATAACCCAACTGATTGTGGCAGTAATACAAATTAATGATACTAAAACAATCACTTGTAATACTACAAAGTCTGGATTGTTTCTATTAGGCTTAGTATCGTAACGCTGTGCCCACCAATTTGGGTGTAATGGCGCAAATCTTAACCGACGTAGCACTAAATCTCCAATCGTCAAAATAATGGGTAATAATAATCCCACTAAAAAATCTCTCCAGTTCCAAGCTAAACCTCCCACTATTAGAACTACCGCTTCTAACAAGAAAAAACCAAGTGACCACCAAGGCCATAATACGTATGGTTTGCCACGACACATCCATAATCCCAGATGTAGTCCCATAATGGACATGAGATAACAGGTGCCTGCTACTGTGACAAGTTGAGATACATTTCCCAAATTTAGACAAAGTAAACTTAGTAGAAAGGTCAACAAAATAGCAGGGCCAAGGACACCTTGACGGGAAACTAATGCAAATATAGGAGAAAGCTGTCTGTCTAAGGCAAGCTGGTATAATATCCGAGGAGAGTTAGAAACTGCTGTAGCAGAACTTAGAAGGCAAGATATAGTAATCAGAAGTGTTACTAGAAAAGAGGCAGATTCACCCCAAAAAGGCTTAGAAGCCGCTACTAGATTTAAGAAAGCATCATCACGTATTGTAGGATTTTGAGTAGAACACATTAATACCCAAGAACCACCTAGAAACACCGGAGGAATTAACCAAGCAGCTACGGTTAAAAACTTTAAAGTTTTATATGGGTGGCGACTATCAGCAACAAAAGAAGAAGTTGTTTCACAAGCATAAATTGAATAACTAGCTAGAAAAAACCACTTTGCCCATTCTTGGAAGCTCAGGCTATGTGCGCTAGTTGGGAGAAAATTAAAATTAGCAGATGAGAAGGCTAACCATAATACGCCTTGAACACAAAACAATAACAGTAATAAAATCGCTGGTAATACAAAAAATAAATGCAGGAGCGCCAAAGCACGGGTGCCACTGAACGCTAAAATAAATGGAATCGCTGTAAATAAGACTTTTAAGAAAGTTTCTGGACAAGAAATATTTAATGTTTGAAAATTAACTTTAATTAAGTTAGTGAGAATAATCGCATACAGTGCTGGTGCTGCGGCCCAGCTAAAAAAGTATCCTAATGCTACGTAACGGCCTAAGCCAGGAAAGTTCTTTAATAGCCTTGTGGTATAGTTTGGTGTTCCTCCGGCGACATCTGACCAATGCCTACCTAGACTTTGTACCTGCAAGTTGAGTAAAAAGGAAATAATCGTGCCAAAAAACCAAACTAAGATAGCTTTTGGCCCTAACGCTGCATGAATGATGGGGGCGGTACCAATCCATCCAACATGACCAGTTAACCCGAAGCCCCAGGTTTCGAGATAACTCAGAGTCCGTGGTAGGCGCATTAGCAAGTGCTGATTGTTCTGTGCCCGCGCAGAATCGTTACTAACCATTGTTTCTTAGTGAGATTTACTGACCTTTTCACTCAATAGCTGAATCTCACCAATTATAGCTTCAGTATAACTGCTGAACTTTCAGAAAGGATAACTTATTTGTTACTGAATTGTGGATTTTAGATTTTAGATTGACCTCATGCCTAAAGGTTTTCTTGAATAGAGAATTTTAAATTGGGGATTTGAGATTTATTCTATATAGCTTGTTTCTCACCGAGTAAGTATAAATTCTCTTTCTTCAAACCTTTATAAAAATTAAAAGGTTGAGATTTGTGACCTACTTAATAGACATAGACATCTCCAGAAATAAATTATTCATTGCTTGAAACCCTTGTAAAGACGTAGGAATCCTACGTCTTTACATTCTTATCTCTAATTTAACAAGTCGGAAATCATGTTGTTCATCAATGATTGACTAAAGCTATAGCTTTTGCAATAACTCCTGAGTTAATTGCAAGAAAGCTTTTGAACCTGCTGATTGAGGAGCATTTAAAACAGCTGGTATAAAACTATCGACAGCCTTAGCAACGTTGACATCAACTGGTATTTGTACCTTACAAATTTTTTCAACACCAAAATCTTCTACAACGCGGTGCATTACTTGTTTATAGTATCTGCCAGTGAGCAGGTTAGCGCTGGACATACTAAATACAATTCCCAACATTTTTATATCTATCTTGGTTTCATGTCCGTGACTATCTTTTAATTGGGCAATCCGTCTTTCTAGCAGTTGAATACCTACTACAGATAATGGTTCTGGTTTTGCAGGAAGTATGTAGAAATCGCTGGCGGCTAAAGCACTACGAGTCAATAGATTATAGCCAGGGGCACAATCGAGAAGGATAAAATCATATTCTTGACGTACTGGTTTTAAGATGTTATTAATCAAGACCCTTTCAAAGCGATTCCAAATCGTTTCAAAGTCCTGTTCGCCTAAAGCAGTTGCTTGCTGATGCAGCATTTCCGAAACAACAAATTCATCATATAAATCGATATCTCCCGGTAATAAATCTAGTCCGGAAAGATTACAAACCTGGGATTGAACAATATCCTGAATTGTGAGTTTTGCTTGTGGTTCTGGATTGATAACTTGGTCTATCAAATACCTAAACGTCTTACTTTGTTTACGAAGCTTGGCAAAATCTAAAGGCGACATCAAACTGAGTGTGGCGCTAATCTGGCTGTCTAAATCAAGGACAAGCACCCGTTTGCCATGATTTTTAGCTAAACAAGTAGCTAAGTTGACCGTGAGGGTGGTTTTACCAACGCCACCTTTCATATTGGCAGTAGCAATTACATATCCCATTGATTGAGTCCTCTATTGACGCATTCCCACTGGTCTGTCAAGAAATAATTGAGGAGTGCGGATTGTTTGTAGTTAGCGCTAAAGCACAAACTACGAACCGATCAAATCAAACTTGACAGACTACTAGGTAGCGTACACTGCTGCTGATATTTTAAATCTTCCATTAAATTTAATATTTTTGGAAATTCAAAAGAGTGATTTCAGCAATGTTTACTCCATTGAGGCAGCAAAATGTAGTTGGGTCTTTACCTGGAATCGGTCTACCAGCCTCCTGTACCACATAATGCATCTTTTTGCTAATAATCTTTAGCTTAATGCCGTAACAGCGATCGCTCTTATCAAAGCAATTATAGAGGTATTGACAAATACAGTAGCCCTAAATCAATTGTGAGAAAATAATAGTGTTGTGAATATCACTAAGTATTGGGTGCCAAATGTGGATGCATTTGCTAATTGAATTGAACGAAGCCGATCGATAATTTCGTGAAATCAAAGGCGCATTTACACACAAACCTATAAGGTAATTAAAATGACTTACGATTCAGAAGATGTCCAACAAATCCTGCAAAAAGCACTCACTCGTAAACAGGAAGGTGAATTTTCACGAGAACAGCTTTTAGAAATGGCATCTGAGTTAGGCATTTCTTCTAAGATTTTGGAAACAACTGAACAAAAGTGGTTGGCTCAACAAGAAGAGGAACGTTCGCGACACACATTTAATACTTTCCGACGCAGAGCCTTTTGGACACACTTTGTTTCTTTCCTAGCGGTGAATTTATTCCTCATTCTCTTAAATTTAATCACTAGTCCTAGTTATTTTTGGGCTATTTTCCCAATATTAGGATGGGGGTTAGGACTATTTTTTCATTGGTGGAGTGTTTATCAGAGTAAATCAGAGGATTACGAGATCGCTTTTCAGAAATGGCGTACACAAATTTAACTTTTCCTTTAACGATCAATCTTGGATATTCAGCACTGTCTAGATAAAATCTTCCCACGAACGATGAGTGTGAGTTTTGTAATTTAGAGGGAATCTCCTCTGACATCGTGGAAATAAGTAAATTTGGGCAACCTTAAACTTGAGGAGTTGTATAACCACGTCCTTTGATCTTTGTGCTTGCCAATTTGCCAAAATAGAGCTGTAGGCTAGAATAACTACGCTTTAAGAAGCTTGATTGCCTACACTCAGGAGTAAGGGTCGGCTGGTTAATAAGTAAGAGGAAGGGAGTATGGACAACAACAACTGGTTGCAACAGCTAATGATGGTGGGTCTTGGCACAACCTCTATAGTCGCAGAAAAACTGCGGCAAGTCAGTGATGATTTAGTTAAAGATGGCAAGCTCAACCCTGAGCAAGCCAAGGCGGTAATAGATGATATTGCCCAGCAGTTAAAGTCGGAACAGGGAAATTTGGATGTCCAAATGCAACGGCAAATGCGAAATATGATGCAGGATTTGGGGGTGGCTCGTCAGTCAGAAGTGGATGAACTGAGGGGTAGAATTGACCGTTTAGAGCGTCAATTGCGCGATTTGGAAAATAAGCTTTGGCGTTAGAATGCCCTTTCTGATTTAAACTAAATGTGTCCTGTTGGTAATCTTTTTGCCAGGATACTTAAGTAAGGAGAACTGATTTTGAAACCAATTTTCCTCAGCGTGGCGTTCATGCTGGTGTGTGTTGTGCTTTTGATTGTGGGGCAAGTAAGCAGTAAACATAATACTGCTATTGCTGCCGAGTTAACCCAAACGCCGCCAGCATCCACAGCTGTAACTGAAAACAATATCTTAATTGCGAGTAATACTATGTCTGATGCTAATGCCGTAACCACTCCCTCTGGATTAAAGTATGTGGAGTTAAAAGAGGGGACTGGGGCGACTCCTAAACCTGGACAAACGGTTGAAGTTCACTATGTCGGCACTCTAGAAGATGGTACTCAGTTTGATAGTTCACGCGATCGCGGCCAACCCTTCAGCTTTAAAATCGGTGCTGGACAGGTAATCAAAGGTTGGGATGAAGGACTTAGCACTATGAAAGTAGGCGGTCTTCGTAAGTTAATTATCCCATCTGAGTTAGGCTACGGCGCTCGTGGTGCTGGTGGCGTGATTCCACCCAATGCAACTCTAATTTTTGAAGTGGAATTGCTGGGAGTTAAATAGGAACTGGGAACTGGGGATTGGGTACTGTGGACAAGGGGGAATTATTAAAAGAAGTTTCTATTCTCTCTGTCCTCAATGCCCTATCAAATAAATTAGCTGTTTCAGAATAAAGATGAAACAGAAGTATAGCTAGAAAACATAAGAAAAGTATCTGTAACTTTGATCGGACTACCGCTACTATACCAACAACCTAAATGTCAGACTAATACGCCCGAATGTTTCTGGTTGCTTGAGAATTCCATGCTTCCAGTGTTGCTGGGTCTTCTGAGACATAAAAAGTAGAGAACCACTTTTGAGTAAGTAACTATATTCAATGCTTTTGTCTTGTTTATTCTGAAATGTAATTATTCTTTCAGCCCCTAACGAAATAATAGAGATACCAGTATCATCAATGAGTTCATCAATTGAGTCAGAGTGAAATCCCATTGTTGAGTTACCATTTACGTAATAATTGACTAAACAGTTGTTCGGTCGAAACCCAAAGTGTTTTTCAAGCCTATCAATAATAGGAAGAAACTCGTTCAACATCGGGTATGATTCGTAAGAAATGTTTGAGTAGTTATATGGTGAACCAAAGCTAGCTGTTTTTCGTGCCCGTATACGCTCATCCCAGTTAATTATGGATATAAGACTATCAAATAGAGAATGACTATTCGACAAAAATACATCATTAATGAGTAAATCCGGCTCGTTCATTGCTCAAATAATTATTCAGTCTGGCTAAATTTTTAAATTTTGAAACTTTGTAAATTGTGGATTAAACAAAAGTTTCGCAGTACCTGTAGGGCCATTGCGGTGTTTAGCTATAATTACTTCTGCAATGCCGCGATCGGGAGTATCGGGAGAGTAATATTCATCGCGGTACAACATGATTACTAAATCGGCGTCTTGTTCTATTGAGTTGTGGACAATGATATTATTCGCAACAAAATTATGCAAACCAGGAACTGTAAGATCAAAGACTTCTTCCTCGCCGCTATATTCAATTGAAAGTATCTCGTCCCAATAAACATCACTTTTGGCAAGAGTAACCAGTTTAGATGATTGGACAATGTTACCGACTTTTAAAGCTCTTTCTCGACTTAAATTTACTTTGTAAAGAGTAGACCCACAAAACGAAACTCCAATGGAGGCTTGTAATATCCGTGTCGTGAAGCCAATAGCTTGCATCGCAGGTACAACCTCTATTTTCCAAACATCCTTCGGAATTACATCTCTATTAGGGTTGTGAATACTGTTTTCAAAGTGTTGGAAAATATCTTGGAGTGAACGTAGCTTATATTCTCCTACTGCTCCAACATGAATAATAAACAATTGCAGATCGGGCTTACCAGTGATTATTACATGATATTGATTTCTGCCTTTCCCAACTTGAGGAACTGTCCTGAGTGTTGCGTTAATGCTAAGTCTTAACAAAAGTGTCTGTATATCAAAAGCTAGTCTCTGGCTACTTGTTGCATAATATGCAATAGGTCTTAAGTTTTTTCCTGCAACCAATTTTATACAGCCATCTGTACTCCAAAGGTGTCTTAGAAAGCAACCTATTAACTCTTGGGGTTGTGAGAACAATTCTTCAGGTACAAATTTTTCATAAGACCTTAAACCAAAAACACCGAGAGAGTCTAGCCATTTGGCTATTGGATTTCTCACACGATGAGTTAGATTCTGTCCTGCGGATAAATAAACTTGATACCACCCACGTTCAGGTGAAATTCTAGGAACAATTGAATCTCCAAAAACTTCTGTTGCCAAGAAAGCAACATTCTGAGCTAAATCTATCTCTCTAGTGGTGTACTGTATGGCATGACGTGGCAATGTGCAACCGTCGCCAATTAAATGCCCTAATAATGCGACTTCGGCATAAGTCATGGTTTGTTTACCAGGACTGGGGAGATGTCTTGGTAAACATAGATGTTGTTTAGGAGTTAATTCATCAAGTCTTTTCCAGCCATTAATTGTTAAAAACTTGTGATTACCTGTGGCACGGATTTTTCGACCCAATCGAGTTGTTAAAGTAAACAGAGGCTTTACACCAGTGGAAAAAGCATTGCTAACAATTGCTTTTTCTAGCTGCATTGTAGCTTCGTTCAACGCCCAAACTGCAAAACCAGATTTACCTGCTAATTCCCTAATTGGTACTTGCAGTCCGCTATCTACTAATGTCACTAGACTATCGCCTGCTAAACAACCAGATTCTCTCAAATCAGATAACATCGGGCGTTTGTTAGTACGTGCCTCCACCCCTCGGCTCAACTGAGATAAGGCAATAACTGGTACAGATAATTCACGCGCTAAACCTTTGAGTTGACGCGTAATTTTTGATAATTCTTGTACGCGATTATCACCTGCTCCTTCCATCAATTGCAGGTAATCTATTACAATTAATCCTAACTCAGTTCCTATTTCAGCTTGCAGTCTTCTTGACTGACTACGCATTTGTGTAACTGTAATATTCGGCGTGTCATCAATATAAATTGGCATTTCAGAGAGGATACCAATAGCACGGCTTAAAGGTTCCCACTGTGTTTGACTGAGGCGGCCAGTTCGCAAATAACTACTTTCAATTTGCGCTTCACTAGCTAATAAACGTTGCGTCAGTTGCTCTTTGGACATTTCCAAGCTGAAAAAAGCAACTGGTAACTTATAAGAAGCGGCGATATTATGAGCAAGGTTTAAGCAAAATGCGGTTTTCCCCATTGATGGGCGGCCCGCGACAATGATTAAATCAGAACGCTGAAAGCCGCTGGTCATGGCATCTAAATCGTAAAATCCGCAAGGAATTCCAGGTAAGGCGATGCCTTGATTTCTATCTTCAATATCCTGGAAATTATTAATTAGGGTATCAGAAATGTGAACTAAACCCGATTGGGGACGCTCTTGAGTAACGCCAAATACTTTCTGTTCTGCTTGATCTAAAACAGTTGGTAACTCGGTTTCTGTTTCGTAACCAAGATGTACAATTTCATTGCCAGCTTTAATTAACTGTCGCCGCAGGTATTTTTCCATGACTAACCCTGCTAAGGCGTCGATATTCACGGCTGACACTGTACGATCTACCAGAGTTGCTAATTTATTTCTACCACCTATCTGGGCAAGTAAATCATGGTCAGTCAGCCAACTGGTGACTGAGAGTAAGTCTGTGGGTTTACCTTGGGCGTGGAGTCTGACAGCTGCTTGATAAATACCTTTGTGAGCGCTAATGTAAAAAGCTTCAGGAAGGAGGCGATCGCTAACTCGACTAATCGCTTCTGGATCTAGCAAAATCCCCCCCAAAATCGCTTCTTCCGCCTCAATATTTTGTGGTGGGAGGCGTAGTTTACCGCCGTAGGCATCGCTACCATCACCTTTAAAACTCAGTTCTTCAGCCATAAACGATTTTAGTTTTGAGATTTTGCTAGAGACGCGATTAAAGATTTTGCTAGAGACGCGATTAATCGCGTCTTTTGCTAGAGACTCATCCCCCTCATCGCTGCGTCTCCCTTCTGAGTTAGCTAGCGACGACTTGAATATCGACTTGCGCCGCTACTTCCGAATGCAGCTTAATTTCGGCTTGATAAGTACCAAGGTGGTTAATATCGGGGATGGTAATTCCACGCCGATCGATTTCCTGACCGGTGGCTGCCTTAATTGCATCTACAACATCTTGGGTGGTGATAGTACCGAAAATTGCTTCGTTTTCACCAACGGGCTTGGCAATTGTCAAGCTGCCAACTTTTTCTAAAGATTCTTTTTGCTCAAGAGCTTGTTGTCTAAGTTCTAATTGCCGTTGACGTTCTTGCTCGCGACGGCGTTCTACTTGCTTGAGAATACCAGGAGTGGCATTGGTTGCCAATTTCTGGGGAATCAGATAGTTACGAGCGTAGCCAGGAGCTACTTCCACTAAGTCGCCAGATTTCCCCAGCTTGCTGATATCCTGATTTAAAACTAACTGCACGCGTTTCGCCATCGTTTTTCGTTTTTCCTGTAAAATCTGATTAATTTGGGTGGGTTTGGGCAGCATAGCTCACTAAAACAGTGCTGTTAGCGGTAGCATGGGTTGAGCCAGTGCTGAGTAAACAGTCCTGAATAACGAGTGTTTTTTCCGAACTTAGAACTCCTGAAATGAGTATATTGTCCCAAGTAGCTTTGCCCATACCCTAAAGCTTACAGATCCTAGCGAAAGGAAGGGTGCGATCGCAACTATTAGCGCTAGAAAATTGGAGAAATGGGAGCAGGGGAGAATAATCAATGCCCAATGCCCAATATCTAAAAGTTATTTTTCATTTCTCGTATCCGCGCAAAGGTTTGCACTCCATCGCTACCTTTAACGGTTGATTGTAATGATGGCTGATCCCAACGTAAAAAGGGATTGGTTCGCTTTTCCATTCCCAGCAGCGAGGGGATAGTAGCTTCTCCTCGACTACGATCATTTTTCACTTCATTGAAGCGTTTTTGTAAGTCGGCATTGTCGCCATCCACAGTTAGGGCAAATTGCAAATTTCCTAAAGTGTATTCGTGGGCACACCAGATACGTGTATCATCTGGTAAAGAGCGGAGTTTGCTTAAAGAGTCCACCATTTGAGTTGGTGTTCCTTCAAATAAGCGACCGCAACCGCCAGAAAATAAGGTATCGCCGCAAAATAAATCGCCTGTCTCACCAGATTTTTCAGGGGGAAAGTAGTAAGCGATATGAGCGCGGGTATGTCCGGGAACAAAAATAACTTCGGCTATGCGATCTGCAAACTGGACGCGATCGCCTTGTTGCAAAAACACCTGCTGTCCCGGAATTCGCCCGCGATCTTCGACGCCACCGTAGACTGTTAGTTGCGGGAAGTGTTTTATTAATTGCTGATTGCCGCCTACATGGTCATTGTGGTGGTGTGTGTTGAAAATCGCTACCAACTCAGCTTTTAACTGTGCAAGTTGCTTTAGTACTGGTTCAGCCTCTGCTGGATCGACAACAGCAGCAATTTGTTGCTGGCGATCTACCAGCAAAAATATGTAATTATCTGAGAGTGCCTCAAGCCTGATTACTTGCATTACTTAATATCTCCCTTTCCAGTAAATACTTTGGAATTTATCAGCAATCTTAAATATCTCAGTGAGAAAAGGTTGAGAAAGTCCATAAATACTATGATAGTATGCAACCGTAATAATACTTAAAACTATGCTAAGTAACTATAAATTATGATCTGGGCATATCAGTAAAATTTCTCTGGGAGGAAGTGTAAAAGCTAAGTTAGATTTATTCTGTTATTTTTGCCCTAAATTGTCTTATTTACTCAAAAACCCAAAATCAGTAATCGAAAAATTTTTATTCGTACATACTTACTAATTAGTACAGAATTTTATAGATTCACTTCCGGTTATTTATAAAAGATAGATGTTAATAATGAAAAATAGAACAATCAATCATGGTAAAAAAAATGAGCTTTCCAATTTTTTCTTTGCAGGTTCATAGATGAAGCTAATCCATACAACTAGCTGGTATTTTCCAGATTCATCAGGTGGTGTTGAAGTATACTTAGATTCACTACTGCATGGCTTACAAGTACATGGACTCGAAAGTATTGTTGCTGCTCCTCAACAAGGTACAGAAGAAGATACTTACGAATACAATGGCATCTCAGTTTATCGTTATCCTGTTTTTCCTAACCCCAGTAAGATACAGGCACACAAACAGCTACCCCACGGAGGCTTTAAAACTTTTGCTAATTGGCTAGAAAACAATCGAGCCGATGTATACCATCAACATTCATGGCGATTTGACTGCGGTTTACATCATCTTGCTCTCGCCCGCCAGTTAGGAATGGCTACTGTTGTTACCGTCCATATGCCTGAGCCTATATGTCTGCGTGGTACGATGATGCGCTGGGACAAAGAACCTTGCGATGGGCTGATTGACTCTGTTAATTGTAGTCAATGTTTGGGAGTACCAAAGCAAGTAGCACCTTGGATGCTCAAGGCTTTAAGCCGAGTTCCCTTGGATGTTGGGGTAGCAGCAGAAACAAAATTACTTACCTCTAAAAATTTCAAGCTACGCCTACTTGGTAAAACTCTTGGCATTCCTACTCTAGTGTCTCAACATAGACGCAATTTGATGCAACTAGTAAAACTAGCCGATCGCATTGTTGTAACGAGTAATTGGCAATACAATGCTTTTGTTGCAAACAACGTTACTCCCGAAAAACTTACTGTCTGTCGGCAAGGTGTTGCTAACACTTTCAAACGCGAAGTAACACCAAACAAACTCCAAAATACATTAAAAATCGGCTTTTTGGGTCGCTGGCAAGAAACTAAAGGGGTACAAGTTTTAGTAGAAGCGGTACATAGTCTACCAAATGATGTATCTGTAGAGTTAATTATTCATGCTACTCATCCGGGAAAATACGGTGCTGCCAATCGTGAAAAAGTTATGGCGATCGCTGCTCGCGATCGCCGGATTCGGATTGCTGAACCACTTTCACGCGAAGCAGTACCAGACGCATTAGCAGGTTTCGATATCCTAGCAATACCGTCGCAGTGGTTAGAAACTGGGCCTATAGTTGCTTTAGAAGCACAAGCTATGGGTATTCCCGTACTCGGTTCAAATTTAGGAGGAATTGCTGAGTTAGTCCGTCACGGCATCGATGGTTGGTTAGTTCCAGCAAAAGATGTCCAAGCATGGGCTGAAGCGATCGCCACTTTAGCCAAAGACGCCGATTTACTAGCTAAATTACGTCAAGGTATCCAGCTAGTACGTACAATGGATACTGTTGCTTCAGAGATGCTGACACTTTACCAGGAAATCTTAAAAATTTCTCAAAAAAACTTTGTATATTGATGGACTGACACCTAATTTATTATGAATAAACAAAATAAAAAATTAAAGGTTTCAATCCTCACCCCTAACTTTTCTAAAGGTGGAATTGACAGAGCATATTTGCTAAGTCAAATTTTTAAAAAATTAAATTATGAAGTAGAAGTATTAGGATTTTTATTTGGAAAAAATATTTATCCAGAGCCACCATCCGATCTAGCAATTTTCTGTCTACCAGGATGCGATTATCCACAATTGTTCGGTTCTGTCAGGCAAATTTTAAATAAGATAGATGGAGATATTATCTGCGCTGTTAAACCAAAACCTACAAGCTATGGTGTAGCTTTAATTAATAAAATCCGCAGCCATAGACCAGTAATTTTAGATATTGATGATTGGGAATTAAGTTGGTATGGCGGCGATGAGTGGCAGTATCGCCCTAATTTGAAACAGCTAGCTAGAGAACTTCTAAAAAAAGAAGGTGCTTTAAGGAATCCAGACCATCCACTTTACTTAAAGTGGATGGAGTCATTGATTAATCGTGCCGACGCTATTACAGCAGATACTCAATTTTTGCTGAATCGTTTTGGTGGTATTTATATACCCAATGGCAAAGATACTTGCTTGTTTGATCCCCAAAAGTACGATCCGCAAATCAGTCGCCAAAAATATGGTTTAGCTGAATACCGCGTTCTCATGTTCCCTGGTGCGCCTCGACCGCACAAGGGTCTAGAGGATGTTTTAATAGCACTTGACCAGTTACAAGAATCTGACTTCAGGCTAGTGATTGTTGGTGGTAATCCTTACGATAACTATGATGAACAGTTGATTGAACGCTGGGGACAGTGGATTATTATGCTGCCTCAAACGTCAATAGAACAAATGCCGGAAGTCGTAGCTGCGGCCCATATTGTAGTAGTTCCTCAACGAGATACATCTGTGGCAAGGGCACAATTTCCGATTAAACTCATGGATGGTATGGCAATGGCAAAGCCAGTTTTAGCAACACGAGTAGGAGATATTCCCGAAATTTTAAATGAAGTTGGTTATTTAGTCGATCCAGCTTCTCCAGAACAAATTGCAGAACAAATTAAATTAATATTTCAAGATTTAGAAACAGCTAACGAAATAGGTAAAAAAGCGAGAAATAGATGTTTAGAAAAATATAGTGTAGAGAAAATGGCATCTATTATGGAGTCAGTAATTGCCCATTTATAACCAATAAATTGATTAATTGTAGAAAAATTGATATTCAACAACTAAAACAATTAATGCTTTAATTAATTTATAAATTATGTTAATACTAAGTAAATCATGATGATAAAAACCAATGTCTAAAGGTCAACTAATCCTAAGATTCGCCAAACCCTATCCAGGTTTAATTATCCTAACGATGCTGTTAGGATTTTCTGGTGCTTTATTTAATGGTGTCGGTGTGACTTTGATTGTGCCAGTAATTTTGAGAATTGTCGGACAACCAGTAGATTTAACTGGTTTTCCTCCGATTCTCAAAGCTGTGATGTTTCCATTTGATAATCTTCCCGAAAATTATCGTAATTTGGGAATGGCTGGAACAATTATATTTATAATTTTATTAAAAAATTTATCTAGTTATTTTAGTATTTTAACATCGAGTGTTTTCACTCGGAAATTAAATGCGGATATTCGCGAAGCTAGCTTAGAGTTATTGCTAGATATTGATATAGACTATTATTCAAAAACGAAAGTAGGCGATATTATTAATCGCCTTGGCTCGGAAACTGCCCGCACTTCTAGCGCTATCGGGAGTATTATAAATTTACTTATTTTAATAATTACAATTTTAGTTTTCGTTGGTTTATTATTAGCAATTTCTTGGCCGCTTACAATCGCAGCAACAATTCTGTTGGGTTTTATAACATTAATCAATCAATACACAA
This sequence comes from Nostoc sp., assembly GCF_036917415.1. Lineage (GTDB taxonomy): Bacteria > Cyanobacteriota > Cyanobacteriia > Cyanobacteriales > Nostocaceae > Nostoc. The sequence continues at coordinate 35,593 of NZ_JBALDJ010000061.1, read as the reverse complement.
TTAGTAGAGCGAAAAAATTTGGTCAACAACTATCAGAAATGTCTACATCTTATTCCATCAGTGTTTTAGAAACATTGAATGGAATTCGTTTGGTAAAGTCAACTGCCAATGAAGACAGAGAATATCAAAAAATTACCAAATTAATCCGCGATCGCGAGAAAGCAGATTTTCAATCTCAGGTAAACTCACAAGCGATCGGGCCGATAAGTGAGGTGATGGGAGTTGTAGCCTTACTTATGATTGTATTCTTGAGTAAAACTTTCTTTGCCAACCAGGTTTCTTTCATTTCAACGGTACTACTGACATATTTATTAGTATTACTGCGACTGTTGCCTTTGGTATCTCAGTTAAATAGTCTTCGTAGTAGCTTTGCCAATAGTGCTACTAGCGTAGAAATAGTGAGTGAGTTTTTAAGTCGCGATCGCAAGCCGTTTATGAAAAACGGTAATGTTATCTACACAGAATTAAAAGAAGGAATACGTTTTAATTTACTTTCCTTTGCCTACCCCAGTCATGAAAAGTTAGTACTCAAAGATGTAAATTTATTTTTACCCCGTGCTACAACTCTCGCTTTGGTAGGTGGTTCTGGTGCAGGTAAGTCCACCTTGGCTGACCTCTTACCCAGATTTTACGATCCGACATCTGGTAGTATCTCTATCGATGGCACAAACCTGCGTGATTTTGATATAAAATCTCTCAGAACACACATGGGAATTGTCAGTCAAGATACATTTCTCTTTAATGACTCGGTGCGAAATAACATTGCTTATGGAAGACCTGAAGCTACTGAAGATGAAATTATCTCAGCAGCCAAACGAGCAAATGCTTATGAATTTATTGATAAATTACCTCAAGGATTAGACAGCCAAATTGGCGATCGCGGCGTCATGTTGTCTGGTGGACAAAGGCAAAGATTAGCGATCGCTCGCGCCCTCCTGCAAAATCCAGAAATTTTGATTTTAGATGAAGCCACCAGCGCTTTAGATACCGTTTCCGAACGTTTAGTACAAGCTGCACTCGACGATCTGAGCCGCGATCGTACAACCCTGGTAATTGCTCACCGCCTTTCCACAGTCCAAAAAGCCGATCAAATTGCCGTATTAGATCAAGGACAGGTGGTAGAAGTGGGAACCCATGAAACACTTTTACAAAAAGGGGGTTACTACTCACGCCTCTACTCAATGCAATTTGCCGCTCAGACTGAAATTTCCACCAAAACTAATCCCAGCTTTAACCGCATTTCTCACGAACTGCGTACAAGGCTTAACTCAATGATTGGTTTCCTTGGACTATTAGTTGACGATCTAGTAGACAATTCTCAAGAGCGGCAGGAATTAATTGACCAATCATACAACTCAGCCTTAAGAGTTCTCAACGCCATCGATCTCTTCAGCGATGTAGTTAACCTGAAAATTAACTGGCAGTTATCGTCAGATATAGACCAAAATCAAGATGAAAATAACCAGTATCAAAACTTTAGTCATATTTCGGATGAGTTTCGCACGCGTCTCTATCCTCTGATTAGCTCTCTGCGCTTACTAGCCGATAAATTAGAATCCGAACCCCAAAAACAAAATCTATTAATTGCAGAATCTTATCAATATGCTATTTATCTATTAGATGTATTAAAGCTTTTTGAAAATAAAGTTTAATTTTAGTTAATCTCAGGAACAAAAGTACTTATACCACAATCTTGAAAAACCTATCATCCCCAAAAAAATGATAAATTCTTCAAAGAAAAATCAATATATTTTTTATACCGGAGAGTTATCATTCAAGCCGGATACAGCACACGAAATTCATGATGTTCTTTGTGCCAACGCAGCAGCTAACTTAGGCTACTCCTCAGTTTTAATTTATCAAGATAAAAAAAATTCTTCTGTTAATCTACTATCGTTAATTTATCGTTATCAACCCAAAAAACCCGGCAAAGAATTTATCGAATTTTACGATGTGCAAGAAAAGCTCAAAGTTGCGGCATTGCCAATGCCTTGGCCTATCGATAAAATAGGTGGTAAATTTACTAACTCCAGTACAGTAGTAACTAAATATTATTTACCAGTTCATATCCTACCTCATACTAAAGTTGTCCACACGCGAGATTGGAACTTTGTTAAAGCCGCAGTCAAAAATCAAGTTCCTACAATCTATGAACGTCACTACTTTCAAGACCGAAAATTTGAGCAAGAAATTGTCCACAGTCCCTATTTTCAAATAGCCATAACTCAGTCAGAACCCATCCGGCAAAGCCTAATAGAAAATGGAATGCCACCGGAAAAAGTAGTTTGGCTACATAACGGATTCAATCAATCATTTTCAATCAGACAGCCCGAAGAAGCCGAAAAGTGGCGGCAAGAATTGCTGATAAATGGACGTAAGCATTTAATTGTTTATTCAGGCGCTTTGTATCCTTTCAAAGGAGTCGATCTGTTAATTGATTCTGCTAAAGAATTACCAGAAATTCAGTTTGTAATCACAGGAGGAACAGAAGCACAAGTACAAGCATATCAACAAATAGCCAGAGACAAAAATGTAGAAAACGTTAAATTCTTGGGCTGGATACTTCCACGAGAACGATTAGTCAGCTTGTTTCAAGCAGCTGATATTTTGGTTCATCCTCACTGCGCTGGAAAATCAGCAGATTTCACAAATCCAGTTAAGTTTTTTCAGTACATGGCTGCTGGCACTCCTATCGTCGCAACTGAGATTCCACCTTTAATGGAATTCAAAACATCACCTTTGATTGCCAGTTGGTGCACACCAGATAATCCTTATAAACTTGCCCAATCTATTCAACATACTTTAGAAACTTATCCCAGAAAAATAGAGGGTTATGCAGCTAGTATAGATTTTGCCCAGCAATTTTCTTGGGAAAATAGAATTACCAAAATATTAAGCTACGTAGAAGAAGATCGGCATCCACCAATTTTAGGGTAACGGTACAAAAATTAACTAAAAAATAACCGAATAAATACGATTTATGACTATTAAAACTGTTGGCATGATTAGCAGCTATTCAGGGCTTGCTAAAAACAAAGATTGGTTATGGCAACAAACTCCGCACTACTTTGGTGTTTGGAATAAAATCCAAATGTTGAAAATGGTGGAAAAGCCAGACTTTATGTTGCTATATCAATTTGATTTTCCTCAAGCATCGCCGCAAAAATCTTGGTTAGATAGTTTTCGCAAACAGCAGCAAAACCCAGTAGTAAATGTTGAATCTCTACTGCGTGGTGTCAACAAAGAGCGGATTATTTATTTGCTCAGAGAACCGCCTTTAGATGAGGTTGTAAAAATAACTAATCATAATTATCAAGAAGCCCAGAAGTATTGCGGCTACGTTTCTGGCCCCGATGATTTTGCTCCCATTCCTGACTATATGCCTGCTATTTGGTATCATTCAAATTCATTTCAAGATTTAAATGAAATGCCACCGCCCCCAAAAGTTGCTCCATGTAGTTGGATTACTTCGGGAATTAGCCGCACAGTCAATCATCGCCAGCGTTTAGATTTTTTACAATCTTTGCAATCTAGTGGGATGAAATTTGATTTGTATGGGCGTAATTTACCAGAATGGGCGAACAGTTCGGGAGAATTAACTAACAAATGGTATGGCATGGCACCATACTATTACAATCTGGCAATTGAAAACTATGCTGATAATAATTGGTATGTGAGTGAGAAACTTTGGGATAGTTTACTTGCTTGGTGTTTACCAATTTACTATGGTGGCCCAGCTGCTGATAAATTATTGCCACAGGGTAGTTTTTTGCGGTTGCCGAGTTTAGATGAAAAAGGCATTGCCTACATCCAAGAAGTGACAGCTACACCTGATGCTTGGTATGCTGCCAAAGATGCGATCGCAGAAGCACGTCAAATCATTTTACACAAATTAAATCTGCTTAACTGGTTATCAAACTTTGTCGATCAACACTCATAAATTATGAATGGTATTTGTACCCTTGGCAATGATTATGTTTTCGATCAACTGGTGGCTTTGCTCAACAGTATTGATGTTATCTTAGGCCCAGAAACTCCTGTTTGTATCTATCCTTTCGACGATCGGACACAACGAATTGCTGATGAAATAGCTAAACGCCCTAATGTATTTCTTTACGATGATCGAGAATCAATCAACCGCTGGGATCAATTTATGCTCGCAGCAGCCCCAGAACGATTGAATCGGACTAAATCCCGTCTTTATGGCGCTCACCGTCGTTTTTGCGCTTTTGATGGGCCATTCGATAAGTTTATCTATTTAGATGCAGACACCTTGGTGATGAACTCACTCGCAGGAGTGTTTGAAAAGCTAGATAGTTATGATTTTGTGGTCTACGATTTCCAATTTAAAGACGTTAGTAAAATATATAATGTTGATTCTCCCAAATTACTAAAAGTTTTTCAGCAAAAACGCATCGATTCTGAAATATTTTGCTCAGGCTTTTATGGCGCAAAACAAGGACTATTTGACTTAGAAAAAAGAGATTGGCTAATATCAAATTTGCAAAATGGGGAGTCAGAAATTTTGTATGGTGGTGCTGGCGAACAACCATTAATCAACTATATGGTAATGAGGTCTAATCTTTCTATTTATAACTTTGCTTGCCAACTGCCAGATAATGAAAAAACAGGATGCTCTGCTAGCTCCAAACATTTCGAGGAACGAGAACATATTCTTTACGATCGCGGTAATCGACTAACTTATCTCCATTATATTGGGATTCCTCCTAATATCAATCACGCAGTCTGTGCAGGAGAAAATATTCAGTTTCCCTATCGAGATTTATTTCTCTATTATCGTTACTTACACGAACCAGAAAAGCGTCCAGTATTTAACAATCCTCCTAAGAATTATAATGACGCTCCAGTAGCAAATTTACTTACAAGAGCTTTGCGAAAATTTAAGTTAATTAACCAAGGATAATTTATGAGCCGGGGCATTTATATAGTTGCCAATGACCGCGTTATCGATAATGCTATTGCTCTCCTCAATAGCATCCGTTACTACGATCCAGAAGTTACCATTTATCTCATACCTTTTAATGACAATTACCATAAGGTAGCAGAACAGCTTGTTACCTTACATAACGTCCAAATTTTCCCAGATTTAGAACTTATTGATACCTTTACCAAACGCATCGGAGAAATTTTTGACCGAGATTTCCTTGCCTTACCCAACAAAATGCGTAAATTGGTGGCGTGGTTTGGGCCTTTAGATGAATTTATTTATATTGATACAGATATTGTCGTTTTTGAAAAAATTGCCGACAATTTAGACAAACTATCAGAAGTCGATTTCTTCTGCTGTGATTACCATCATGCTAATGACAAGCTGCGAAATATATTTTCGCCATTTGTGAAAGAACAGCAAATTTTTTCCGATGCCCAACTTCAAGATGTTTTCAACAGCGGTTTTTGGGCTTCGAGAAAAGGAATTATTACCGAACAACAAATGGATGAAGCTTTACGCGAGTGTGCAGCACATCGCGAATATTTTGATTTTTCTGAAGGAGTTACAGACCAACCAATTTTAAATTATCTTGTTCTCAAACTAATTTCCAAACGTGGAAATCTCGTTAAAATTCCTGGGGGAGGGCCTGGTAGTTGGGCAGGTTCGCAAAATTTCCAACAGCAAGATTACGCCCTCTATGACCGAGGACAACGACTCAAATATCTCCACTGGGCTGGTACGCGGATGAAAACTGGTAGTCCCTATTGGCAATTGTGGGAACACTATCGCTATCTTCATGAGGGTAAATTTGCCTTTATTCCCAAACTGACTCGCCGTTTATTTCCCTTTGTTTCTGCCCGTACTTAATATTAGGAGTATCCCAATGATAGATGGTATTTACACCTTAGCGAATGATGTTGTCTACGATCAACTAGTTGCTTTGCTCAACAGCATAGAAGCTAATGCTGGTAGAGAAATTCCTGTTTGTGTAATTCCATATAATGACCAGCTAGAGAAAGTAAAAGCAGAAATTGCATCTAGAGATAATGTTACTTTATTTGAAAATTCTGATTCCATAGCCTACTGGGAAGAATTTGGCTCTCGTATCTGGAAAGCTCACCCAAGAGCGTTAAAGCTATGGCGAGAATATGGTTTGCCAGAGAATTATCGCATAGAAAGACATCGAAAACTTTGCTGTCTAGATGGTCCATTTGACAAGTTTATCTTCTTTGATGGAGATACCTTATTGATGAAATCACTCGATGATGTTTATCAAAAGTTGGATGAATATGATTGGATTACGAATGACTTTCAATATAGATCCGATTTGAATTATATTTTCAACTGGACAGAAGATAAGCTAGCAGAGATTTTTTCTATAGAAGATATTAGGAATCAAATTTTTTGTTCTGGTTGGTTTGCTTCTAAAAAGGGTGTTTTTAACGATGCTAATTTAGCAAATCTACTAGCAAACTTAGAAGCAGGTGAAGCTGATGCACTCGCATGGGCAGATTCCGATCAAACAGTTCTCAACTATTTAGTTTTACGTAGTGGAATTTCTTACTACAATTACGCCTATCACGGTAAAGCGACTGGTTGCCACTGGGCTTCTAAATTTGATGTTATAGATAATATCCTTTACGACCAAGGGCAGAAGTTGACATACTTACACTATATGAGTGTCTCTTCTTCAGCCTTTAAGAGGCTTTGTAGAGGTGAAGATGCTGATATTCCTTACCGCGATGTTTTCTTATATTATCGTTATTTAAAATCACCTGAAAAACGTCCTCAAAGCTTTAAGCGCCCCAGCAAGCTAACACTTCTGCAAAAGTCCACTAGTAGCTTTATTCAACAAAAAATAAACAATATTAAGCTCAAGTATCGCAACTTCAAGCATAAAATTGCTCAATAGACATTCAAGAGAGTTTCAGACTCTCTTGAATTTTAAATTATTAATTTTCTACTCTTTCTTAAGAAAAAGAATCTAAATCTAAAGATTGCATACCTTCGCGTTCTATAAAGGTCATCATACTTCCCAACTGCAACCAAACTAGCAAACAAGTAAACAGACTAATTGGTAGACCGACTCCTAAAGCCAAGGATGAGGGAAAGCCAAATATCTCTAAACCTGAAGACATAAATAGACAAGTACCGCCTGTTATGCCGATAAATGGTACAAGTAATTGTTTCAGTGAGGAACGTGGCTGAGTATTTTCTGCTCGTTCGCTTGGCCAGTTCTGCACAATTACTTTCAAAGTGCCAGATAATGCCAAACCAGATGTTAATGCAGTCAAAAAGCCAACAAGTAACAGAAAATAAGGCGGTTGCAGAGGAAAATAGTACATGAAAACTCCTAATTTCTATTAAATATTTTTTACTTTTTATTTGTTGACTGGTTCTCAGCAAAAGACCCAAGTAATGTCGCTTTTGGCAGGATAGCGGCTGCACCTTCTCTGGATAACTCTGTTAAAATACCGATCGCTACATTTAATAAACGATCCGGTTTTAAGTCATCTTTAACCAGGTTCCACAAGCGTTGCACATCTTCGGTATGCAGGCGGTCATCTTCGGTGAGAGCAAGCACCAACTGGCGCCTCAGAAACTTGCCTTCTTCCGACATTAAGTATTGGAACCCCATCTGAGCTGTGGGCAATACATCAAAGTTGTTATCGGTACGAGCGATCGCAATCAAATTCTCTAACCGCTGCCACTGAAATTTACCATCTTTGAACAACACATTCAATAATCGTCGCTGTAATGCAGGCGATTCCCCTGTCAGCAACCGCCGCGCTATATAGGGATAACCCACTTCAACAATTTTGAAATTGGGGTTGAGGCTAAGGGCAATACCTTCTTGGGTAACTAGGGAACGAATAATCAAAGCAAACTTTGCCGGGACTCGGAAAGGATATTCGTACATCAGTTCCGAAAACTCATCGGTAATAGTTTTGAAGTTAAAATCCTTGACATTTTTGCCAATAGCGTTTCCTAGCACCGCTTCTAATGCTGGCACTATCGGGCAAATATTCGTATCTGGAGTCAGAAACCCTAATTTTACAAAGTCTTCGGCTAAGTCGGTATAGTCTTTATTTACCAAATGCACTAGCGCATCTACCAGTGTTTCTTTGGTGCTTTCTTCCAACTGATCCATCATGCCGAAGTCAATATAAGCCATACGACCATCGGGCACAGCAAACAAATTGCCAGGATGAGGGTCAGCATGGAAAAAGCCATATTCTAAAAGCTGTTGCAATCCTGATGTCACGCCAATTTGGATAATCGCTTCTGGGTCTAAACCTGCTTCGCGGATGTGTTGAGTATCCGTCAGCTTGAAGCCGTCAATCCATTCCAGGGTTAAAACGTGGGTATTGGTGTAACGCCAGTAAATACCTGGAACTCTTACTTGTGGATCATTGTGGAAGTTACTAGCAAATTTCTCGGCGTTGCGACCTTCATTAATATAGTCAATTTCTTCAAATAATTTTATGCCAAACTCGTCCACTATTAAAGTTAGGTCGTGACCAAGATTTAAAGGCAACCAAGGAGCTAGCCAACCTGCTGCCCAACGCATCAGATATAAGTCGCGTGTAATCACCGGATGTAAGTTGGGACGTTGCACTTTCACGGCGACTTCTTCGCCGCTGACCAGACGACCCCGGTATACTTGACCCAAGCTAGCAGCAGCTACTGGGTTAGGTGACAGTTCGCTAAAGCTTTCGCTAATCGGACGGTCTAGTTCTCTTTCGATAATCTGGTAAGCGATCGCATTATCGAAAGGTGGTAACTGGTCTTGTAACTTTATCAGTTCTTCTAAGAAATCTTTGCGTATCAGGTCTGGTCTGGTGGAGAGGGCTTGACCAACTTTAATAAAAGTCGGGCCGAGGCGAGTGAGCATCTCTCGCAACTGGATAGCTCGTTTACCCTTGTTCTGCTCAACTCGATCTTGCCACTCGTCCCACTTCAGACTGAATATAAATCCTGCAAAGGAGGAGATAATTCTCAGCAGTCGCCCCCAGCCTAGCCAGGGACGGTAACTATAGTAGCGAGCGATCGCATCTGGATTATAGAGTTTTAGTTGAGCAGGTTGATACTGACCCACGCCTTTTTTTGCCTCTTCAACTGAAAAATTTACAATGATTGTTTTTTTCCTGACCCACAAGTTAGTTGCAAGTTCAGGATAGCGGTAGTCTTTTATCTAAAACAACTAGAACTCTACCCTTTGGGGATAGTGTTCGAGGCGATTTTAGCATCTGTTACTGCCTAGATTTGTTTATCTTTTTCTTAATTATACTTTATAAAACTACAACTACTTATCCAACTTTTAGATGATTTTATCTTTTCTTAACTTTAATTTATATAAATATAAATATGTACCTATATATGCAAATTGAAACTTAGTAACCGCTTACAACATAAAGATCCCCGGCTTCTAACAGAATTCGGGGATCTTGGTACTATGTTTATTTATACCTGTAATTTAAGTGGAAAATAAAATATTTTATGTGTCCACAATAAAATTACAGTATCAACTAAAACCTTGGTAATTGTTAATAGCTTTGCCACAATTACCAATTACCTGCTTTTAATTATCATGTAATGCTATTTAGATTTGGCCTCCAAGTTTTCTAAACGGCTTCTCAATTCCTGGTTTTGTTGTTTGAGTTGGTCGAAATCTTCACGCAATTGACGCAGGGTTTTTTCTGAACCAATGTTCTTTTGCACCTTGGAAATTTCTTCTTCAGCATAGCGACGTACACGCCCATCGGCTGTTTGATCGACTAGCGATCGCAAAATCCCAGCTGCTTTAAGTATTTCCATTTGTCCTAATGCTGAGGCTACCGCTATTTGCGTTAAAAAGAAGGTTTCTTTGGCTAGTTCTGTTAATTTTTCTAAAATCCGTTCCAAATTAACTGGACTTTGACCAACAGAAATCTTTCCTAAAGCCCGAATTGCGGCTAAACGTAGGGGTTGTGGTACACCGAGTTTGGTGTATTCGATCAGCAGATTTAAAGCTGCTTCCGAGGTTTTGAATTCAGCTAAACCGGCAACTGCACCACTCCGCACAACTTCATTCCAACCCGCCTTTTCTTCTAAAACCGATTTCAACAGCTTTAATACCTTGTCTTCTTTGGGTTTTTCTTCCAAGTTTGCCGATGCGATCGCCCCGATAACATAAGAAGCTGTTGCTTCCACGTAATAACTGGGATCGCCCTTTTGCACTAACCCTCTCACAGCTTTATAGCTTTCAGCAGTTTTGAATTGAGTAAGTGCTTCTACTACAGCTCGTCGCACATAAGCATTTTTATCTTTTAACCCAGCAATTAAGCCATCAAAGGCTTGATCTAAATTGATTTGGGCTAGTTGTTTTGCCACTTCCACACGCACACCCCACAATGGGTCATTTTTTAGCGATGCAGACAGTGCATTGATTGCTTCTAACCCACCTTTTTTCGCCAAAGCTGCTGCTGCATAACTACGCGAAATCGGGTCGGGATCGAATTCTAACTGTGCTTTTAACTCCGCAATTGGATATTCTAAAGCTACTGTTTTTAGGTAATTATTTCCAACATCAAAGCTAATAAATTGCGGCTTATTTTCTAGGGGAAAGTAGAAGCTTTGTTCGCGTTCATTTACCCGGACGATGAAAGTTTTGAGTGCTGAGAATGAAGTGCTGAGTTTTCCGTTACTCCTGACTTCTTCCTGTTGGGTATAGCCAAAACCAATAGGTATTTTTAAATCAAATAAATCCTTACTGCCATTTTTACCTTCAGCAGCTTGGGTTTGAGTTACTGTAATTTTTGCTAAATTAGCATCCCCATCCCAAGAGTAAGCTACTTTAAAATCGGGATGACCACCACGATAAACGTATTGGTCAAAGAGGAACAAAAGATTACGTCCGGTTGCCTTTTCAATCGCCCTAAGTAAGTCTACTGTTTCTACGGTTTTATGAGCATTATCTTGGACAAATGTTTGAATTGCCTGCCAAAACAACTCATCTCCCAACTGGGCCCGAATCATGTGATAAACACAAGATCCTTTTTCGTAGATGTGGCGATCGTAAAGTTCAATAGCTTCTCGGTAAACGTGCGTTACCATTGGACGGCGATAACGGCTGCTATCTTCACTCAAGTAACGACGAGCTTCCAATAAACGATAGTAAGCTGCTTCTTCTAGACTATATTCTTGTTCTGTCCACATCACCTCAGAGTAAGAAGCCATCCCTTCTTTAATCCAAGCATGAGACCAATGCTTAATCACCACCAAATCACCAAACCACTGGTGCGCCAGTTCGTGAACGACTAAAGCTTCAGTGTTGCGGTTATCTAAGGCGGCGCGTTCATCCAGTAAACATCTGTCTGTTAACAGTGTTGTGGAGGTATTTTCCATACCGCCAAAGATGAAGTCATCGACGCAAACTTGGGCGTATTTTGGAAAAGGATATGGATAACCATACTTTTGGCTCAAAAATTCGATCATGCGGGGAGTTTTTTCCATGCTGCGTTTAGCATCTTCCTCCCGTCCCTTTTCTACATAGTAGGTGACAGCTTTACCCTTCCACTCATCGCGAATTTCAGCAAAATCACCTACTGCTAAAGTCATCAAGTAGGTAGGATGAACTTGTTGCTGTAACCAATGGTAGATTTTGTAATCACCATCTTCTGTGGTGTTAATCAATTCGCCGTTGGAAATCGCCACGAGAGGGTTGAGAACGCGGACACGAATTTCCGAAGTAGACAGTTGTCCTGGATAGTCAAAGCAGGGGAACCAAAAGCGAGAGTCTTCGTCTTCCCCTTGAGTCCAAACTTGAGTAGGTTTGTTTGGGTAGTGCTTATCTGGTTGAATAAAATAAATACCGCGTTGCGGTTTTGTCACCGAGTAAGCGATCGCAATCAGCAAGCGTTGACCAATCTGGGTTGCCTGAGAAAGTTGGATGGAAAGCTGTTCCCCGTCATAGTCAAAATTTTGTGGCACTTCGTCCACCTGCACAGACTCGATATTTAGGTTGACAGCATCCAAAGTCAAACGATCAATACCATTACGGATTGGCAAGAGGCGAATGCTACAACTGCCCTGATAGCTTTGCTTGGGAATATCCAGGATGAGATCGAGAAAAATATGCTCTACCTGTCCGGGGCGATCGGGGTTGTAGTGTGGTCTTGCTCCCGGTAACTCAAAAGGTTTGTGTCCGTTATTATCTGTATCAAAATAAGACTGCGACATTGATGCTTAATGACCTTGTAATCCTGAAAAGTCTGGCTTGGTTGAATGTAGTTAAGAAAAATAGCAGTGTTTGATGTATTTCCCAAATCAACAGGGCATTATGGAGGTGAGAACTCCCCTTTGGGATTGGGGGATTAAAATTAATCTCACCCGAACTTCCCAAGCTCGGCTACCGATGCTTGGGTTTTTTCCATATCTCTCCCGCATTTACTTTTTCTGATGTTTTGCACTTTTTTGGCATTGAGTCAAGAGTATCTTGCACCTCGATAGATTCTCATTAAGTACAAATACTCCTAATTATTTTTATAAATTAGGATAGCTTGCTGCTAAACACGCTACTTTGTTTAAAATGAACAGCATATCATTTGCAGATTCGCTCCTCATCTGGTTGAAGTATTTTTGAGAGTAATTTTAGACCGCTAATTTATAGGATTACTAATTTTATCAGTAAATACCAACTGGAGTTGAAACTAAATGCAGGATACCAGTTGTATGAGAGTACAATAACCGATTTCTGTCTCCGTAAAAACTCCCATACTGCCCAGTGCCTGTAAAAGTCGCTCAAAGGAAACGCTTGTAGATTGACGTTGCGCTTCCCAAATCCTCTTAACTTCTTTAACAAATCGGCGATCGCTAGCTTGTTTGCTGTATAGATGGACTGCGAAATCCAAGTGCTATAGCAATCTTAAATCATTCGTAAACAACGAGATTCCCAATTTTTTAGAGAAGTCAGGAATCTTGGCCTTGCAATTTTTACAAATCAGATAGGATTGCTATGTATTTAATGTGCAGAAACACCATTTGTAGTGAAAAATCACTTTTAAGTTGGATATTTGCTGATTGAACATCATATTTAATTGAGAATAGTTCTGATTAAGCTCCAATTAATGATGCATATCAAAAGCAACAATTTTCAGCAAGGAAGAGGTAGATGTGCAGTTTGTCAACGAGTGTGCTGCTAAATCCTTTGGTCATGGGTTAGTCTAAACTCCAGTAGCGATGGATTAGCGGAAATTACTAATAAATCCGAAAACTCTACAGTGACACTTGTATAAATCTCGGTGACAATCTGAGCAAAAAGAGGATAACAAAATGCCAGAAAGTAAATCAAAATTTCTCATTCCTGCTGTTGGTGCTGCTGTCGTTGTCGCCGGAAGTATAGCGACTTATATGTACTTTAAAGGCCCATCAGGAGGTAGTTCCGACGCTTTAGGCAGTGCTAAAGTAGTACCTTCAACAGCACTGATGGCAACTTATATTACTACTGACTCTGAAGCCTGGGCAAAATTACAGCAGTTTGGCACTCCAGAAGCACAAAAATTAGTGGCAAAAGGTCTGGAAGATTTCAATCAGCAAATGTTCAGTGACAGTAACGTTTCTTATGAAAAAGACATAAAGCCTTGGGCTGATGGTGTGATGATTGCTGTATTGCCACCAAATCCTGTAAAACCAGCACAGTTAAAGGTACCCTCTGGGGCACCTAATGTACCAACAAATTTACAGCAGGAATCAAATATCCTGATAGTGGTGGGAATCAAGGACAAACTCAGCGCCTTGAATTTTGCTAACAAATTGAAGTCACAAAAAGGAGTGAAATTACAGGAATCTGACTATCAAGGTCAAAAAATTGTTGAAACTACACAAAATGGCAAGCCTACGTATAGCGTAGTTTTAAATGATAGTCAGTTGGTATTAGCCCCCGAAAAGCAAGCTGTAGAAAAAGCAATTGATACATTTAAGGGACAGTCTTCTTTTGCCAGTAAAGAAGGTGCTAGCAGCATTCTTAAAGGAGTGGATGTTAAAAACAGCCTCGCCCAAATTTATGTACCAGACTATGCCGGGATGATACAGCAATTAACCGCTGGAAATCCCCAGGCAAAGCAGCTACCCCCACAAACCCTGACACAACTGAAGCAGATAAAATCTGTGGTAGCGGGTGTTGGTGTTGATGATGCGGGAGTGCGGGTAAAAGCGATCGCTAATTTAGATCCACAATTAAATAAATTTCAGTATCAATCAAGTCCTGGGAATATAGTCGGGCAATTTCCTGCTGATACCTTTGCTCTGATTAGCGGAAATGGCATCAGCCGTGGTTGGGAAGTGTTAGTAGAGCAGTCAAAAGATTATCCAGAAATGAAGCAAGCTCTGGAACAAGCGCGAGGACAACTGAAATTCGCCAATATAGACTTAGATAAGGATATTTTTGGCTGGATGAATGGGGAATTTGCCTTTGGTGCGATTCCATCAAATCAAGGAGTGTTAGCGAATGTTGGTTTTGGAGGTGCTTTAGTATTTGATACTAGCGATCGCAAAACTGCCGAAGCCACCTTAACAAAATTGGATACCCTTGCCAAAACCCAACAAATCAACGTCGCTAACAGAAATATCGGTGGTAAAGACGTAACTGAATGGCAAATTCCCCGACAAGGAGCTTTATTGGCACATGGTTGGCTAGATCGAGATACTGTATTTATAGCTCTTGGTGGTCCAATTGCTGAGGCTGTTAGCGATCGCAAGAATCCATCTCTCGACACTAGCGACGCCTTCAAAGCCGTTACTGGTTCTTTGCAAAAACCCAACGGCGGCTATTTTTACCTAGATATGGATAAAACTAAAACTGTGCCCCTAATCAATAGTTTTGTATCGTCTAACGCCGATACCATCACCATCCTGAATTCCATTCGTGGTATTGGTTTTACCGCTATTAGTCCTGATAAATCTACCAGTGAATTAGAGATGTTGTTAGCTCTCAAACCTACTGCCAAATAGGGCATGGGGCATGGGGCATGGGGATTGAATATTTCTCCCTCACTTCCTCATCTCCCACCCTACGGGAAGTTAAAGCTACATCTCCCCCAGTCTTTTTCTTCTCTACGAGACGCTACGCGAACAATTTTGAATTTTGAATTTTGAATTTTGAATTGATTTCTCCCCGATCCTCCCACTCCCACCCCTACTCACAAAACTTGATTATTCCGAGTTTCCAAGGTTTGGTTGAGTCTATCCAACGCACCAGTCAATCTTTCCTGAGCTATAGTAAACCAGCATAATTCACATCTTCTCAGAACTTTGCTGCTCTCCAAATGTCAACCTTCTATAATATTTGTTGCTTGGGGCAAGCCAAAGCAGGCAGACTGCCGTTATACAATTCAATTCATTTCTAGACTGCCGTCCAGCAAGTATGTCATAAGTAGAAAAAGCTGTTAAATGCAAACTGATTTATGACCGTTGCTGTAAACAATAATCCTGGTTTAGCTTCCCGCTTGGTGAATGGCATACTGGCAATCCAGCCTTTAGCTAACCTAGCCAAGCATCAAGCTAGACAAATGATGATTAAACGTGCCGAGAGAATTGGTGTGCCTTGGACGCAAGAAGTCGAAACACTACAAGCGCGTGATTGGAAGATCGATCTAGCTCAAGTAGAAAATCCTCAGCTTTCCTACCCAGAATACTACGTCACCTCATTCCATGCCTACGAAACCGGAAATCTCAGTTGGCAAGCCGCTTTTGAGGTAGAACCTGCTGCTTACGCTGTCCACGCTAAGATTTGGCAGAGTGCTGAAGAAGCGCAAGGCGATGCTATGCTCCGCCAAAGTTACCACAATATCCTGAATCAAATCCCCAATGAGCCGCAAGACATCTTAGATGTAGGATGTAGTGTTGGCTTGAGTAGTTTTGCCCTACAAGAAATTTATCCCCATGCCAAAATTACAGGCTTAGACTTATCTCCCTACTTTTTAGCTGTTGCTAACTACCGCGCCCAACAACGTCAAGCTAAAATTAACTGGCTTCATGCCCAAGCTGAATCTACCGGATTACCTGATGCCTCTTTTGATTTAGTTTCCATTTTCCTGATGTGCCATGAATTACCCCAATCAGCAACCCGACAGATTTTAGCTGAAATGCGGCGCGTGCTGCGTCCGGGTGGCTATTTGGCAATCATGGATATGAATCCCAAATCTGAAGTTTACAAGAAAATGCCAGCCTACATTTTGACTTTGCTCAAAAGTACTGAACCGTATTTAGATGAATATTTTGCTTTGGACATTGAGCAGGCTATTGTTGAGGCAGGTTTCCAAACTCCCACTATTACCAACAATACCCACCGTCACCGCACAGCGATCGCTCAGGTGAGTGGTTGATTTATCTCTAGTGTTGTGGGCAGCAATACCACCCTTGCTGCTGCTAGGCTACTACTACTGTCGGATACCATTTGCCCCACCTCTGTTAAAGTTACTGATGTTCTTTATCATTGGGGCAATATCTGGTTTTTTAGCCCTTAGACTCGAATCGGATTTTGAAATTGTAGCGAATTCTTTTGTAGACTGGCATCAGATTAAGCGATCGCTTCCCGGTACAGCTTTGCGGCAGCTTGTAGAAATAGGCCCAATCGAAGAAGGCTGCAAGTTAGCTGCGGTTGTTGTCCCAACCTACTATCTGCAACGCAAGTATCGATTACTTCACTCTACGGTTTTCTTCTTCACCATCGCCGTTTCTCTTGGATTCACTGCCGAAGAGAACTGGATTTACCTTTTCCACGGTACAGCATCAATTTTTGAACGTACTATCGGCACGCCAGTCCATGCTATGTTCTCTGTGCCTTGGGGATATGCTTTAGGAATCTATATTTCCTCTAAAAATCGCTTAAATCGAGACAATAAGTTTATTTTTAGGGCTTGGCTAAATTCTGTAATTTGTCATGCCCTAGTGAATGTCCTATCTAGTGCTTGGGGTTATTCATTACCCCTACGTTTCCTAAGTTACGGTTTATTTCCGTTTCTGTTATGGATGTTTTGGCGCCTGGAACAATTACTGCGAAAAGTGCAAGGTAAACCTGTAATTACCCTGATTTCAAACCGTACAATCCAGCGCCGTTACTGGCAAAGGAGTTTAGTGTTGTTTGCCCTCGTCCTGGGTGGAAATGCTATTTTTGGGCTGTTTCTTTTAGTTAGGACTGTTAGTCCTTTGAGTCCATCGAAGCTTTTTGACACTGATATTTTGTGGTTTATAGTTAGTCGCTTTTTACTAAATCTCTTTTTTGGAGTTTTAGCGTGGGGCATTTATCGCTATTTGCGACATTCCGCCCGCCGTCGGTATTTTTAAAATATGATTTAAGAAAATGCTAGGGGGTTTCTATGCAAACAACTCCAGTGCGTTGGACGACTGCTGACCTAGAGTTATTCGCTGGCGATCGCAGAAATCGCTATGAGATTATTGATGGAGAACTATTTGTGACTAAAGCACCTCACTGGGATCATCAATCAAGTTGTGTCAATATTGGTACAGTTCTCAAGATTTGGTCAGATGAAACTGGTTTAGGTAAGGCTGCGATCGCCCCTGGAATTATTTTTTCCGATGCTGACAATGTGATCCCTGACGTGGTGTGGGTAAGTCATGAACGCTTAAAACACTTGCTAGATGAAGCTGGACATCTCATGGGCGCACCAGAGTTAGTAGTAGAGGTTTTGTCTCCCGGTGAAAAAAATGAGAAACGCGACAAGGAAACAAAGCTAAAGCTGTACTCGGTGCAAGGAGTTCAGGAATATTGGATTTGCGATTCTATACAGAAGAAAGTTGAAGTTTATCGACGCGAACAGGCTGCATTAA
This sequence comes from Nostoc sp., assembly GCF_036917415.1. Taxonomy (GTDB): domain Bacteria; phylum Cyanobacteriota; class Cyanobacteriia; order Cyanobacteriales; family Nostocaceae; genus Nostoc. The sequence continues at coordinate 17,814 of NZ_JBALDJ010000061.1, read as the reverse complement.
AGCTAGTAGTTACTTTATTTAATCAAGATGAATTGACAAGTCCTTTGCTACCTGGTTTCAACTGCTTAGTAAGTAAACTGTTCTAATTTTAGATTCTTTTCGTTTATAGGGCATTGGGCATTGGGCATGGGAATGATATAAATTCCCTATGTCCTCTGCCTGGATTTTCAATTAGCTAAATGCGTGCCAATACTGGTTGATTTAAGGCTGCGCTGACTGAATTTGATTCTGACTCAGTACAGTAGATTTCGCAGGAGTTATTGGGACTTTCAATCAATTTCACTTTGTAAAGTTTAGCTCCCAATTCCTGAATAGGCGATCGCAGTAAATTACTAATGTAAAGTGCGATATTCTCAGCAGTGGGTACAACTTCGGCAAAATAAGGAATATCTTTGTTTAAAAAAGTGTGATCGAATGGCTCTAGCACATAATCTTCTACCACTTGATTCAGCGCACCTAAATCAATAATCATGCCAGTACGTGGGTCAATTTTCCCTTTGACAGTGACTTCTAGATGGTAGTTGTGTCCGTGACCGTTGGGACGAGCGCATTTACCGTAAATCTCAGTGTTTTCTTCGTTACTGAGGTTAGGGTGAGCTAGCCGATGGGCGGCGCTAAAGTGAGTACTGATGGTGAGGTAGGCTTCCATTGCGTTTCCCATATAATCTGCCCAAAGTTCAGGATGTTCAAATAACTGCACGCGGACTAGAGGCAAATGAGGTGCTAGCCGCTGCCAGATAATCCGTGCAATATTCTCAGTGGTGGGCAGAGTTTGTTGAAATTCTGCCCATACATCATTGAGATAACAGAAGTCCAATTGACTGGTAACTTCCCGTTTAATTACGTGTTTCACATTAGACAAGTTCAGCACCATCCCATATTCATCCAATTCCCCAGCTAGGGAGATGAATAAAACATAGTTATGTCCGTGTCCCGGAAATCTAGTACCAACACCAAATTTATCAATATTCTCGGCTTCGCTCAGTTCTGGCAACCAATAGCGATGACTTGCTGAAAACTGGGCACGGCGATTAACAATGCATTGCATGACTACACTATGAGCAGAATTTAAAATTTCTTAATCTTTCTCTGCTTCCAGGATAAACTAATTTCTTTGTCAGTTGTCATTAGTCATTTGTTATTTGACTAATGACCAATGACCAATGACTAATGACTAATGACTATGTAACAGACGCTTGTGCCTCACAGTGCAATCTTGTAGCTATGCGGAATAGTTCATGACCTGTGTGTAAATAACGCTCATCGTAGTTCAAAGGAAAATAACCTAATTCATCTAGTCCATCTGCTACTTGATCGAGGCTGTAGTAAAGGTGAGCCGCTGTTCTTGCGAGACTAGGGGGATTTGGCAGGGAGCGAAAAGTAATTTGTGCCTGCTTGAGGTCATCTCGACAGGTTTTTAAATATTCCTGAAATTCATCTAACAACTCATCATCAAAGGGATCGGCAGCTAATTGCTCCATTTGTTCTTCTAACGAATAAAGAACGGTACAAAGCAAGCGATTAACTGGTTGGTAAACTTGGCGGAGCCATTCTTCAACTTGCTCGTCAACATCCCGTCCAGTTTTTCGTCTTGTTTGGTAATGCTGTTGGGCTGATGCTGTACGCTGTTGGCGATCGCTATTTAATTTTTGGGAGTCATCTTGCAGTTGTTGGTCATAATTGCGGCGATTTTGGTTGTCGCCTAAGACCTCATAAGCTGCATTGATGCGGATAATTTGCTCGCGATCGGCTGTTTCTTGATTACTGTCAGGATGAAACAATTTAACCAAGCGGCGATAAGCTTGCTTAATCTCCGCTTGGCTGGCACTTGGACTAACTTTGAGAGTTTCGTAATGGTTAGAAACGTGCTTAGAATTGACCATTAATTCAATGTATCGTTAACTGACGCTAGCGGCCAATCTTGCCTCAAGGTCTTGGAACAATGGCGTACTCAAATACCTCTCACCAAAACTGGGCTGAATCATTACAATTAAACGTCCCTGATTTTCTTGACGTTGGGCGACGCGAATTGCTGCACATAAAGCGGCTCCACTGGAAATGCCAGATAGTAGCCCTTCTTCTTTTGCCAAACGGCGACTGTAGGCGATCGCTTCTTCATCGGTGACGGTAATCACTTCATCAATCAATTTTATCTTGAGTACTTGGGGAATAAACCCAGCACCAATTCCCTGGATTTTGTGGGGGCCTGGTCGTCCCCCAGATAAAACTGGGCTATTGGCTGGTTCAACAGCGATCGCCTTAGTGTTAGGCTTGCGTGCTTTAATCACTTCTGCTACACCAGCGATCGTACCACCTGTACCCACTCCTGCCACAATTATATCGACTTGTCCATCGGTATCTTCCCAGATTTCCTCTGCCGTAGTTTCCCGATGCACTTTTGCATTAGCTGGATTGCGGAACTGCTGCAACATATAGGTATTTGGTGTAGTATTAACTATCTGCTGCGCTCGTTGAATTGCCCCACTCATGCCTTCCATTCCTGGTGTTAGTTCCAGTTCTGCCCCGTATGCTCGCAACATTGCCCGACGCTCTCCACTCATCGTCTCTGGCATTGTCAAAATTAATCGATAACCCTTAGCTGCTGCTGCCATTGCTAGGGCAATTCCGGTATTTCCAGAAGTGGGTTCTACCAATACTGTCTTAAGAGGAGTAATTAGCCCCTCCTCCTCTGCGGCGTTAATCATACTTACCCCAATCCGGTCTTTAACTGATGCCGATGGGTTCATACTTTCCAGTTTCACGACAATTTGCGCAACACATTTTTCTGTTTGAGGAATACGGTTCAACTGTACTAGAGGGGTACGACCAACTAGTTCTGTAATGTTACGAGCTATTCGCATAAATTAGTCCCTAATTATTAATTATTTAGTTATTAAGTGGGCAGAATAAAACCGAACTATGTGAAGAAAAGTAAATAAGACTCAAACCCTTTTTCCCCTGCTCCCTGCTCCCTGCTCCCTGCCCCCAGCAAGAACTGCCTTATCCTAACGATAATTATTTACGCCCACCTACTTAGCTATTGGTCATTAGTCATCAAAAAATGACAAATCACTCTTGACTAAATGTAGTACATGATATCTAATTGCCGCCGCGAATCTCGTTTTTCACAAAGATCCTGGAGCGTATATTTTTGCAAGACGGAATTTGCCGCGCGACTTGCTTCTTGCCAAATTTCTTCTATAACTGAACTGTCTATGCTTTTGAAATTAACGTTTTCTTCACCAGCCCGCGCCTCTAAGCCTTCTAAACATTCCAAAATCTCAAAAAGGATGATTTTTCGGGGTTCTCGCGTTAACAGATAGCCACCTTTTGACCCACGCTGACTTTTAACTATACCGCCACGCCTCAAGGTTGCTAGTAGCTGTTCCAGATAGCGATCGGGTATATTTTGTTGTGCTGCAATTTGTCGAATTTGCAGCGGTTCGCCGCTTTCGTAATGAGCGGCCATCTCTAATAAGGCGAGAATTGCGTATTCCGATTTACAGGATAGTTCCACAAGCAGCAATAAGTTAGGGGTAGAAATTAAGAGTTAGAAGTCATTCACTTTGGATTTGAGATTGAAGGAAAAATCTCAAATCCAAAATTCAAAATCTCAAATTGGTAGAGTTAAGATACTACGCAATATGTAGCTTTATACCGCCAACTTCTACTAAAAAAGCTCGCTCCGAAAAAGTCGCTCACGGTGTAAGTCACTTATAGAGTGGGCATTACTCTGCTCTATTCATATCAAACCCGCCATAACTCCTAACTTTTCTAGTATACTCCGGTTAACTACTGGGGTTTATCTATTATTACTACTGAAAACAAAAAACCCCGCCTGATGGCAGGGAGAAATAGAGTTCAAAATTGTCAGTGGAAAATCAACACTCTAGAAGGTAAAAGTAGTTCTAAGCGTACCGATAATAGCATCATCGTTATCGCTGTTTTGCCCAGGAGAGGTCAACCAGATTACACCAGGGGTAACAGAGATGTTATCCGACACACGATATTTGTAGAAGCCTTCAAAGTGATAGGGTATATCATTGTTACCGCCAAAACCTGGCCGGTTAAAGGAATAAGGTTCTGCACCAGCAAAAACACCTAAGACGTTACCCTTTTTACCGAAATCAGGTAAGGCTACCCCTAAACCGTAGCTCCAAGCTTCATAATCATCACCTGCACCGACACCTGTGACGTCATGGTAAGAGACGAAGCCACTAATAGACAGTTTGTCGCTGGGTCTAAACGCAGCTGACACACCGTAGGAGTTGCTGATAGCTGGGGTTGCTACACCTGCTGCAAGACCTGCTGCATTACCTAAAAAGTTAGCTTGTCCAGTACCTACATCAAAAGCTCCAGTTGCTCCGTCTGTACCAGAGTCGAATAAAGCACCACTGGCGCTATATCCGTGGACGTAGGTAGCAGCTAAAGCCAAGCGATCGCCAACACTAAAGTTTAATTGTCCAAGAGCTGCATAGTCGCCGTTGGTCAAACCTGTATTAAGACCAGGATTATTAGCTTGCGATGCCAAGTAACCCGCAGTGATTGAGCTATTTCCCAAAATCCCGCCACCTTTACCAAGGGGGAGATTGAGCGCTATACCTGCACCACCACCAATCCGATAGATGGGACTTTCAGAAGCAAAGGTAGATAAAGCACCGTTACCACCGTCGTCAGTGTTGTCAAAAAAGTAAGGATTATTGACAGCAGCATACTGGCTATGCCGTCCGCCACTAGCTGCGAGGTAAACTTGGGCTGGACCTATGGGAACTTCATAAGTCAAGCGGTCTACTCTAACACTGTTGTTACCATTGCCTATACCAACTTGATATGTTTGTGTGCCTTCAGCAGTACCGATCGGATTATTAGCGTCGTCAAATTGTGTAAAGGCTGTTGAATTCCCGGCTGACAGACGGGTATGTAAAACGTCTCTACCAGTGAAGCTGGTTTGCAAGTCTAAACGTACCCGATCTTGGAAGACAGTATTGTTATTGTCACCAGTGTTACCCCCAAATACATCACTAACGGCAAAAACGGCTTCACCGACTAGTTTTGTGGTAGTGGAGAACTGATTCGCTTCCAATTCAGCAGTCCGCGCTTCTAGAGAATCTACGCGACCGCGTAGGGTTGCCAATTCTGCGGAAAATTCTTCTTGCAACCGTTGCAAGGTAGCTAAATCTTGTTTAGTCACCAAGTCAGCTGTTGCTGTGGCAATCAATTCGTTAACCCGATCCAAACAAGCATTCAAACCAGCGGCAAATTCATAACGGGTCAAAGCACGATTACCGCGATAAGTGGAATTCGGATAACCTGCAATACAACCATAGCGCTCAACCAAGGACTGTAATGCTTGGAATGCCCAGTCAGTGGGTTGTACGTCGGAAAATTGAGAAACTGATGTTACTTGGGACTGAGAGTTATTTTGATTACCTTCGTTACTGTAGCGGTTAACTTGATCTATGGTTGTTTGAGCCAATACTTCTGGCTGTTGGGCAACTTCGGTTACACCTAGTTGTTTGGCTGATGATACTTCTATGGTTGGGTTTGGGGCCGCCATTGCTGCGGTCGAAACTAACAACGTTGCTCCCAAAACTGCTGGACTAACCACTAAGGATTTCCACAACAGATTAGACATCTTTACCTTACTCCTCACACCTTGTTTAGATAATTGATTTCGTTGCACCTAATTCTCGAAAATGCGACATCTCATTCAAACCTGTGGATGAGACATAGTTGCCACTAATACAATTCTAGTTTTTGCAAAGCTAATAAACGATTAACTTTGGGTTAAAAACTTATGTGATTAACTTATGCAAAAACATATCTTTATATCATAACATTATAAAACATCCGATCTAGATGGCAAGATTGCAGCGATCGCCTTAATAACTGTCACACATACTTATTTAAATATCTAAGCAGGGAGTAGGGTTTGGGTTATTCGCTCTCTACGCAACCTAAATTGCTGAAAGCTTTAGACACTTAGCAGTTTGCCATCAAAAATCGCTTCTTCCACTTACCCCTAGCATAAATCTCACGCCAGTTAGAACACACTGGCTCGGCTATATAAACCCTATATCGCGGTGACTTCCTATCGTCTGGTGCAAGATGTTAGAAGAAATCACTTAGTTTATCTGGGAAATCACCTGTGCTACATCAAAGTCTAGCTGCGTCAATCCGCCTGCATCATATGTTGTAAGTGTAATCTTCACTTTATTGTAGGAAATCTCTATGTGTGGATGATGTCCAGCTGATTCAGCCGGTTCAACCAGTTTATTGACAAACTCAATTGCTTCAATAAAATCTTTGAATGTGCGGGTAATCTGCAACTTGGAGTCTTGAACAGTCCAATCTGACAGAACCTTTGTTTGTTCTTGAATTTCCGCTTCGGTGAGTAGTTGTGCCATATCAAGAAATTCCTAGTTATATATAAATTTGTTACATTTTGCATTTGACGAAGGCAAACCCCTTTTATTCTGCACACAGAAAGTATGGCAGGATAAATTAAGCCACAATGCGTATGTCTAGATTTAAATCAGACTTGGCATATAGACGCTATTTCTCACATTTGGTCATATTCCAAGGTTTAATGTAAAATATTTATTCTTTTTAGAAAACTTAAATAGGTTGGCTTTATTCGCGACAGCAATCGTTATCTATCTTTTAAAAATAACTATCGATCGAGCAAAAATCACCTATAAAAAACTATCCGCCCTGAATTAGATCGGGCGATCTAATTCAGGGCGGTCTAGCGGGTCTTCAGGTTGCAACCAGACTGCCGGAAGGAACTCCGAGCTTGCCTAGCTACTTGAGCTAACTTAGTATCTCAAAGATAACTAAGGCTAACTTTTAGAGAACAGCTCCGGCACACAGCCGGCTAACTGCAACCTGATGACCCATGCATTTACTACTTTCTATCATGGGCATCACCTCCTTATTGCCTAAGCGGTCTTAGTTTCAAAAGGGCAGAGGATTTACTCTGGGTTCATAACCTTATAACTAACATAACATATAAATTTAGAGATATTAACCATATATAGAAAAAATCTCCCACCTTTTGATGAGAGATTACTGGAGAATTTTGAAAATTGACACTTTCTTGGCTGATTACAAGGAGATTATTTTAATCTGGGTATGTCAATTTCTGCCAACCACAAACCTGATTTAGGTCATGGTCAAATTTTAATTCTTAGAGAGCGTTACCGCGAGGTAGAACTTCTTCAGGGAATACAAATTGTTCGTGGGGTTGATCTTGAGGAGCCATCCAAGCGCGGATACCCTCATTCAGCAAAATGTTTTTGGTATAGAAGGTTTCAAACTCCGGGTCTTCCGCCGCCCGTAATTCTTGGGAGACGAAATCATAAGCCCGCAGGTTGAGTGCTAAACCGACGATGCCGACGGCACTCATCCACAAGCCTGTGACTGGTACGAACAACATAAAGAAGTGCAACCAGCGCTTGTTTGAGAAAGCAATCCCGAAAATCTGTGACCAGAAACGGTTTGCTGTCACCATTGAGTAGGTTTCTTCCGACTGGGTGGGATTGAAGGCACGGAAGGTGTTAGCACCATCACCGTCTTCAAACAAGGTATTTTCGACTGTGGCTCCGTGAATGGCGCACAATAAAGCACCACCCAATACGCCAGCAACACCCATCATGTGGAAGGGGTTGAGTGTCCAGTTGTGGAACCCTTGCAGGAATAGTAGGAATCGGAAAATTGCAGCCACCCCAAAGCTGGGTGCAAAGAACCACGACGATTGTCCCAAGGGGTACATCAGGAATACGCTGACGAATACTGCAATGGGAGCCGAGAAGGCGAGGGCGTTGTAAGGACGTATCCCTACTAAACGCGCAATTTCAAATTGCCGCAACATGAAGCCAATCAAACCGAAGGCTCCGTGCAGTGCCACGAATGGCCACAAACCACCCAATTGGAACCAACGGGTGAGGTCGCCTTGAGCTTCTGGCCCCCACAACAGCAATAGGGAGTGTCCCATGCTATCGGCGGGGGTGGATACTGCCACTGTCAGGAAGTTACAGCCTTCTAGGTAGGAGGAGGCTAATCCGTGGGTGTACCAAGAGGTGACGAAGGTGGTGCCGGTCAGCCAACCGCCTAGTGCTAGGAAGGCGCAGGGGAATAGTAGTATCCCTGACCAACCTACGAATACGAAGCGATCGCGCTTGAGCCAGTCGTCTAGAACGTCAAACCACCCTCTACTGGGCGCGCGTCCAACTGCGATGGTCATTAGAACAAATCTCCAAATGTTTATAAGTACAGGTTGTATCTGTATTATAGACGGCCATAAAAAAGCCTTCTATAAGCAGAAAGTTAACCGGGTTGTTAACCTAGTTTACAATTTTTTACACACCTTTAATCATATTAGGTGTAAATTGCTAATTTTTCTAGGGGTTTTCTCATAAAAATTAATTTTTGATTCAGATGAGGTGATAAATGGGGAGTAGAGGGGCAGAGGAGTAGTGGAGCAGGGGAGACAAGGGGACAAGGTGACAAAAGTTAGAACTTGCAACAAGTCTTTCCCTTCCCCTTGTCCCCAATTCTCCTTGTCCCCAAGTCTCTTCCCAATGCCCCATTCCCCATGCCTGACCCTCATTTCCCTACAATCAGTCAGCTGACGCTAAAATGAGTCCACAGTTAAATTTGATTATTGCTAAATGTTTACCATCGATTTAAGCATCAGAAACACTGCTTTTCCTATCTCGGTACAACGTAAGTCAGCAGAGGATGCTGAGGCTATCTATCAGCTAATTTTGGCAGCAATCCGTTCTGGGAACCCTGACATTGTAGAACTCAAGTGCGAAGGTAAGACAGAGAAAAAAATTGCTGTCCGCGCTAGTGAAATTTCTGGGGTGCAGATTGTTCAGAAAGATGGTACAACCCCTGGTGGCGGCAGACCACCTGGCTTTTTTGCTGTAGCTGCTGAGTAACCAAGGTTGACAAATGGCTCAAGTGGGCATTGAAGTCAAGGATTTAAATTTCAGTTGGCCTAATGGAGAGAAAGTTATCAAATCTTGCTCTTTAGAAGTACCCAAAGGTGAGTTTTGGATGCTCTTGGGTACAAATGGCAGTGGAAAATCTACTTTACTGAGACTGCTGGCAGGGTTATTAGCTCCTGAATCTGGCGAAATTCGGCTTTTGCACCCTGTTGGTTTTGTCTTCCAAAATCCGGATCATCAACTGGTAATGCCAACGGTTGGTGCTGATGTGGCTTTTGGATTGGTGGAAGAAAAGTTGCCACCTGCTGCCACTAGAGCCAGGGTTGAGGAGGCGCTAGGAGCGGTGAATTTGCTTACCCTGCAACGACGCCCTATCTATGCACTCTCTGGGGGACAAAAACAACGAGTCGCGATCGCAGGTGCGATCGCCCGTCGCTGTGAAGTCTTATTATTAGATGAACCCACAGCCTTACTAGATCCAGATAGTCAGTTGGATTTAGTTGCTGGTGTCCGTCGCCTTGTCAAAAGTCGAGGTATTACAGCCCTGTGGGTAACACATCGATTAGATGAGTTAAATTACTGTGACGGCGCTTTCTTGCTAGAAAAAGGCTCTCTGGTAGATAGCGGTGAAGCCCAACGTCTCAAGCAACGTCTGATGGAGGTACACAGCGAAGCCTCTTAATTAAGTGCTGAGTGCTGAGTAAATAAGTAAAATTCATTGCATTCAGCACTCCTGAATACTACTAAAAAAGAACTGTAACGCGCCTTTGTTTAAAAGGCGCGTTTTAAGTTGGTGTGTCTATCTGAGGTTTGAGTTTTGTGAGGCTACGGTATTTTTTATTTTGTGTAACATAGTGTTACAGACAATGCATCAATTATTATAAAACTTATGAATGAATTTTGTTAACTCTAGAAAATTGTGATTAAAAACCATGCCCCGTTCCTTACTCCAAGCCGTTTTGTTAGTAGACGGCTACAATATCATAGGCGCTTGGCCTTGCCTTAAAAAAACGCGTGATAGCGTTGGATTAGAGGCAGCACGGGGCGAACTTGTGGAAGCGATGACTGGTTATAGTGCGTTTCAAGGTTACACAACTCAGATAGTTTTTGATGCCCAATATCAGAACACCTCTAGTAATAAAGAAATTATTACTGAGCTTTTATCTGTTTATTACACTGATTTTGGGCAAACCGCAGATACTTATATTGAAAAATCCTGCGCTTCTTTTCGCCAGCAAATAGCTCAATCTTTGATTTCTCGTGTGATTGTTGCTACATCAGATCGGGCACAGCAGTTGATGATACAAGGCTATGGGGCTGAATGGTTGTCAGCACAACAACTCTGTGGGGAAGTGGAAGCCACTGTCTGCCGGATGCGACAAAAGTATCATACGCGCAAACAATCGAAGAGTAGGTTTTTAGCTAATGCCATTGATGCAAAGGCGCGGCAGCGTTTGGCTGAATTACGAATGGGATTGTAGTAGATATTTAGTATTTAACAGTCTCTGCTTAATTTCCTGAATAGATTTTGGCTGTAAATAATTATTTAAATTAAACATCTAAAAAAAATATTGGCGAAAGTACTTGCCAAATCCTATTTTTAGCCCTAAGATTATAAATCGTGAGTGATCCTCAGTAGCTCAGTGGTAGAGCGATCGACTGTTAATCGATTGGTCGCTGGTTCGAATCCAGCCTGGGGAGTTTAGCAATTTTGGATTTTAAATTTTTGATTCTGGATTATTTATCAGAGGTTCGTGGTCGCTTGACTCGGCTTTTGGTAAGGATTTGGGCACAGATTTACAATACAATATTTTAGAGCAGTATGAGTATTTGGCAAAGGTGCTAAAGGCGTTGCTCTGAGGTTAATCTGATTTCAGGAAGCTGGCGATCGCTTCAATGGTTTGTTCTGCACTCTTAGCAGTAAACATTGGGCCAGCAGCCAAATAAATATTTTTGTCAGATACCAAGTTTAAGACAATATTATAACTGTTTGAACTTGTGCCTGTTACTGTGTCAATTGCAACTGCATCCATATTCAGCCCTGATATTTCTGAGAGTTTAGCTTCAATAACTTCTTGCCCAAGCCAACCTTTACGTTCGATAGTTGCTTTGTCAAGAGTTTTATCGAAAATGCAAATAATTATATTATTCATTAGCAGATAAATAATGCAAACAGCACCACTTGCAATTAAGAAGAAACCTAGAGGATAAGTCCAAAAACGAGTATCTTCATGAATAATTAATTTTGGTTCTTGTGAGTTTTTAAGAAAGGCGTTGATTTGTCTAGCCTTAGATTCCTTGTGAGTGCTGTCTGCATTTACTAAATCTATGGGAATTGAACCATCTCTCGTTATAAGTAGCAAGGGATAACTATTCCCAGCTGTCGTACTAGTGTCTAGTTTTGCACCTAGCACGTCTTTGAGATTCCAAGTTTTAACTTGAGATTTTAAAATACTTTTGGTGATTAATTGGCAACTTGCTTGAGTGGATTCAACCCGATTACAAGTAAAAGTAGTTGTCTTTGCCAGTGTTGTTATTAACAAAACGCCTCCTACTACAAATAATCCGCCAAATAACCAGTAGAGGATGGCTGCTGGCTTAAGTTGTAGTTTCAATAATGTTGGAGTTTGCTCTAATATTTTGAGTCTCATTGTTGTAACTGTAGTCTTTACTCAAAAGAGCTACATATACCAAATTTAGATTTCTATATAACAGATTGAAATGATTTGCTTTTTAATCTCGTGTTAGGAATCGTTGTGACTTGTCATTATATGGCAAAAGCACATACCCAACAACCAAATCACAAAGATGTTATGGGGCTAGTGCTATTGTTTTAAGTGATTGCACTTAAATTACTGAAACTAGGATAACGCTTTACATGGCTTCTGGAGCGCTGCCTGACAATCCTTTTGTGGCTGCGGGGATGATTGAAGATCCCAGGCTGTTTGTCGGTCGTAAAGATGAATTACACGCGATCGCATCTCGGATGAAGGGCGATCAGCCTACAAGTATAAATATAGTTGGTGAGAAGCACATTGGTAAATCTTCGTTGCTGTATTATTTCGTTCGGACTTGGGAGCAGCGAGGATTAGACGCGAACCGTTATGTGGTTATTTACCTACCGTTACGGGGCGTAGATTGCCAAACTGAAACGGGTTTCTATGAGGCTGTAGCTGAAGGTTTACTGAATCACGTTCAGGGATGGCAACACCGCAGTCTGCAAAATCCTTGGAAGAGTAAACCGCTTAATCGTCAAGCATTTTCAGATGCGGTTAAGGAATGGAAACAGCAAGGAAAGCTACCCGTCCTCTGTCTGGATGATTTTGAAAGCCTTTTGAAATATCCTGATAAATTCGATAATGGATTTTATGACAATTTGCGATCGCTGATGGATAGCAACGCCTTGATGCTAGTGGTGGCTTCCCGTAAACAGCTGGATGTTTATGCTAACAAGCATCGGTTTGTCTCTAGTTTTTTCAATATTGGTCACACTATTTATTTGAAAGAACTAAGTACAGATGAGGCTATTGAACTGTCGCGCTTACCAACTCGGTCTACTAATGGTGCAGCTTTGAGTGTAGGTGAACAGAGTGATGCCCAGCAATGGGGCGATCGTCATCCTTATAAGTTGCAATTGGCTGGTTACTATTTGTGGGAAGCACGTCAACAAGGCAAGCCAATCAAGTGGGCGAAACAGCAGTTTGAACAACAGCTTACTAAAGCTAAATCCCCATCCAACGGACAGCAATGGCAATTATGGCTGCGTTGGTTAGTTTGGGATTTACCAGTGCGTCTGGGTAAGATACCCCAATTCATTGGTGTAACTGTAGGTGATATCGGTAACTGGATTACTGGATTAGTCATGCTGCTTTTACCAGTTTTGGTTTTGGTGGGTGTGGTGCGCTGGAATGAAGTTTGGGATTTTGTGCGTGACAAGCTGGGGATAAAGTAGCCATGAGTAAAACGTCTCCAATATCAGGCTTTTGGAATTATGTGGCTGAATGTCTCCGTCTGCTTTATTGGGTTTACTTTAAGCCTTTTACATTTGAGCGCTGGCTACGTGATATCCATCCAGAACTAAAACCAACAGATAACCCTTTTAAGAAACAAGCTGAATTTCATACAAATCCCCGTTTACGCCGCTATGCTGGGCAATTTTGGTGGTTAACTGAACTAGCGTCAATATTTTCTTTATTGCTCATTGGGCCAGCTTATAAGTTCGCTAGTGGAGAGTCATTTAACTGGTGGTTCTTAGGCTCGATTTTCTGGTTGGGCTGGTTAATAGGAAAGTTTCTAAAACGTGGTATTAATACAAAGAAATTTTTATTTTTCGGAGATGATTTATATCTCAAAAACTTTTCTTTTATCATCTATATCTTCTGGATTGCTATGTTTGCAATTAAATTTTTATCAGGCGTGCCGCAAGATGTGGCGGTAGGCATGTTGTTAGGCGTGCTGGAGCGAGGCGTTCAGTATTTTCGGGAATTATGGACGAGTTTAGCAGAGAGCGATCGCAATTTGCTTCGGCGGATAATCCACGGGGAAACTCCCACACCGCAAGATAAAGGTGTTGTCCGCAAACTAGCGCGAAAAGAGATTTTGACTCAAGAAGGCAATGCCTTTCAAGTGCCTTTAGTGCAAAAATATATAGAACAGTTGCTTGAAGAAGAATAAGCGTAATTCGTAATTACCGCTTGTTAATTTGTTGTTATCGCAATTTTCGTTACAAACACTACGTTTTCATTACCAACGTCACGATTTTTGTTACAAACACTACGTTTTCATTACCAACGCTACGATTTTCGTTACAAACAAGATGATTTTTGTTACAAACACCACGATTTTGTTACAAACATCATAATTTTCGTTACAAACATCACGATTTCGTGCTGTAATAGCTTGCTAAATTCAACTTAACTATGAAATATCACAGTCAGTAGAGGCAGGAACGCCAACAAAAAGCCATGCCAGGATTGTAATTGAGCTTCTGGGGTTGCTTCTGGTGGTGCTAATAAAGCTTCTACTCTTTGTTCTAAGCGATCTGCACCAGAAGAACCTAATGCAGCACAGCAAATTTCTGATAAAACTGGGCTGCTACTAACCACTAATAAAAGTGATTCCGCTAACACCAGAGGGTCTACCTGCAATGCTGCATAACCGTCAGCACGGAGTTCGCGCAAAGCTAACAGTTCTTCCCACAAAGGCTCTGTATTCGGCAACCATGCTGTGCAGGAACGCACCCAACCCAGCCAAAAAAACCAGAATGTATCCCTATAATAGTGATGTCCTTGCTCATGGGCTAAGACGCTTTCTAAATGAGCCGGTGAGAGAGTTTGCACTAATCCTTGGCTAACCACTAGTTCTGGTTGCCAAAAACCAATTTGACCTGCAAACAGCGCCCCCGTTTGCAGCAGTCTGGCTCGTCTATCGCCAACATTCACTAAGGGGCAGTTACGGGCAGATTCTACAGACTGCCAACCTTGGAAAGCAAGTTTAATGCATGAAATGGCAAAAAATGCCAAATAAATTAATGCTAGTAAATAGCTAATTGAGCCTGTATACATTCCGCCCATTTCTCCTTGAGGCCCCATGAACAGCACAGCGATCGCAGTCATGAAAATTAGCAAAGGCGGAAAGAGAAACAAAAATAGCGATCGCTGCCACCGCCGACTCCAATTACCTTGGGGTTGATTCCAGGAGGATCTTAACCACCAGGCAACTGCCAAAGCATTCAAAATCATTATTAGATGGATCATTGTTCCTCCCTGGCTTGGCGTGCAGATTGAATGCGTTTAGCGATCGCTGCTATTTGCTCGCTAGCTGCTTCATCCAGACTATCAGCAAAGGCTGCGACAACATCGGGATTCCCCACTGCCAAAAATCGCTGTAACTGCTCGTGAGCTTTGATGACTTCTGATTGCTGCTTACTCAGCATTGGCCGCCAATAGAATGCCCGCTCTTTCTTGTCGCAAGCCAGCCAACCTTTATCAGTGAGGCGACGTAAAATGGTGGTGACAGAAGTATACGCTAATTCGCGGTTGGGATCGGCGAGGATGCGATCGTGTACATCCTTGACTGTGGCTGAACCAAGTTCCCAAATGATATTTAAAATTTCCGCTTCTAACGGGCCTAAAGATAGTTGTTTCGGGCGATAGTCGGGTAAAGGTGCCATAGCAATTTCAATGGGGAGTGGGGAGTGGGAGAGACGCGATTAATCTCGCGTCTGTACTGGGGAGTAGGGAATGAATGAATATTTGTTCTTTTGGGCTGTAACCTTGAAACTGTAACTTTTTCCCCATTTAGAAGGTCTGTTCTTGTTTTAGATTACAAGATAGTGCAGCAAGTCTGAAAGTCTAAAATCATAAAAATGGGCTTTTTGAATATTGATTAAGGATTGAAAAGAGGCAGAGCAGGGTGGTTTAATACAAGCAAAGAAAAATTAAAACTGTGTTTCAAAGCCTCTCCCCCCGTGGGGGAGAGGCTTGGAGAGAGGGAAAAAGCCATCCCACTTTCACGAGAAATCAAGACTTATGTATTTTTCTTTTTTCGTATGAAACCACCTTGGGGATTGAAAAGAGGCATTGGGGCATTGGGCATTGGGCATTGGGTATGGGAAAGAGGACAAGGTGACTTGGAGAATTGGGGACAAGGGGAAAGACTTGTTGTAAGTTCTAAACTTTTGTCACCTTGTCCCCTTGCCCCCTTGTCTCCCTTGCTCCCTTGCTCCCTTGCTCTTTTGCTCCCATTCGGCTACCTCACAGCAAGCCTGCTCCCTTGCTTCTTCGCCAGTCCCCACTCCCATCTATAGTATTGAGAGCTGATTCGTAAAGAAAATCTTAAGGGTACTCAACTCATTACTAGGTCTAAGTTTCAGCGAATAAGTGCTGTATTGACTTAAATTCCTGAAACCCTTATTAGACAAGTACTTTACTTGAGTTTACAAATTAGCTCTGAATGAGATACATTTTGTATTTTGATGGTAAAAAATTTTCCTGGAGCAATTGTAACTATAGTTAGTGACACCAACTAGGTAAAATGTTATTTGCGACAGTATTATTAAACTAGGTGTATCCAGCGCGTGAAGCTATTCGTATACCACACTCCTGAATTGACTCCAACGGGTAAAGCGCCAGAATGTGCGATCGCAGTCGATGTCTTGCGAGCCACTAGCACAATTGCGACAGTTTTGGCAGCTGGAGGCGAAGCTGTACAAGTATTCAGCGATTTAGAGCGGTTAATTGAAGTTAGCGAAAAATGGCCTGCCGAAAAACGTCTGCGGGCTGGAGAACGCGGTGGCGCGAAAGTAGCTGGTTTTGAGTTGGGTAACTCTCCCCTCGACTGCACACCAGAATTAGTCCAAGGGCGGCGTTTGTTTATCAGTACTACAAATGGCACTCGTGCTTTACAACGGGTACAAGACTCCCCAAATGTATTAGCAGCAGCCTTGATTAACCGGGCGGCAGTGGTGCAATTTCTCTTAGATAAGCAACCAGAGACAGTGTGGATTGTCGGTTCCGGTTGGGAAGGCAGTTTTTCTTTAGAGGATACAGTTTGTGCGGGTGCGATCGCTCATAGTATTTTGCAGCAAACCGAGTTGTCATCTGAAGAACTTGCTGGTAACGATGAAGTAATTAGTGCGATCGCTCTTTACTTTCAATGGCAAGATAACTTATTAGGATTACTTCACCAAGCTAGTCACGGTCAACGATTGTTGCGCCTTGACTGTCAAGAAGATTTAAAATATTGTTCCCAAACTGATATTTTAGATGTTTTGCCCATGCAATATGAAACGGGAGTATTAAAAAGGGGATAGGGACTGGGGACTAGGGACTGGGAACTAGGGACTGGGGACTAGGGAAGAGTTTTCCCAATCCCCAATCCCCAATCCCCAGTACCCAATACCCAATCTTGAAGCATTTGCCGAAGTCTTTGTCGCCAATGGGAAGGATAAGTCCCTAAAATTGCGGAAATTTTTCCACAAGCAAGGACGGAATAAGCAGGACGACGGGCTGGTGTCGGATATTCGGCAGTTGTAATGGGGACAATACGTTCAACTTTCAAAGGGAAGCCTAGTTGTTGTGCTTCTTCAAAAATAGCAACGGCAAAGTCATACCAGCTAGCAACGCCGCTATTAGTGTAGTGATAAATGCCGCTAATTTCTGGGGTTAACTGGGGAATCATCTGGGCTATAACTGCCGCTATATCTTGCGCCCAAGTTGGGCTACCAATTTGATCGGCAACAACATGGAGTTCTTGGCGTTCTGCACCTAGTCGCAGCATGGTTTTGACAAAGTTACTTTTGCCAAAGGTTCCATAAACCCAAGCAGTGCGGAGAATAAGATGATGGGCACAAGTTTTTTGAATAGCTTCTTCTCCAGCAAGTTTGGTTTTACCATAGACACTCAAGGGATTAGTCGCATCGGTCTCTTGGTAAGGGCTACAGCCATTACCATCAAAAACGTAATCAGTTGAAATATGAATTAGAAAAGCTCCTAATTTTTGGCTTTCTTGGGCAAGAATTAGGGGTGCAGTAGCATTTATAGCGGTAGCAAGTTCGGGTTCACTTTCGGCTTTATCTACAGCAGTATAAGCGGCGGCATTAATGATGATTTGCGGCTGCTTGGATCTGATAACTTTGCACAGGGTATCGGGTTGGGCAAGGTCTACTGTTGGGCGTGCTACTGAGATAATATCGCCATAAGATGAGAGTATTTGTTGTAGTTCCTTACCCACTTGACCGTTGCTACCAATCAGCAAAATTAATTTAGTCATTTGTCATTTGTCATTTGTCATTTGTCATTTGTCATTTGTCATTTGTCATTTGTCATTTGTCATTTGTCATTTGTCATTTGTCATTTGT
>NZ_JBALDJ010000060.1:0-27847 GCF_036917415.1 Nostoc sp. | reverse complement strand
CCTTGCTGGAGCAATTGCCATTGAATACCTCAAACAGTCAGAAAGCCAGGAGAATCAGGCTTTTATCGAGCAGCAGTTACGAGAAAAACAGTTAGGGAACTCCAAGAAATAAAAACAACCGCTTGAAGTTGTTGACTGTTGACTGTGAACAGTGGGATATTTTTTTATTTGGAAGTCTCTTAACTACTTCTACAATCGAACTGGTTGAGTAGCGATCGCTTTTTTGGCTTGCTCCCACCTGCCGAGTTGTTGAGATGTGAGGGCAAGATTGCTCAACGCCATTGCCTGGTTAAGTTTATCCTCTCGCGCCGCAAAAGCCGCAGCAGCCTGTTCCCAAACGGTTAGGGCTGACTCAAATTGTCTGTTTTGGTAAAGTGATTTGGCTTCTTGTACCAACTGTAAAGGCTCTTGTTGAGTTTGGACGATCGCAGTTGATGCCCAAACTTGGGTAGTAACCAGCACTCCTCCCACAGACAAGAAAAATAACAGAACTACTAAAATTAGCGATCGCACTTGATATCATGTCCGGCGAATCACCCATAATATAGATAGAGGTGCATGAAATGGTGCGATCGTAATGCCAAAAGTCATAAAAATAGAGCCACATCTGAGTTTGTCAGAGTTAGAAGCCGGTTATCGCCAAGCCAAAGAACCAGTAAAGCGAACACATTATCAAATAATTTGGCTGTTAGCAAAAGGGATCAGTACACAAGAAGTCGCAGCAATCACAGGCTATAGCCGGAGTTGGATTTATGAGTTGGTTTGGGGTTATAACCGCAGTGGAATGGAAACATTGGGAGATCAAAGGGTTTTAAATCAAGGAAGTAGTAAACCACTTTTAGAGGATGTACAGCAAGCGTTACTATGGCAGGCGTTACAAGAGCCACCAGCAGAAGGAGGACACTGGAATGGTAGAAAGGTGGCTGACTGGATTGCTGATTTAATCGGGCGCCCAGTAAGCCGCCAACGAGGTTGGGAATATCTCAAACAAATGCGTTTTCGTTTAAGAGTTCCTCGACCAGAACATACAGAATCAAGCCTTGAGGAACAGGCTGATTGGAAAAAAAAATCTACAGACCAAAGTCGAACAGATACAAACAGAAAATCCAGAATCCGACGTAGAAGTATGGGCGCAGGATGAACATAGAGTTGGTTTAAAACCAGTAATCCGACGTCGGAAGGGTTGATGAATGGACAGTACCTACAGCAAATGTTAATTGGCGTTTTAAGTGGCTGTGGCTTTATGGTTTTGTTCATCCACACTCAGGTCAAACAAAAGGCGTGGATACTGCCCTACGTCAACATTCAATTATTCAACAAAGTACTTGCAGATTTTGCACAACACTTTGGCATTGGTGAGAAAAAACAGGTAGTTTTAGTTGTTGACCAAGCAGGATGGCACAAGAGCGCCAAAGTCCAGATTCCACAAGGTATGCACTTGGAGTTTTTACCTTCTCACTCTCCTGAATTACAACCAGCTGAGCGTTTGTGGACTCTTACGAATGAACCGATTGCTAATCGCAGTTTTGATAGTCTTGATGAGGTTGAGGAAATTTTAATTCAACGTTGTCGTCAAATTATTGACCAGCCTGATTTCGTACTGGTTTAACTAATTTTCACTGGTGGCCTGAACTAGCAGCTTAATTATGGGTAATTTACCGGACATGATATAATACCTAAGATTATTCATACTTTATGCTAAGTCTCTGATTCACTCAGCCCTGCTGGGTCATTTTGCATGGCTTAGTCTAAACTCCAGTTATCCAGCAAGGATTTAAAAATATTGTGCGTTTACCCTGCTGAACCTGATTTATTCCTATTTTTTTTAATTTATCACCTATCAATCCTGATTTTTTGTTCTTTGAGTAATTGTATACCTAATTTTATACAAAATATTTGCCTGATTTTTTCCTCTTGTATTCTAGTTGAATTTTGATAATTATAGTTAGTGTAAAGATAAAAAATTGATTTTAGATTTTAATCAACTTACTTAGAAAGCGCAATTAAACAATTAGCAATAATGTAATGAAAGCTTTAAGCACAGTGAAGACAGGTAAAATTCTGGTTCCAAAACAGAATTTAAACTTGGTGGTATTTTAAGCGATCGCAAATGCACAGATTTAACATTGTCAAATGTACATTAAGGAATTTGAGAGGACTGACTAATGTATTTAGATAGCCATAGCTATACAACCACAGGTGAAATTCATATATCTCGTTTTGTGATTGAGACTTCAATAGATACTGCTATTCCAGATAGCCTATCATGCCTTGACTCCCAACGTGGAGGCTTGTTCAAAAGTAGCTACGAATATCCAGGACGTTATAAAAGATGGGGAATCGGCTTTGTTGTACAGTGACAAATTAAATGGCGTTGAGACAAATTCGTGTCATCAAGTTAAGCCTTACCCACTGCACGGCTTGCAACAATTTGTGTTGACACAGCTTGTAAGTCCCCTGCGCTGCTTTTAAGCTAAACGCTAGATAGTTCAAGCTTCACAACCTCGATGACATTAATTTGGCACAGCGACAAATAAAAAGTCACTGTACAGCCGGGATACGCGCAAAACCGGACAAGTTATAAATTTTTGTTGCAGAGCCTGTTTTATTGATTTACTAACTTGCCCAAAAATGATATAGGGACAATCAAAATTTTGCCCGGTGAAATCAAATCGGATTCCTATGTATTTACTTAATGTAAAGTTTTGTAACAACAACGAAATTTTTAGAGATCAGCTTGAAGAGTAAATAAAGCTCTATCAGTAAGAGGCTCAAAAACAAAATGAACTCGTTTTCGATAGACATTTTGCAAAAGTGCTTTGATGAGCGGTGTGCAGATTTTAAAAATAGCACATTACACGCAAATACATTTTATAAGATGTCTACTGTTATACAATTGGAAGTTGATAGAGAATTTCAATCCCAACTGATGTGATGCAAGAAGTTTAGATTTAGTTTCTCAACTGTAACCTTTGATTTTTACCTGATGCCGTCACTTGGTTACAATCACTTCTTTATAGCTTGTCTGACATACTTCAAGCATTCTCAATCAAGTTCTTTTCCTCAGTTTATCTATTTAGTCGTATTGACTTCTCCTAACTATGAACATACAAAATGAAGCTCCTGCTATTGCAGTCATTGGAATGGGCTGTTGGTATCCTGGTGCAAAAAATCTAGGACAACTGTGGGAAAACCTACTTGCCAGACGGCAAGAGTTTCGCCGAATACCAGATCAACGATTACCACTTTCTCAGTATTACAATCCCGATTCGACTGTGCCAGACAAGACTTACGGAAGTCGTATGGCTGTCATTGATGGGTTTGAGTTTGACTGGAGCAGTAAACGTATTCCCAAAAAAGTTGTAGACACCGCAGATATTGCTCACTGGGTGGCTTTAGAAGTTGCAATCCAAGCTTTAGAGAATTCTGGCTATACCCGTACAAGTATTCCTATTGAACGTACTGGTGTTTTATTAGGAAATACAATGACAGGGGAGTTTTCCCGGTCTACCAACGTGCGATTGCGCTGGCCTTATGTCCGGCGTACCTTAGTAGCAGCAGCAGAGGCAAAGGGTTTACCATCGCAAGTTATAGACTCTTTGGCAGAAACGATGGAGGATTATTACAAGTCTGTGTTCTCGCCAATTACCGAGGACACGCTATCAGGAAATCTTTCTAATACGATCGCTGGCAGAATTTGCAATTTCTTCAATTTTCATGGTGGTGGTTATACGGTAGATGGTGCTTGTTCTTCATCATTACTTGCAGTGGCTAACGCTGCTACCGCTTTGACCAATAAAGACTTAGACCTTGCTTTTGCTGGTGGTGTAGATATTAGCCTGGACACTTTTGAACTGATTGGATTTGCCAAGACTGGCGCTCTGACTCATCAAGACATGACAGTTTACGACCAAAAGGCTAGTGGATTCATACCGGGTGAGGGGTGTGGTTTTGTTGTTTTGAAGCGCTTAGAAGATGCTCGTGCCGACGGCAACTATGTGTATGCAGTGTTGAATGGGTGGGGAATCTCATCTGACGGCAAAGGTGGACTTACTGCACCTAGCCGTGAAGGGCAAGCAATAGCTTTGCACCGTGCATATCAGCGAGCCGGTTACAGCACACATTCTCTTGATTTCATTGAAGGGCATGGTACTGGTACACCTGTTGGTGATCGCGTAGAACTTGAAGGTATTGCTCTGGCGATGAGTTTGGACGGTGAGGTGAGCGATGTCTACGACGGGCTACGCCTACGCACCTGTGGTGTCACCTCCTTTAAATCTCTCGTCGGTCATACCAAAGCGGCTGCGGGGATTGGTGCTCTCATTAAAGCCATCATCGGTGTTAACCGCCGGATTTTGCCACCAATAGCAGGTTGCAAGCAGCCAAACCCAGTATTTGAGACTTCTGCTCGCTGTCTCTACCCAATCCTGCAAGGAGAAGTGCGAAACCAGACTGATATTTTACGTGCAGGGGTTTCCGCTATGGGATTTGGTGGGATTAATTGCCACATTACTCTGGAATCTGGCGATGCTCCAGCCGCTCATCTCGAACCATCTATTAAAGAGCGGGCTTTGCTGGTTTCTCATCAGGATACAGAGATATTTGTACTTAGTGCCACATCCATTTCTGCCTTGCTGCAACGCACCTTAGCTGTAATCAATATTGCACAAGGATTGAGCCTGAGTGAACTAGTTGATTTAGCAGCCCATTTGACCAGCGAACTACAACCGCAACTGCTAATTCGGGCAACAGTAATTGCAGGTAGCTCTGAAGAACTGATTGCAAATCTCAGTCTTCTAGAAAAATTGTTGCGGGAAACGCCCCCTGCTCCTGGAGAAGTAGTTGTCAGTCCCCAGAAAGAAGTCTGGATTGGGAATGCCGTTCGCCGGAACAGAATAGGCTTTCTGTTTCCCGGACAAGGTTCTCAAAAATTGAATATGGCGCGATCGCTCTACAATCGATATGACTGGGCTAAAGACCTCGTAGAACAGGCAGATGTTTGGCTGCGCGAGATTGGCTCCCCAGGGGTGCGAGAATACATTTATGTTCCACTCGACCGTGCTGTTAATCAAGAACAGGTAGCAGAGTGGTCAAAAACCCTTGCACAAACTGAACTTGCTCAACCAGCTATTTGCCTCGCTTCGCTACTTTGGATGCGCTACCTCAATCGTCTCGGAATCAAACCGGTGGCAGTGGCTGGTCACAGTCTAGGAGAACTGAGTGCTTTTTATGCCGCAGGTGGTTTTGACGAAAAGACTCTCCTGTGTTTGGCTGGGGTTCGAGGACAGGCTATGTCTGCACCAACCCAAAGGGATCGCCCAGGTGCTATGGCAAGTTTAGCTTGTTCCCAACAGACAGCCGAGGAACTTTTGAGTCGTGTTAGTGGCTATGTCGTCCTAGCAAATATCAATAGTCCATTGCAAATAGTTATCTCTGGTGAAAAGGCAAGTGTTGAGCAGGTCATTGAACTGGCTATAGCTGAAGGTATCCGAACGGTTCTACTGCCAGTTTCCAATGGCTTTCATTCTAAACTAGTTGCCGATGCCGCCGAATATTTGGGCCAACACGAACTGATCCCAGATCAACTCCAAGAGTTGACCGTGCCGCTATTTTCAAGTTTAGATGGACAACAGTTAGCACTAGGGCAGTCATTGCGCGAGTATTTTGCTAATCAAGCGATCGCCCAAGTGGATTTCGTCTCTCTGGTGAAAACGCTAATGCAGAAATGCGACTTACTAATAGAGGTCGGACCTGGAAAGGTTCTCTCAGGTCTAGTAAGTGATATTGCTGGTTCAAATGGGCCACTTTGCCTCCCTGTAGAATCGAAACCCGGTCTAGATCGGGATTTAAACTTGATGCTAGCCGCCCTATTTATCCAGGGTGGTGAAATTAACTGGGAAGCTGTTTACGAGAACCGTCTTGTCCATCCCTTTGTGCCAGCATCGCAACGCATCTTTATTGAGAACCCCTTGGAGCGCCCATTCCAAGTGTCAACGGTGAGTCCAATTCCACAAATGTCTGAGTTTTGCGCTGATTCCATCCTTGCTCAACAAAGCTCAGTTCCGTGGGATCAGCTTGCCAATTACTTTTCTCAACGTGGAAAGTTTCTGGCAGAAGTAATCCGAGCAGACGTGCAAACCTTGCCAATGCTTTCTACTTCTGTTAATAACCTAGATAAAGCTCCCCTAGTAAGTCCTGCCTATGTCTCTCCTCCTCAAGTACGTAGTCTGACACCAGAGCCGAGTGTTCCTGTCAATGGGAATCAAGCTGCTAGTATCGAAACTCTGCTTATAGGTCTGATTGCTCAACAAACAGGATTCCCACAAGAGAGCATGACGCTGCAAATCAGACTATTAGATGATTTGAACCTAGATTCAATTAAAGCCGGAGAAGTAATTGCTACCGCAGCCAGGGAAATGGGTATAGCAGGTCTTATTGACCCAACAACTCTAGCCAACGCAACCATCCAAGAGGTTGCTGAGGCATTACGAATGGCTAGGCCAGACCATACCAGCAGCAATGGTCAAGTCACAGCAACAGTATTGAAGGCGGCAAATGAATCAACCATTACTTTGGGCGTTGAAAATTTACTAGTGAATCTAATCGCTGAACAAACAGGGTTCCCACAAGAAAGTATCACGCTGCAAATCAGACTATTGGATGATCTCAACCTAGATTCAATTAAAGCCGGAGAAGTAATCGCTACCGCAGCCAAGGAAATTGGTGTAGCAGGTCTAATTGACCCGACAACTCTAGCCAACGCAACTATCCAAGAGGTTGCTGAGGCACTGCGGATGGCTATACCAAGCAATAACAGCAACCACAATGGTAAAGCGACAGTATTAAACGACGCATATCCAGCTAAGAATGAGTCAAATGTTGCTTTGAAAGAAGCTGTCGGAGTTGCTTTAAAAGAAACTATCGGCACAAAAAACTTAACTGATTCACCAGTAAGAATGCCTGATAATAAACAGCAAACTCAGGTGCGTGATTACATTGTTCGGGCAGTGGTAGAGGAATTTACACCAGTTACTTTAGGCAAACATGCTAAGGAAAAATGGCATACTGCAAACGTACTTCTTTTGTGTGAATCTGGTGAGCTAGACATAGCAAAGAGCTTGTCTGAACAACTCCACAGTCGAGGATCTCAAGTGCAGACCGTATCTTTTGTCGAAGCCCGCACTCAGGCACTAATTGAAAGCCTTGATTTCACTCACTTCATTGCTGTACTTCCCCGAACAACGAGCAGTGAGTTGTCAACAGACACTCGTCTACTGAATATGATTGAACGCTTACGCAGCGTAGCTAGTCCGCCTCCAGCTGCACGTGCTTCCCGCGAACATACAACAGTGGCATATATCCAATTTGGTGGGGGAAATTTCGGTACACAGCCTCCCTTAGCCGATATTGAACAATGCTGTGCAATTGGTTTTGCTGCCAGTGTTCATCTTGAGCGAGCTGATCTGAAAGTGCGAGTAATTGATTTCTCCCCGACAGTAAATCTAACCAAGCTAGCGGAGTGTGCCATTGAAGAACTCTCCACTGCACATGTCTACATGTCTGTAGGCTATGATAACCATCTAACTCGCTATGTTCCTCGACCTGAGGTGCAAGAACCTGTAGAGTATCAAAGACGCTCAGTTACATGGTCATCTGAAGATGTCATTCTCGTAACTGGTGGAGGAAAGGGCATTACAGCAGAGTGCGCCTTAGCGCTAGCTCGAAATACAGGGGTTAGGATGGCGCTGATCGGGCGATCGCCGCATCCTAACGGCAATTTTGAAAGACGTGGAGGCGGGAGTACAGAAATAGCGCGTACTCTTGAACGATTCAATGCCGAAGGTCTGACATGCCAGTACTATGAATGCGACATTTCTGACTTCGATGCACTAGCATCTCTACTTGCACAAATACGCCAAGATTTGGGCGAGATCACAGGAGTGCTTCACGGGGCTGCCCTGAACAAGCCTCGGTTAGTAGAGCAAATATCTACAGAATCGGCATTTGATGAAGTCAAACCTAAACTCAAAGGTGTCCTGAATCTGTGTCAAGCGCTGGCAAACGTACCCTTGAAACTTTTTGCTGGTTTCTCATCAGTCATCGGAATTACAGGGATGCAACGCAATGCCTGGTATGGTTTTGCCAATGAAGCACTCGATTTGATTTTACGCCGCCTTCAAGTTCAACACCCAGAAATGGCTGCAATCACAATGGCATTTAGTGTGTGGGATGAAGTCGGGATGGGTGCAAGGATGGGGAGCGTTCGCAATCTTGCTAAAATGGGAATTCAGGCAATTCCCAAAGATGAGGGTGTAGCTCGATTCTTGCATCTGATCAAGAATGATCCTGGAAATACTCGGATTGTAATTGCAGCCCCAATGCAAGCTCTATCTGCTTTTGAGTCCAGTGGTTTAGATACTTGGTATCCACAAAGATTTTTACCTCGTGCTGAGTTAAAATTTCTGGAGCAAATCCTTCTATGCGAACCTGGGGTGGAAATTGTGGCGCGATCGCACCTGAGTTTGGAGCGAGATTCCTACCTTTTAGATCACCTCTACAAGGGTTCTTACCTGTTCCCGACAGTCTTTGGCTTAGAAGCGATGATGCAAGCGGTTGTCTATGTGACAGGTGAGGAGAATTTGTCAGCCATTCGGATTGAAGATGTTCGCCTTGAACGCCCAATAGTCGTAGATCCACACAAAGGAGTAGACATCGAAATTCGTGCAGAAGTACCTGAACGAGAGTTCAAGAATTCTTTACGGCAAGTATATGTGTCTATTAAGACAGAACAAACAGGGTTTGCAATTAACCATTTTTCTGCTACTTTTATATTGGGTGTAGAAAACAATCCACCAATAGAGCATATTCCTGTCTCCGAGTCTCCTCTAGATATCGAACCACAGTCAGACCTTTACAGTTGGTTGCTCTTCCAAGGACCTAGTTTCCAACGCTTGCAGCAGATTCATACCCTAAATTCCCAAGAGTGTGTATTCCAAACACAAAAAAACTCATTCCCAGCAGAAGGTAAGGAAACTAGTTTAAATAGAGCGCAAGGACCATTTTGGTTGGGAGACCCCTATTGCAGAGATTCACTACTCCAAGTTGGACAGCTTGTGATTCCCCAAGACCTTTGCTTGCCAATCAGGATCAATAGCATTGAAATCTACCAACCAAATAGTGATGCTTCTTCTTATATCGGGGTCACTAGGTCTCAAGGTCGAGAAGGCAAACAATATCAGAATAGCGTTTTGATCACCAATGCAGATGGGCAACTTGTAGAAAGGCTGAATGGGTATCAATTACGAATATTAGAGCATCGCAAGGATAATCCTACAGTTGAAGAACTGGCTGATCCTAGTCAAAGGGATGAGTGGATTCTCCGCAGAAAATTGAGCAATCAAGCCCATCTTTTCCGAGTTGCTGCTCCAGAAATTTCCTTAGCCTACCTTCCTGGTATACATGGTCTATTGCCAAGCGAACGTCACGAACGAGAACTACCAATATTCTATAAAACAATCAGTCAACTACTTCATACCGATGCTAATCAGATACCAAACCTCCAGATCAACTGGACAGAATCTGGAAAACCAGTAGTTGATGGACTAGAACAGCAAAAAGTCGTAGTTTCTCTTTCCCATGACGAGCGTGTTTGTATCTGCGTTGCTGGACAAGGACTGCAAGGTTGTGATATCGAGCCTGTGACACATCGAACACAGCAAGACTGGACTGCCTTACTGAGTAATTCGCGATCGCTGTTAATGCAACAGTTACTTAATGGCAAGAGTTCGGTAGCTCATGCTGGTACACGAATATGGACGGCTGTAGAAGCCTTACGTAAAGCAACTGAAGCAAAATCCATTAACTTAGCGATCGAGCGTATAGAAGGAGACAGCGTTCTGTTCCTTGATCCTGCTTCAAATGGTCAACTTAAAGTCCTTACTTTCCCAGTCAGACTAACACGAGGTCTAGAAAAAATGGTGGCTCTAGTAGTGCAGGATCTCTAGTCCGCTTAATCAGCAATTGCCTGGTTGTAATTGTCAAGATTAGGAATCAACTTTGGTGATGGTGTTTGAGGATTAAACAACCACCTTGTCTAACAACTGAATCTGACCATCACGTTCAACCCGAAAGTTTTACCAACTAAAAAGTTTAGTCATTTAGAGGAAAATTTCAATGAAAAATACTCAGTCTCAAGTTTATGATGTTGTGATTATGGGTGCTGGGATCGCCGGAGTTTCTCAAGCTCGCCACCTGATGCTGAACATTCCCAACATCAAAGTTGCATTAGTCGATCCCCGTCCCGAAGAAAGAACTGAAAAAGACTTAAAAGTTGGTGAGTCAACAGTAGAAATCTCAACTCTGTTTTTTGGTAAAGAGTTGGGTCTTTATGATTACTTAATTGAAAATCATCCTCCCAAATACGGCTTGAACTTTCATTGGGCAAAACAGCCCGAAAACACAGGTTCCATTGATGACTACCACCACATTTGGTGTACTAGACAGCCCTCCCTTGCTTCCACTTTGATGAACCGTGCAAAGTTCGAGCGGGATGTCTTAAAAATGAATAAGCAGATGGGAGCTAGCTTTTACAACGGTCGTGTAGTGGATGTAGATTTAACTCCTGGTGATGCCATTAAAACTGTGAAAGTGAAAGTGGGTGATAAGTATTTAGAACTTCAAGCCAAACATGTGGTCGATGCTGCTGGTCGTAAGTTTATTATTGGTCGCAAGACAGATAATATTATCTTTGATTCTGAAGAGCTGTATGGTGTTAACAATGGTTCAGCATGGGTAAGGGTGAAAAATGTCGATCGCACAATTTTTCACAGTGGTTATGATCCCTTGGGAGCCACATGCAGCCATTACTACGCCACTAACCACATGATGGGACATGGGCATTGGGTATGGGTAATTCCAACTGACACTCAAACAATGGAAGTCTCAATTGGCATAGCTCATCATCATCAAGTTATCCCTGCTGGGAGTGTTAACAGCAAAGAAAAGTTTTATGCCTTCTTAGAGGAAAATCACAATGTCCTCTACCAGCTAGTTAAGAGTGGAGAAGATATCGACTTCCACTACTTACCAAGGTTGGCGCATAAGAGTAAAACCATGTTTTCTGAAGACAACTGGTACGTAGTTGGTGATGCAGCAGCTATCTTTGATCCATTCTATTCATTGGGAATGGTGATGATGACGTTCGGTATTGAAAGTACTACAGAAATTATCCGGGCAAAGTTGGCAGGGGAGCCAGACGCAGAGAAAAAGCGGGCTGTTTATAATGCTTTCAATCTTGGAACCATCCGCTCTAACAATCATCTTATCCATGCTCACGACAGACAACTTGGTCATGCAAGTGTCATGAGCTGGCGCATATTTTTAGAAAATATGTGGTGGTTCGGGATGATAGTTCCGATTTATGTCGGAAAATGGCACTTGGATATCAAGTTTCTCCGCAAGTTTGGCAAACAAGGCCGTAATATTATCACCTCTATGATGACTGATGTATATGAACAGTTCGATCAACTGATAGAACGAAAAGCAAACCTGGGGATAATGTATACGCATCGAGCTGATCAACTACCTTTTAACTATTACGTAACTCGAGACTACGATACTTATCTCCAAGATACTAAATATGAACCCCGGCGCTCCAATGTCTTTGCTTACATGAAAAATACTTACTTTTTTGTTGCTCTGTGGTATCTGAAGTTTCTCTGGAAGGGTTTTGGAATTGCTGGCTTGTTATCACTACGCAATCTCTCCCATATATTCAAGTTATTCAAAGCATCTGGTGAATGTGCATTAGACGAATTGATTTTCAAATTTCAGACCAGAAACTTACCAGCTAGCAATGTCATTGCCAAGGCTAGGGAAGATTTCGAGAGTTATGAATACCGACCTGAGTTGCAGCCTTGGACACAAAAGGTAGCCGAAGAATCATTGCAATTAAATGGTAAAAATGCACCCAAAGTTTCAGAATTAGTCAACCTTATAGCTGAATAACATTTTGAGATCAGGCGTTAGAAAACTAATTGTCAAGGTTAGGAAACAACTATGGTGATGGTGTTTATAAATTAGACAACCAGCTTGTCCAAAGACTGAATCTGATTGAAACACCATCACCCTTAACCCAAAAATTTTACCAACTAAAAGGTTTAGTCAGTCAAAGGAAAATTTCAATGAAAAATACTCAGTCTCAAGTTTATGATGTTGTGATTATGGGTGCTGGCATCGCCGGAGTTTCTCAAGCTCGCCACCTGATGCTGAACATTCCCAACATCAAAGTTGCATTAGTCGATCCCCGTCCCGAAGAAAGAACCGAAAAAGACTTAAAAGTTGGTGAGTCAACAGTAGAAATCTCAACTCTGTTTTTTGGTAAAGAGTTGGGTCTTTATGATTACTTGATTGAAAATCATCCTCCCAAATACGGCTTGAACTACCATTGGGCAAAACAGGCAGAAAAAACAGAGAGCATTGATGACTATTATCACGTCTGGTCTATCAAACAGCCTCCACTTGCTTCGACTCTAATGAACCGTGCGAAGTTCGAGCGGGATGTCTTAAAAATGAATAAGCAGATGGGAGCTAGCTTTTACAACGGTCGTGTAGTAGATGTAGACTTAACTCCTGGTGATGCCCTGAAAACTGTGAAAGTAAAAGTGGGTGATGAGTATTTAGAACTTAAAACCAAACATGTTGTCGATGCTGCTGGTCGTAAGTTTATTATTGGTCACAAAACAGATAATGTCGTCTTTGGTACGGAAAACCTGCACGGACTCAACAATGGTTCAGCATGGGTAAGGGTGAAAAATGTCGATCGCACAATTTTTCACAGTGGTTATGATCCCTTGGGAGCGACATGTAGCCATTATTATGCCACTAATCACATGATGGGACATGGGCATTGGGTATGGGTAATTCCTACTGACACTCAAACGATGGAAGTCTCAATTGGCGTAGCGCATCATCATCAAGTTATCCCGGCTCAGAGTCTTAACAGCAAAGAAAAGTTTTATGCTTTTCTAGAGGAAAATCACAATGTCCTCTACCAGCTAGTCAAGAGTGGAGATGATATCGACTTTCATTACTTACCAAGATTGGCGCATAAGAGCAAGACGATATTTTCTGAAGACAACTGGTACGTAGTTGGCGATGCCGCAGCTATTTTCGATCCATTCTATTCTTTAGGAATGGTGATGATGACCTTTCAAATGGAAAGCACCACAGAAATTATTCGGGCAAAGCTAGCAGGGGAGCCAGATGTAGAAAAGAAACGGGCTGTTTATAATGCCTATAATCTTGGGTACATAGAGTCTTGCAATCATCTCCTGCGCGATCAGGACAAGCAACTTGGTCACGCTAGTGTCATGAGCTGGCGTATGTACTTAGAAAATATGTGGTGGTTTGGGATAATAGTCCCGATGTATGTAGGAAAATGGCACTTGGACATAAAGTTCCTCCGCAAGTTTGGCAAACAAAGCCGTGGAGTTGTGAGAAAACTTATGGTTCATGTGTACGACCAGTTTAATCAACTTGTAGAACAAGATGTTAATATTGGGTTAATGTACATCCATCGCGGCGGTCAATTACCCTTTGGTTACTATATCACTAAGGAATTTGACAGTTATCTACAGGACACTAAATACGAACCTCAACGATGCAATGTCTTTGCATACATGAAAAATATTTATTTCTTTGTTGCCCTGTGGTATCTAAAGTTCCTCTGGAAAGGTTTTGGGATTAGAGGCTTGTTATCACCGCGAAATCTTTACCACGTATTCAATTTACTAAAAGCATCTGGTGAATGTGCATTGGATGATTTGATTTTCCGGTTTAAGACTAGAGGCTTGGCAGCTAACAGTATTATTGCCGAGGCAACCGAAGAATTCAAGAGTTATCGATACCAACCTGAGTTGCAGCCTTGGACACAAAAGCTAGCCGAACAATCCTTACAATCTAATAGCAAAAATGTATCAAAAGCTCCAGAGCTAGTCTCACCTCAAGTTTAACTATAGTCAGGTCAGTAGAGCTAAGTACAGCTTTGCATAAAATCGTGGCGAATTGAGGGTTGAAATTTAAACGCATACATAGGCGCTTCGCCTTCCCGCAGAGTAGAGGCACAGAGGGACGCAGAGAATTCACTACGAATTAATGAAATGCTGCACTAAAGTGTTAAAAAGCAGTAAGTAGGTTGGCACAATAAAACCAAGCTATTGTATTGAAAGATAAACTAGGGCTTTTACCCTCTTGCCTCTTGCTTGATTCCAACTAAAAATTTTGACGCCGACTGATTTACTTGCTGTGCTTAATAGCAATCCTAAATGAATTGTAAGAAAATTCACCCCCCGATCTGAGGGGGTAACAACAATCTCAAATTATCACGCATGATTTAGGACTTCTATAGTCTACTTTGCAACTTTTCAAACATCCTCTTACTTATTGATAAATATTTCTGCTACTTATTTGGTTTAACTGAGGATAAAAGCTATGATGACTCAGAGTAAAATTAGCGAATTTGTGAGCAAACAACGACAGTTTTTTCAGACTAAGCAAACAAAAAATGTTGAGTTTAGAATTGAAAAACTAAAAAAATTAAAGCAAGCAATTGAGGATAATAAAGATAACATCATTCAAGCTTTAAAAGCTGATTTACACAAACCAGGATTTGAAGCATATTTTGAAATTATCGGAGTTTTAAATGAAATTAAATATGCTATCAAAAATCTGAAAATTTGGACAAAAACCCAAAAAATTCCTACTCCATTTCATCAGTTTCTATCGTCAGCGAAGTTTTCTCATGAACCTCTGGGTGTAGTCCTGATTATAGGCCCTTGGAATTACCCATTTAACTTAATTTTTACTCCTTTACTAGGGGCGATCGCTGCTGGAAATTGTGCTATTTTAAAACCATCAGAAATTGCCTCACACACCTCTACAGTTATAGCTGATATTATCCAAAAAAGTTTCGATCCATCTTTTATTACTGTTATTCAAGGAGGTGTAGAAACTAGTAAAGAACTTTTATCAGAAAGTTTCGATCATATCTTTTTTACTGGAGGAACTGAGATTGGCAAAATTGTCATGTCAGCCGCCGCGCAACACCTAACTCCAGTAACCCTTGAGCTAGGAGGCAAAAGTCCTTGTATTGTCGATGATAGTGTTCACATTGAGTACACGGCAAAAAGAATTGTTTGGGGAAAGTTCAGCAATGCAGGTCAAACTTGTACTGCACCTGACTATCTTTTAGTCAACCAGAAGATTAAAAAAGATTTGTTGAATAGCATCAAAGAACAAATACAAAAATTTTATGGTGACGATCCATCAACAAGCCATAGCTATGCACGGATAATCAATCAAAGACATTTTTATCGTCTTTCTGAATTGCTAAAAGATGGCAAAACTTTAGTAGGAGGAGATACTAATTTAGAGACTCTCTACATTGCTCCTACTGTCATAGATCAAGTCTCTTGGAAAGATAAGATCATGCAAGAAGAAATTTTCGGGCCTATTTTACCTGTTATTGAGTACACCGAGCTATCAGAAGCGATTGAGCTTGTTAACAAACAACCAAAACCACTAGCTTTATACTTCTTTTCTAGCAATAAAAAAAATCAAGAGTGGGTTTTGCAGTCAACTGTATCAGGTGGTGTTTGTATCAATGAGACTGTTATGCATTTGACTGTCCCAGGTTTACCTTTCGGCGGAGTTGGAGCTAGCGGTTTTGGTCGTTATCATGGTAAAGCTGGTTTTGATACCTTTTCTTACCAAAGAGGAGTATTAAACAAATCTTTTCTTCTGGATTTGAAATGGAGATATCCTCCCTATCCACAAAAAAAATAGCACTAACTACAAAATAAAAGCTGTTTTAAAAAGTTGACATTCCTATCTAAATTAGCCAAATTAATTTACTGATTTGGAAGTTGAAAACTACTAAAAAAGTAGTCCCAATAATCTTTACCTATTTAAGAGAGCAAGCAATGGTTACAACAACAGTTAGTTCTTATCTTAGTGGAAACTTTTCTCCTGTACAAACGGAAATCACTGTTAATAACTTACCAGTAATAGGTAAGCTACCTCCCGATTTATCTGGAGTATTTGTCCGCAATGGTCCTAATCCCCGGTTTGCACCTATAGGGGGCTACAACTGGATTGATGGGGATGGGATGTTGCATGAAATACAGATTAGCAATGGTAAAGCTGCTTACCGCAATTCCTATGTGCAGACACGGGGATTTAAAATGGAACATAAGGCTGGTCGAGCTATTTGGACTGGTCTGTTGGAACCACCACAGCTAAATAATCCGACTAATAACCTCTTTAGTCCATTCAAGAATACTGCAAATACTGCGTTAGTGTGGCATGCGGGTCATCTCTTGGCACTTTGGGAAGGAGGAGAACCATACAAAATTGAGTTGCCTGACCTAAATACAATTGGGCCATACACTTATAATGGTCAACTAACTTCTCCTTTCACGGCTCACCCCAAAATTGATCCGATAACTGGTGAGATGATGTTTTTCGGCTATTCTTTGCTGCAACCACCCTATCTACAATATAGCGTTGTTTCATCTGGGGGAAAGATACTCAAAACAGTTCCCATTAAGCTACCAATAGGGGTGATGATGCATGATTTTGCCATCACTGAAAACTACACACTTTTCATGGATTTACCCCTGACGTTTAGGATAGAAAGGCTGCAACGAAGGGAACCAGCTTATATGTTTGAGGCGGATTCTACTAGTCGAATTGGTATTCTTCCGCGTTATGGAGATAACAACAATATTCGCTGGTTTGAAGTTCCTACCTGCTACATTTTGCATACTCTGAATGCATATGAAATTGGAGAAGAAGTTGTCTTACTCGCCTGTCGGGCGAATGATGCCAAGGCTCTAAATGTACCCACAAAGACAAAGCTAAATGGTAGCCAGGAAGATAAACCTTGTCTGCATTGTTGGCGATTTAATCTGCGTACAGGTGTGGTGCAGTCAGAGAGAATTGATAATTTGCCATCAGAATTTCCAAGTCTGAATCAGCAATGGTTAGGAAGACAGAATCGCTACGGCTATACAGCAAGAATGGTATCTGAACAAACACCGCTTTTTACTTTTGACGGATTGCTTAAGTATGACTTCGCCAGCGGTTACTCTCAATTCCATGAGTTTGGATCAGACCGCTACGGTGGAGAGGCAGTATTTGTTCCTCGGCCTAATAGTGTTGAAGAGGATGATGGATGGTTGTTGACTTTTGTCTACGACTCGGCTAAAAAAACCTCTGAGTTGATAGTAGTGAATGCCCAAGATTTAACAGATGAACCTCTGGCGCGGATTCTCCTCCCTCAGCGAATTCCTTACGGGTTTCACGGAATTTGGATTTCAAAGGGGTTTTGATTTAATAGTCTGCGTTGGGAATTAGTTTAAAAGTCAGATTTTATCTCAGATAATCAACCACTGCATCTGAATTATATCTTTGGTTCTATTAGTTATTATATTGACGAAGTTAGGAAGGGAAATATGGTGAGCGATGTTTATGATGTTATTGTTGTTGGTACAGGCCCAGCGGGATTGACTACAGCTAATTTATTAGCAGGAAATGGATTGAATGTATTGATGGTTGAGCAAAGGACTCAACAATTTATCCAACTTCCAGAAACCTTCTATGGTATCAGCTATGATCTGCTGGTACGGCTTAACATTGAGAAAAAAATTCAAAGTGCAGTTGAAGAGCCAAAGAAAGTTCGGCTGATCTCAACCAATGAAAGTTTCAATTATCAAATTGAAATTGAACCGAAAATATTGAAGAATAACCATAATGGAATGGGGCTTAACCGAGCAGTTTTTGAGCAAGTTTTAATAGAAAATGCTGTGAGTCGTGGAGTAAAATATTTGCCAAACACTGTAGTGAAAGATTTTGTTTTCACTGATGATCGCTTAACTGGTGTTAAGTGCTACAGTTCTGATGGCTATAGTGAATATGGAGCAAAGCTAGTTATTGATGCCAGAGGCAAGCTGACACCATTGGGACAGCGTTTAGGTTTGAGGGCGACAAGAAAAAAACCCGATGAATATGTGGCAGTTTTTTGCCATTTTGTTGGACAGAGCTTGACTAAGTTGATTCCCGATGACGGAATTTTGGTTATTAGTCTTGATGGAGGCTATGTCTTGGTTATGCGTCTTCCTAATGAACGAGTCAGTGTAATGGTTGTTTTATGGGAAGAAAAAGCTAGAAGTGGTGCGAGGAATTTAGAAAATGTATTCCAGGAAGCTGTCAATTGTTGGGAGCCGCTTTCTCAGGCTATACAAGTAGCTAAAAAAGTGATACCGACGCAAGCAGTTATGAATTATGACTGGGAATCTGACAAGTATTCAGGCAATGGATTTTTGATTGTTGGAGATGCAGTAGCATTTCTTGATCCATTCTTTTGCAATGGAGTAGCGATCGGGATGAATAGTGGGGAAATTGCTGCTGATTTTGTCGTTCAAGGTTTAGTTAAGGGCAATCTGTTGGATAGAACAGAATATTTTTTATCTACTTACGATCGCCAAATTCAAGATTTAATACATAAGTGGGAGCGAGTTTGGGGAATTGAAAAGCTGAGTTTGTGCAGTATTGGTTTGCTGAGGCAGACTATTGGACTACTAGGGCAGATATCTTTTATTAAACTGAGGGCAATTAATGAAGAACTAAAGCAGGATAGCTCTCTTGCGGTTCTGAAAGCTTGAATAGAGAAAGGTTTTTTGATACTGAAATTAACTACTAAAAAAGGAGAATCAAGATGGCACAGGATGCTTTGGAAACAAAATTAAATGAAGATAAAACCTTACCAGTGAATATTTGGGCTGAACGTGGGATTCCAACGATTAGTCCTAGCGTGCAGCAGCGACTTCGACAAATCCGTGGCACTTTGCTTCAAGGATTTCAAGCTGCGATCGCTAGTGATGAAGTAGAGGCAATTATACTCAAACTGAATGGAATTGAAGATGAGTTGCGTGGATTTGCCTTCGAGGGGGTAGGCATGGGTCTAACTCACCGGGATTTGTTTGCACCCAGCAAGCAGAATCGAGTTGAGGCATTCGTAGCAGGTTCGGGAGCAGCTTATGAACACTTCGTATATGTGGGGGTAGGTTTAATGTTAGGCAAGCCTCCCTTGCCTCTAGAGCCATACATATCACAACTTAACCCAACAAAGCTTTGGTTAGTCATTGATGGCTATGGCTTTCAACATGGTTTATCCCACTGGCAAAAATATCTCGATGACTTAGCTATGCCTGAGCATCTTTCTGGCTATGCTCGCCGTGTATTTGACCAAGGTATGGGTCGCAGCATTTGGTTTGTAGACGGTGCTGATGTTACCCGTATCCCAAAGACTATCGGAGCTTTCCCTCCTACAAGGCAGGCAGATTTGTGGGGTGGCATTGGTTTCGTCTGCACTTATTCTGGTGGTGTGGGACGTGCTACTTTAGAAGCCTTAAAGACAGCAGCAGGACATTATCAGTTTGCTTTGATTCAAGGATCAGCTTTTGCCGCCAAGTCTCGTCAACGAATTGGCAGCTATTCTGCACATACAGAATTAGCTTGTGAGGTTCTGTCGGGAATGAGACCTAATGCAGTCGCTGAGAATATCAACAAGACTCTTCAAAACTTTCAGACTAACACAGCGATACCAGAGCAAGAAGTTTGGCAGCATTACCGAGCGCATCTAGCGATGCCTAGCACAATTGCTTCATCAACTTAATAGTTTCACGCAAAAAGAGTACAGGTGGTGCTGTTTAATATTGCTGGAATCACCCTTTGCCAAAGGCTTTTAATCTAAAATCTCAAATGCTTTCGGGTTCAGCAGCTAAAGGCTTTTGTGACAAAAAATTTACTAATCAAAAAGGAGAATCGAAATGCAACAAGACTCTTGGCAGCTACAAATCAATACTGTGATGACGCTTTTGACAAATACTTGGATAGAACGTGGGGTTAGAACAGACGATCACAGAATGCAGCAGCGATTTTTTCAAGTTACGAATGCTATGTGGCAGACCCACCAAGCGGCGCTTGCTAGTGATGAACGAAAGGTACTCGTAGACAAATTAAATTCAATTGAAACCGAATTGTTCGGATTTGCCTTAGAGGGGATAGGCATAGGTCTTTCTCAACAGGATTTAGTCGCACCCAGCAAGCAAAATCGAGTCGAGAACTTTCTAGCAGGCGCTAGTCCAGCTTATCAGACTATGGTTTATTTAGGAGTGGGTTTGATGCTAGGTAAGGGTCGGTTGCCTATCGAGCGGTATTTAAAACCAAGCGATCTTGTGAAAGTTTGGCCGATAATCGATGGCTATGGCTTTCAACATGGGATGTTTCACTGGCGAGACTTTCTTGATGCTACAGCAACGCCTCCTGAGCAATTTTCTGGCTACACTCGCCACATCTTTGACCAAGGTTTGGGTCGCAGTATTTGGATGGTGAACTGTGCTGATATTACTCATATTTCACAAACGATCGCAGCTTTTCCTCCTACAAGACAGGCAGACCTTTGGGGTGGTGTTGGATACGCTTGCGCCTCTATTGGTGGTGCTGAACGTGCAACCCTAGAAGCCCTAGCAACAGCAGCCGGCTCTTATCGGTTTGCATTGGCTAGGGCAGCAGCTTGCGCTGCCAAATTTCGTGAACTACTTGGTAATGGAGCCGGATACACAAAAATGGCTAGTGAAGTTCTCAGCGGTATGGAAAATGCCACACCAGATGACATATTAAATAAAGCCCCAAAGAATTTTCCAACCAACAAAGCAATATCAGATTCCAAAGTTTGGCAATTCTACCGGGTCTATCTAGTAGTAGATGATTTGGTAGCTGTTGCCAAAGCTTCTTAAAACGATAAAATCGGTCAGAATAAGGAGAAACGAGTGACAACTGTTAATTCCATGACAAATGTCAATTTCACAGGAACTTGCGTCATTGTCTCTTCAGACAAATCATTCGATCAAGTCACAAGTACAATCGAAACCATGGCCAGCCCAGCTGACAACACACTCCTTAGACAGTTAAAAAGATTAGACACAAATAAATCGTTTGATCAGGTCAAAAGTGCAGTTGAGTCAATGGTTGGGAAAAGCGGCTTCACAATCTTGGTAGATTTTGAACTGGGTGGATTACTGACATCTCAATCTGGCAAACGCAATAAGTCCAAGCTCTATATAATTGGAAACCCACTAATAGCTAACCAAATGTTTGAACAAAATCCTGGGGTTGGACTTTACGTCCCATTGCGACTGTTTGTCTACGAAGACTTTGATGGTAAGACTCATGTTACTTATGACAAGCCTTCATCATTGCTAGGTCAATTCCAGAACGAGGAGATTTTGAAGGTGGCGCAAATACTCGATCAAAAACTAGAAAATTTGGTAACAATGGCTGTATAAATCTACTGTATAAGTTTGATTCTAAAAACTATCTATGGAGCATAAATTCTTATGTCTCAAATAACTGTACGGCAGATGAATTTTGATTTTGCCGAGCCAATTGGCAGGTACTGGTATGGTAATAGTCCCTTCAAAACACACTTTTTTAACAGCATCACACTTTTGTTCCCTGATGGCGAGCAATTCATGCTTCGGACTGTAAAACGACAATTAAAGCACATTGATAACCCCCAACTTAAACAAGAAGCTTTAGCGTTTATTGGTCAAGAAGCACAACATGCTGTTCAGCATGAGAAATTTTGGAATAACCTACGCCAGCAAGGTTATAAGTTTGATACCTATCTTCGCTTTCTGCGGTTTATTCTTTTTAAAGTTTGTGAAAATCAACTGAATACCAAGTTCAAGTTAGCCATGATCGCAGGAGTTGAACATTTTACAAATGCTATAGCTGATCTGATCTTGAGAGAGGAGTTATTTACAGAAGCAGAACCAAGACTGAAAGAGCTTTTTGAGTGGCATTCTGCTGAAGAAATTGAGCATAAAACAGTCGCGTATGATGTTTTTCAAAATGTAACCAAAAGTTACCTAATTCGTCTGCTAGGTAATCTCATAGCCTATACCTTTGTTTTAGGTTTCGTTAACCTGGGTTTAGTCATGATGCTATATCAGGATAAAAAGCTTCTGGATATCAAAGTTTGGCAGGAAATGATACAGTTCTTTTTTACAAAAGAAAAATTTGCCTTCAAAGTATTCTTGCACTCACTTGAATATTTCAGAACAAACTTCCATCCTTCGCAAAAAGATAATCTTTTTTTAGTCAAGAAAGTTATGCACATTAGTTAGTTTAGGTAAATTCCGTTTATGGGAAAAATATTACATAGGAATTGTTGCTTGTCGAAAAAGAAACCTGGAGAGGCAAGTTAACTAATGGTCATAAGCAATACAACCGTTTTTTAGCCAACTGTCGAGAGAATAAAAGCCTAATAACCCAAGTTGCGGGTTATCTGGGTTCGAGCGCTTTGCACTCTGAGATTGATGCGATCGCCTCAAATAGAGTCGTCCCTTTGAGGGGATCGCTAATGGCAATAAGCGCGGTTGCGCGAAGCGCAACCGTCACTCACACTTACTTCCAATGAAGAGTCTTAACTGGAACTAAGGTATTAAATTTAACTTTTTATAAAAATGTTTTTCGGAGCGTAAAAGCAAAAATAAATGCTTTTACCTTCAGTAAAAACCCATTATAAGTGACCGCATGAATTGATTTGGTAAAAGCACATGCGATCGCACTAAGCACTGTCTCAATAGACCTCTTGCAAAATTATTTTATGGTAGAGTAGGGGGTTTTGTAGTTTAAATAAATCTACCTATGCGATACGAGCAAACAAATTAGGCTTGGAAGACCAAGCTTTAGTTTGCTTACAATATTGGCGAGAATATCGAACTTACTTCCATATTGCTAGTGACTGGCAAGTATCTGAATCAACGGTTTGCCGTATAGTTCATTGGGTTGAAAGCACCTTAATCAGTTCTGGTAAGTTTCGGTTAGGAGGAAAAAAGTCGTTGTTGACCTGATCACAGAAACCGAAAACGGCTGTGATGGATGTAACCGAGAGTCAAATTGAGCGTCCTAAACACGGACAGAAACGTTTTTATAGTGGGAAACAAAAACGACATACGCTCAAATCTCAATTGATAATTGACTTGGCAACACTGGAAATTCGTTGTGTTGTCAACGGTTATGGTCGCAAGCATGACTACAAGCTATTTTTAGATAGTAAGATACATTTTCACTCCGATACAGAAAGCCTAGAATACAGTGGCTACCAAGGGATTTCCAAGCTACATTTTAATAGTTGTTTGCCTCAGAAAAAACCCAGAGGAGGTAAGTTAACTAAAGAACAAAAGCAATCCAACCGGACATTAGCTCGTCGTCGTGTCGTGATTGAACATATCAATCGACGTTTAAAAGTTTTTCGGATTTTGGGTCAACGCTACCGCAATCGCCGCAAACGTAATGGAAGAGCGCTGTCACTTAATTGCTGGGATTTATAACTACGAACTTCAGATAGGCTAAATTTACCTTTGATTTAGTTAACCCCCTACCTTATCACAAAATTTTTTTGCAAGAGGTCTAATATAATGTCGAGGACATTGTTTAATGTATTGATTCCACGCCTCGTCTTTGCGTTTAGAGTTATTCTTCCGCATAACTTTTAAAGGAATTTGACTTGTTTGTTGAAGGTCATCCTCCGCAGTATAGTCAGTATATGCAGAATCAGTATACACTTCACTCCCAGGTGGCAAATTTAATGGTAAAGCATTCAACGCACGTACATCAGAAGCAGTACCAGGAATGAATACAAACTCAACTGGAATACCATTTTTAGTTGTTAATAACTGAACTCGAACCCTGTAGAAATAGCGTTTTTTTGAAGCTATGTAACCTCTGTAATCCTCTGATTTGACCATTTTTACATTGAAGATGCGAATATTATCGCAGGCAGATTGGTACAGGGAATGAGTCTAAAAGATATTCCGTACAATTACTACTTTCTTTTAGTATCATCCCTATTTGATGAAATAAATTATTCATCAGCATCGAGATCCCGTGTAATCGTCGGTTAAAACGTGATTTTTCTAACATTTTAGAAATCAGATTATAGTCTTTCATATAGTTACAAGCCGCGCTCTGATTACCACTGAAAAACCTTGCTGCAACCAGTGCCGTTGTCATAATTTCCGCATCACTCATCTCTCTGCGACCATCTTCATAATGCCCAATCACTTTCAACAAGTCATCAGTGATAGCATAAATAGCAATTATTTCGTTTAACATCTTCCCCTCCGTTTTTGTTCCTGGAGGGGATTTTATTATACATACTGACCCCATACACCACCCCGAAGCGCTAGCGATCGCATAACTAGCAACTTGGGTTAATACAAAAGTGATCACAAAAAAAGATTTGTAGTCTCTGTCGAAATTGCTGCTCTTCGAGCGTCATAGATTTAGAAAGCATGGAATTAGAATCCTTCTGTGCTTTGATCAAACCTGTTACGGATGTATAAACATGAAGTACGCGATTTTGGTTTATGAGACAGAACAAGATTTTGCTAACCGTGATAGCCACAAAGCAGCTTACAATGCCTATTCGCAAGCCTTGGCTGAGGCTAATGTAATTGCTGGCGGTGCGGAATTACATCCAGCACACACTGGCACAACAGTCCGTTTAAAAGATGGACAACAGAAAGTCCAGGATGGCCCCTACGCTGATACCAAAGAGCAACTCGGTGGTTTCTTTATTATCGATGTTCCAAATCTGGATGTAGCACTCGATTGGGCAGCACGCTGTCCCGGTGCGAGTAGTTGCGGCGTTGAAGTACGACCTTTGTTACCCATGAATTAGGAATAGGAGAATTTGTATGAAGCTATATTACTTTCCACCCTCTCCCAATACGCGAAAAGCCCATGCAGTTGCAATCCACCTCGAACTCCCCTTCGACCTCCGGTTAATCGATTTGGAAAAAGGCGAACAACGCACACCAGAGTTTCTGAAGTTAAATCCCACTGGACGTACCCCGGTCTTGCAAGATGAAGACTTTATTCTCTGGGAATCAACCGCTATTATGCAATATTTAGCAAGCCAAGTTCCCAACTCTCTCTGGCCTGAGGATATCAAGAGCCGTGCCGATATCACGCACTGGCAAAGCTGGGAGCTAACCCATTGGATGCCAGCGTGTCAACCTTTGCAATACGAGAATTTTGTCAAACAGCTCTTGCAATTAGGCGATGCCGATCCTCAAGTGGTACAACGTACAACCGAGATATTCCATAAGGAAGCGACTATGTTGAATACCTATCTGGCAGAGCGCGAGTTT
Source organism: Nostoc sp. (assembly GCF_036917415.1). Classification (GTDB taxonomy): domain Bacteria; phylum Cyanobacteriota; class Cyanobacteriia; order Cyanobacteriales; family Nostocaceae; genus Nostoc. The sequence continues at coordinate 2,564 of NZ_JBALDJ010000060.1, read as the reverse complement.
CTGGTCAACAACACCCTAACGTTGGCTGATTTTTCGGTTGCTAGCGCTTTGACTTATGCAGTGCCGGGGCGCTTCCCCTTAGACAACTATCCTCACATCCGCACCTGGTATGCTCGGATTGAGCAGTTGCCGGCTTGGCAGAAAACCGCACCACCCAGAGGTTAAAAGAGTCTGATGGATGCACGTCGAGAGGGGACTATACACTCGGCGATGCATTCCTCTCTAGCGCTTTTTAATCACTCTCGACAGAGAATAAAACAATAATCCTTGCTACACAAGACTTTCAGGGAAAAAAGAGGATTTTAGCCATAATGTTAGAAAATAAAGCTTCAAACCCAGTATCTCTGGCTTGTTTAGAAGTTGGCTGAAATTTTTCTTTGACCAGAGTGATGGAAGAGCGCTAGTCTTGAAAATAGAGAATGGGTAAGAGGAATTTTCATGGGCGCTTCGGGTTGCTGAAGGCATCGCCACGTCACTCTAATAATTAGAGCCTACCTCCGTCCTGTTTTCTTTTCGTTGCGCCATTGTTCAATTACTTCCTCACTTACCCAAAAAGTCAGACTGCTTCGCTGCTTGAGCGCCACATCGTACTCCTGCTAGTTACGAACGGAGTGGATTAGTAGAAGTAGGAAGGGAATAAGTAAAATTTACCATTTTAATTACACCAACTGATTTCTACCGTTTAAACTAGTTCCCCTTTGCTATCTGCTAGAGATTGGCGCAATAAAAACTCACGTATAGCCGGATCTTCTGCCAAACCGATGGCACGAGCATAAGCCTCCTTGGCTTGGGATTCCTGACCTAAACGTTTGAATAAGTAAGCGCTGAGTGCCCAATAGGGTTGATAGCTTCTGACTAATTCCAGGGGAAGAGTTGTGAGGAGGGCTAAACCTTGTTCCAACCCTTTCACCTCTGCAATCGCTGCAGCATGACCGACCAATGCGCCTAGTGTTGGTGAAAGTTGAATCAGCCCTTCATATAATAGTGCTAGTGTTTCCCATTCGGTGCGCCCAGACACTGCACGCTGGGCGTGTGTCGATTGAATAGCTGCTTCGAGCTGGAAGCGACCTAGCTTCTTGAATTTTGCCGCCTGGGTAAGTTCTCGCTCCGCCTCCTCTAACATTGACTGAGACCAAAGCTTAACATCTTGTTCCGAAAGCGGAATATAAGCACCATTCGCTGTGCGACGCGCATCACGACGTGCTTCACAATGAAGCATAAGGGACAACAGCCCCCGAGCCTCGGGTTCTGTCGGTAATAAATCTACGCACACGCGCGCCAGCCAGATTGCTTCTTCAGTTAGTCCCTTACCCCGTGGATCAACCCCAGTGACGTTCTCCCACCCATTGCTGTAAGCAGCGTAGATTGCCTCAAGTACCGCATCCAGTCGTATCGGTAGATCTTTAGCTTCTGGCAACTCAAAGCCCATACCAGCATCTCGAATTTTGGCTTTCGCACGGACTAGCCGCTGGCTCATCGTCGTTGGTGCGATGAGCAAAGCTGAGGCAATCTCGGCAGCATTGAGACCGAGTATTGTTTGCAGCATTAAAGGCGTGCGAATACTAGCTTCAATAGCTGGATGCGCGCAGATAAAGAGCAACTTTAGTCGCTCATCTGGAAACATAACTTCCAGAGATGCCGACTCTTGCACCTCAACAAACATCAGCTTGAGTGTATTGGCTGCTGAAGCTTTAACCTTTGCATGTCGTGCGTTATCGATGAGGCGATGCCGCGCGCTCACTAGGAGCCATGCTTCAGGATTGTCAGGGACTCCGTTTTCTGGCCAGGTTTTTAGGGCAGCGAGGAACGCATCGCTGAGAGCGTCCTCCGCAGCAGCTAGATCATGAGTTCGCACAACCAAGTAGGCAACTAACTGTCCGTAGGAGTTGCGCGCTGTGAGTTCCGCAGCTCGACGTGCGTCTACATCTTGCATTAGCCTTGACCCATCATGACGATAGGTCTCACTTCAACTGCGCCGTCAGATGCTCCAGGACAGCGCGCGGCCCAATCAAGGGCTGTATCAAGATTCGGTACATCCACGAGAATGAAGCCGCCGAGTTGCTCTTTGGTTTCGGCATAGAGTCCGTCCTGAACCTGCTGTTGAGCATCACGCAATCGGATTGTTGTACCAGCATCACCTGGATATAGCACGGCACCACCAGCAACAATGCCAGCTTGAGCGAGAGCTTGTGAGTAAGCTCTGAAAGCACCCCAATAGGAATCTCTCTCCTTATCAGTGCGATTGCTAAAATTGGTTTCGCTTTCATAGACCAGGATTGCGTACTCCATGTTTATATCTTGAGTTATGAGTTTATTTAGAGCCTAGTATTTTTCATCTTCAATTATATGACGTGCAGTTCCTACCAGAGTAAACGCATGTGTGACTCGTTCTTAAGCCAATACATAACTTAGGGTGAGAACACCAAGGAACAACAGCCAGTCAGTTTCTGCGCTGCATCTTTAAAGGTAGATATGGTGCGATTCGTTGACTAGTGAATCACGGTAATCAGTCCGTAAATAACTAGTCCAGCCCGACAGCAGATTACTGTCATTAAAGGCTGAAC
>NZ_JBALDJ010000059.1:0-58288 GCF_036917415.1 Nostoc sp. | reverse complement strand
CTGGCTCAGACTATTGATGGTAATACCTATTATGCAGATCAATTATTTGGCGGTTTAGGTAATGATACCCTCAGAGGATTTAGTGGTGATGATGTCCTGTTTGGTGAACAAGGGGATGATCGTTTAGAAAGTGGTTTGGGCGATGATACTTTGTCTGGTGGGGCGGGGAATGATGTTTTTAACTTGGCATACTCTCAAGAAAATGATCTAGTCATTGATTTCGTCCGAGGACAGGACAAAATTGATGTCAGAAGTCTCAATATTGGTGATTGGAATACGCTGCAAAAACTGATTACTAATGACGGTCAAGACAATGCTTTGATTACAACTTTTTTTGGTGGTTATTCGTCCCAACTAAAACTCAATGGCATCAATCCTAGCCAACTGCAAGCCACAGATTTCATTTTGAATACTGTTAACCTGGCTCAGACTATTGATGGTAATACCTATTATGCAGATCAATTATTTGGCGGTTTAGGTAATGATACCCTCAGAGGATTTAGTGGTGATGATGTTCTGTTTGGTGAACAAGGGGATGATCGTTTAGAAGGTGGTTTGGGTGATGATACTTTGTCTGGTGGGGTAGGGAATGACACCTATTCTTTCCTAGCTAATACTGCTTTGGGAACTGACACAATCATAGAAACCACAACAGGTGGTACTGACACTATTAACTTTAGCGGTACTACAGTTGCCGTCAACCTGAATCTAGGTGTAACCACCTCGCAAACAATTAATAGCAATCTCAAACTCATTCTCTCTGCCAACAACGCGATCGAAAATGCAACGGGTGGCACAGGCAATGACCTTCTCACTGGTAATACACTGAATAACAATCTGATTGGCGGTAACGGAAATGACCGACTCCAAGGGTTAGCAGGAAATGATACCTATTCTTTCCTAGCTAATACTGCCTTGGGAACCGACACAATTATAGAAACCACAACAGGTGGTACTGATACTCTTAACTTTAGCGGTACTACAGTTCCCGTCAACGTAAATCTAGGTGTAACCACCTCGCAAACGATTAATAGCAATCTCAAACTCATTCTCTCTGCCAACAACGTCATCGAAAATGCAACGGGTGGCACAGGCAATGACCTTCTCACTGGTAATACACTGAATAACACTCTGATTGGCGGTAACGGAAATGACACCCTCCAGGGAGGTAATGGTGATGACCAACTCTTAGGAGGACTGGGCAATGATATTCTCACTGGTGGAACAGGGAAGGATAAATATCTGTTCCAAAGTAATGGAGTTTTTAGCACAAGCTTAGGTGTTGATAATATCACTCAGTTTGAAGCGGGACAAGACCAGATTGTGCTGAGTAAAACCACCTTTAATACTGTTACTAATAACGTGGGTCAAGCTTTAACTGACTTTGCAGTTGTCACTAACAATCAATCTGTCAATGCTAGTAAGGCGCGTATTGTCTTTAGCCAAAGTAGTGGCAGCCTATTCTATAATCGGGATGGCAATCTTCTGGGTACAGGAACAGTATTTGAGTTTGCCAGTTTAGGAAATCCTGGTATTACTCTGAATAGTAGCAATTTCAGTCTGATTGTCTAGAACACCAATTCAGTAATCTTGGAATAACCTTTCCCCTAACCCCTCTCCGAAGCGGAGAGCGACTAGGGAGTTAGGTGTTGCATTAGTTTTTCTTGATGAGGTGAAAAGTCAGAATCATACTAATAAAATGCGAAACAGCTTACTAACTAAGTAAAAGAAGATTGTATTCGGGCGATCGCAACTTCAAATTTAGCAAAACTTTCCTATTTAATTCCCTTCACCAATCGTAATAAAATTAAAAGCAGACTTTTTTTTCGTAACTGCCAGTTCTGGAGTTTTTAAAATGAGTCATCAGGGTGCATTAAAGTAAAAAATATTGCTCCTTTACTAACTACCTTTTTCTATGACACCTTCCACAAACCAGGTTTATCCCGTTATTTGGCACAACAACGCAGTGTCACTAATAGACCAAACCCGCTTACCCAACGAGTATGCATTTGTAGAAATTCACCGCAGTGAAGATATGGCGCGGGCAATTAAAACCATGATTGTCCGAGGTGCGCCTGCAATTGGTGTGGCTGCGGCTTATGGAATGTATCTTGGCGCAAGGGAAATTAAAACAAGCGATCGCCACGAATTTTTGCAACACTTAGACAAAGTAGCCCAGTTGTTGCGTTCTACTCGTCCGACAGCTGTGAATTTATTTTGGGCAATTAGCCGGATGATGAAAACTGCCTACGAAACGCTGGGAACAGTGGAAGAAATCGAGCAAATCCTTTTGCAAACAGCCCAAGCAATCAACGCTGAAGATTTGCAAACCTGTCAGGCGATCGGCGACAATGGTTTGGCGGTTTTACCTACTACCCCAGAAAAGCTAACGTTACTTACCCACTGTAACGCTGGGGCGCTAGCTACTGCTGGATATGGCACTGCTTTAGGAGTTGTGCGTTCTGCTTGGAGGGAAGGACGTTTAGAACGTTTATTTGCCGACGAAACCCGTCCCCGTTTGCAAGGTGCAAAACTCACCGCTTGGGAATGTGTGCAAGAAGGTATTCCAGTGACATTAATTACTGATAATATGGCAGCCCATTGCATGAAACAGGGTTTGATTCATGCTGTAGTTGTGGGTGCCGATCGCATTGCTGCTAATGGTGACACTGCCAATAAAATTGGTACGTATAGTGTAGCGATCGCAGCTAAAGCACATAATATACCCTTCTTTGTAGCTGCACCCCTTTCCACTGTTGATTTTGAATTAGCTGATGGCAGTAAAATTCCCATTGAAGAACGCGATCCAACAGAAATTTATCAAGTTGGTGATACCATTCTCACACCTGATGGTGTAGATTTTTACAACCCAGCTTTTGATGTGACTCCGGCTGAGTTGATTACAGCCATCATTACAGAGAATGGAGCGATCGCACCTCATAAATTAGCAAAATCACAGCTAAAGCAAGTAGTGTAAATCATTAAGCGACTTTACTGGTCAAGATAAAGATATGTCGAGAGACGAACCTTCTTTCTCTAAGCCAGAACAGACAATTATCGTTGAAGAAGAATTCAGAAGTCAGAATTCAGGAGTCAGAATCAAGACGCTCGTGGACTCGCTATCAGTGGCGGGTCTGAATCCCCCACTGATTATAGACCACCAAATCTTAGATTTGGTGGGGGTTTTAAACCCGTTTATTCATCCGCCACTCGTACAAAATTCTTGTCTGTTTTCTGACTCCTGACTCCTGAATTCTGTTTTGATAAGTGGTTTAAAGATAATAAATCTTTCTAACAATGAGCCTGAAACCCTTAGAAAACCGTGGTTGATTCTCAGTTTCTGAAGATGTTCAGTAACGACAACTTCAGCAATTATAATCACAGTTTCAGCCGTAGTAACAACAACTTAAGCGTTACTTATCACACTTGAAACGTTATTAACTACAGCTTCAGCTGTAGTTAATAACAATTTAAGCATTAGTTATAACACCTTCAGCAATGATAATCACAGCTTCAGCCGTGGTAACAACAACTTAAGCGTTACTTATCACACTTGAAACGTTATTAACTACAGAAGGAGTTGTTGTTACTACAGCTTTGGAAAAGCAGAATGTTGGGTTTCGTTCCTCAACCCAACCTACAGGTATTATAAGTGTTTAACCGAACCTGATACGATCCCAACGTCGAGCCATAAAGCGGAGAAAGCGGAGCGGAATATGTTCTTACGTCCCCCACTTCTAATAAGTGGTTCTCCCAAAAGGTGGGGTCGAATCCCCATCTGAACCTTCTCCTTTGCTAAGAGCTAAGAGCTCCCTTGCCTCTTTTTCAATTGACTTTAGCTAGTCCAGAAATTTATTTCTGGGCTAGCTAAAGAGCTAATTGACAATGCTGCAATATCTTAGGTTAAAAGACTTGAAGCTGGCCTGCAAATAAAATTCGCCAAAACTTAAGTTGACACCAGTGCATTTAACCAAAATGCTGAATAATTGCCTCGGCAAATTCAGAACATTTTAAAGGTTCAACTGGCGGTTCTAGCAACCGAGCTAAATCGTAAGTGACTTGACTACTCGCGATCGCATCGCTTAAACCTTTCTTAATTAGGTCTGCGGCTTCTTGCCAACCCAGAAACTCCAGCATCATCACACCAGACAAAATCACTGAACCAGGATTAATCCGATCTAAGCCGGCGTGTTTCGGTGCAGTACCGTGGGTAGCTTCAAATATGGCACAAGCATCACCAATATTTGCTCCCGGCCCCATTCCCAATCCCCCAACAATGGCAGCAGCAGCATCAGACAAATAATCGCCGTTTAAGTTCATCGTCGCCAAAATCGAATACTCATCCGGTCTGGTTTGGATTTGTTGAAAAATACTGTCAGCAATCCGGTCATTCACCAAAATCTTATCTTTCCATTTACCCTCACCGTGGGTTGCCCAAATTGAGTTAAGAACAGTTTCAACCTCCTTGACAATTTGCGCTTTTTTCTCCTCAGTGAGAGCATCAAACCCAGGATCGATCTCGCGGGCGTTTTCTTCCAAAGAAATATTCGGATTTTTTTCCTTGTTACTCAAAATCCAAGATTCCCGTTCAGTGACAGTACAGGCGCGAAATTCGCTGGTTGCTAGTTCATAACCCCAATCGCGGAAAGCGCCTTCGGTGTACTTCATAATGTTGCCCTTATGCACCAAAGTCACCTGTTGCTTGTGTTTGGGCAATAGCAAAGCGTGTTTGATAGCACGTCTAACTAAGCGCTGGGAACCAGTTTTGCTGATGGGTTTGATGCCAATACCAGAATCAAGAGGAATGCGTTTTTTCCCATGTTCTGGGGTGGCGGGGATCAGTTCTTCATTGAGAATTTTAATTAAGCGATCGCCAATTTCGCTACCTTGTCGCCACTCAATGCCTAAATAAATATCTTCTGTATTCTCCCGATAAACAATTACATCCAGCTTTTCGGGATTTTTGTGGGGTGAGGGCGTACCTGCATAGTAACGGCAAGGACGCACACAGGCATACAAGTCAAAAATTTGACGTAGTGCCACATTTAAAGAACGAATTCCCCCCCCAACAGGAGTAGTCAAAGGCCCTTTAATAGCAACACCATATTCTTCAATTGCTGTGAGAGTGTCTTGAGGTAAATACTGGTAAGTACCGTATAAATCACAAGCTTCATCGCCAGCGTAAACCTTGAACCAACTAATTTGACGCTGACCTTTGTATGCTTTGGCTACCGCAGCATCTAGCACCTTTTGGGTAGCAGGCCAGATATCTATACCTGTACCATCGCCCCGAATAAAGGGGATAATTGGATTTTCTGGTACGATTGGTTCACCATTTTTGAAAGTAATTTTTGCTCCAGTTGTGGGGGGGGTAATCTTGTCGTACATAGTTCACACACTCCTAATCGATACGCTGCTATTCAAAAAAACCTTATGTGGCAGGCTTGTATATTTTGCTATGTCTTTGCTTGGGTATTGGGCATTGGGGACTGGGTATTGGGAAGAGACAATGGAGTGATTTTTTCAATAATTCCCCCTTCTTCTCCATGTTCCCCCAGTCCCCAGTCCCCAGTCCCCAGTCCCTAGTCCCCAATCTGCAGATTTTCCCCCTATTCCCCTTGTACATTATTTGGGGATTAAGTGTGGGATTCAGTGAAGCGATCGCAATTTTGTACGATCAAAAATAGTAAACTACTTTTCGCTATCAGTGCTTCACTTTAGAGAATGCCCGATAGCTTACCGTTCTTTCACTGACCGCTAAAACGAGAATGGCATGACAGACCCAATGATTTTATCAGGCCCTGCAAATGACATCGACTCCCTCCGACAACCGTTAATCGCTGGGTCTGAAAGAGTCCAACAACAGATAATCCCACAGTTAGCTGAGTTGGGTAATGAGGGATTAGACGTGTTGATGGAATTTTTACTGAAACGACGTGAGAACCCACCGACTTGGGTTGATGGCAAAGCTTACCAAGTCCTTTATAACTCTGATGCACCTCAAGCCAAAGAATTTCTACGATCCTGTTTTCCTGAGGGAATTGTACCTCTAAAATCAGAATGCGGGATTAACTACAATTCTTTGCAACAGCTACTCGCTGCTCAAGACTTCCAAGCCGCCGATCGCATCACCATCGAAAAAATGTGTGAACTATCAGGGCCAACGGCTGTACAACGAAAATGGTTGTATTTTACTGAGGTAGAAAATACCTCGGCTGTTGACTTACAAACCATTAACAACCTATGGTTAGTCTACTCAGAAGGTAAATTTGGTTTTTCAGTGCAGCGAGAAATCTGGTTAAGTTTGGGTAAAAATTGGGAGAATTTCTGGCCAAAAATTGGCTGGAAAGCAGGTAATAACTGGACGCGATACCCTAACGAGTTTACCTGGGATTTGAGTGCGCCTAAAGGTCACTTACCCCTTTCTAATCAACTTCGGGGAGTACGAGTTTTTGCTTCTTTACTTTCTCACCCAGCTTGGTCGAAGAATCCAGAAAAATAATTTTGATATCTAAGATTTCTGATTAGAGTTGTGCAGGATAATCAAGTTTCTGCACTTGCAAAGCAGCCTCACAGTTCCTCAAAAGGGGCGGATAAAAGCCCCTAGTACTGAGTTGGAGGTTACTTGCCGCAGATCCCAAACTAAAAATATTAAATTGGATAATGGCAAACGTTCGTCTAGAAGATATTAAGCGTAGATTCAATAACGTCACCGCAATAGAGGACATTACCTTTGAAATTCCTGATGGCGAGTTTTGGGTTTTAGTCGGGCCATCGGGTTGTGGTAAGTCTACAATTTTGCGAACGATCGCCGGTTTAGAAACCGCTACATCTGGCAAACTTTTTATTGGCGATCGCTTGGTGAATAATATCCCAGCCAGACAACGAGATGTGGCGATGGTTTTCCAAAACTACGCTCTCTATCCTCACATGAGTGTGGCGCAAAACATTGGCTTTGGCTTGGAAATGCGGAAGGTTGACCGAAAAATCATTCAAGAACGGGTGATGAATGTGGCGCGATCGCTTTCTTTGGATCGCTTGCTAGATCGTAAACCCAAACAACTTTCGGGTGGACAACAACAACGGGTAGCATTAGGGAGAGCGATCGCTCGTGAACCCCAAGTGTTTTTACTTGATGAACCTTTATCTAATTTAGATGCCCAATTGCGCGATGATACCAGAGCAGAATTGAAACAGTTACATCAACAATTAGGTATTACAACTATTTACGTCACCCACGATCAAGTTGAAGCGATGACTTTGGCTGATAAAATTGTCGTCCTAAATCGAGGACGTATTCAACAAATTGGCGATCCCCAAACTATTTATGCAAGTCCTGCTAATCAGATGGTGGCAACTTTTTTAGGCAGTCCGCCAATGAATATTTTGCCTGCAATTTATCAAAATAATGGTTTTGATGTGAGTGGACAATTATTAGCGGTTCCAGCAGTTGTAAATGAAAAATTACAGTTGCGTCAGGGACATAGTTTTGATTTAGGGATTCGTCCAGAGCATATCAAAATAAACACTGACTCAGAACGGGTTGAACCCCCCGCTACCGCTAACACTACTCAAAACTCAGGACTATTATCGGTTGAAGTTAAAGTTGTAGAACCTTTGGGAAGAGAAACTTTGATTCGTGCTGGTTTACCTGGTTCGGCGGCGATGTTGAATATTCAGGTAGGCGGTGATATGCGTCTTCGTCCAGGCGATCGCCTTTCTCTACAGCTCGATTTAAATCAGTTGTTTGTATTCGATCCCAAAACTGGGGACAGAATTTTATAAAAAGTTTTTTAAACTGCCAGAAGTAATCGCTAATTTCTAATTTTTTGTAGCCAAAATCTAAGAAAATGAAAACTGCAATAGAGACTGAATAGATTCGCTGCAAAACTTATATGACTATTAATCGACGCCATTTCTTGTTTTTACTTACATCAGGTGTTGGTGCTTTTGCATTAGACGCTTGTGCATCGGCAGAGAAATCTCCTCAGGGAAACACTGCAACTTCCAACACAACACCAAATACAACACCAAATACAACAGCAAATACAACAGCAAATACAACAGCAAATACAACGCCAAATACAACAGGGGCTATCCAACTACCACCTTTACCTTACGCTTACGAAGCACTGGAACCACACATCGATGCCAAAACGATGCAATTTCACCATGATAAACACCACGCAACTTATGTGAAAAACCTGAATGCAGCGTTAGCCAAACACCCAGAACTCAAAGGCAAAACTGTTGAAGAACTGTTGCAAAAACTTGACACTGTACCACAAGATATTCGCAAAACAGTACGTAATAATGGCGGTGGTCATGTCAACCACTCAATGTTCTGGGAAATTATGAAGCCGAAAGGTGGAGGAGAACCAACAGGAAATATAGCCTCCGCGATTAATCAAAATTTTGGCTCTTTTGCAGCTTTCAAAAAACAGTTTAACGAGGCTGGTGCTGGTCGTTTTGGTAGTGGTTGGGTTTGGCTAGTGCGTAACAAAGGTGGCAAGTTGGAAGTGGCAACTACAGCTAATCAAGATAGTCCCTTAAGTGCAGGTAAATATCCCATCCTGGGTAATGATGTATGGGAACATGCATATTATCTCAATTACCAGAATCGCCGTGCCGATTATTTAGACGCTTGGTGGAACGTGATTAATTGGGATGAGATTAATAAGCGGTTTGCAGCAGCAAGTAAATTTGCTTAAAAATTGGGGCGATAAAGATAGCAAAAAATAAAAAATTTATCTTCCGCTCCTGTCAAAGTAATTCGTAATTATAATCAGTATGGGCTGCTCTAGCTTTTATAATTACGAATTACGAATTAGTTAAAGAGGCTTTTGGGTAGGTACACCAATAGCACGCGGAAACTGAACTGGTGTGGTGCTTATTTTACGCAAATACAAACAGTGTCGGATGCTGTGACTTAAGGGTGTTGTAAATTGTTCGATTGATTCAATGACGCCACCCAACTGGATCACAGCATTCTGTAGAGCAGCTGTTTCATCCTCTGTCCAATTACCGCGATAAATTATGGCTAAACCTCCCTGTTTGAGCAGTGGTAGAGTATATTCTGCACAGACAGAGGCTGCCCCTACGGCACGGATCAATGCAATATTATAAGCTCGTCGATGCTGTGGATGCTGACCAATTTCTTCCGCTCTACCAACAAGAGTTTTGGCATTGGTTAGGGCAAGTTCACTTAATATATTGTCGAGCAAAGTAATTTTTTTCCGAGTGGAATCGAGAAGAGTAATTGTGCAATTAGGTACAGTAATTGTCACTGGAACACCCGGAAAACCCGCACCTGTACCAATATCGATGAGAGCGGGAGAAGCAGAGGAGAAATTTCCTGATAACAGAGATGCAATTCCTCGCAAAGAATCCCAGAGATGTTTTTCCCAAAACTCTTGGGGTTCAACAATCCGAGTTAAATTTTGTTGGCGATTACCTTCTAGGATTAACTCATAAAGCTTTTGAAATTGTGCTTGCTGTTGAAGAGTTGGTTGCCAATTGAGAGTTTGCTGCCAGATTTCTGCCATTTCAGGCAATAAGTTTGTCATTTGTCATTTGTCATTTGTCATTTGTCATTTGTCATTTGTCATTTGTCATTTGTTATTTGTCATGGGGGCATTGGGTATGAAGAAGAGACAAAGGAGACAAGGAAGAGAGGGGAGACAAGGGAGAGACTTATTCAATAATTTCCCCTTGTCCTCCTTGTCCTCCTTGTCTCCTTGCTCCCCTGTATCCTCAGTCTCTAGTCCCCTCTCACACAGTTGGTAGAGGTTCTTTAACTTTGGATTCTAGTGTCTTTGGGTCTACTGATTCTAGTTCGCCGTGGTTAAGTGTCCAGCAACGGTCTGCGATCGCTAACAGATCCCCAGCATCGTGTGTCACTATCAACAATGTCCAATCTTGTTTCAGTTTTGCTAATAAATTTACCAGCTGCCGACGCATTGACCAATCTAAACCAGCTGTGGGTTCATCTAATAACAGTAAATTTGGCTGGCGAATTAATTGCACTGCTAAAGCTAAACGTCGTTGCTGACCACCACTCAAAGCATGGGGAGCAGCAAAAAGCGATAAATGCTCTAATCCCACCTCACTCAGCGCCTGTCTGACTCGTTCTGACCCTAACTCAGGATGTCCTAAACGTAATTCTTCTAAAATCGAACCACCACAAAAGTGTCGCTCTGGAAACTGAAATACCAACCCGGCTAATTGTTGTAGCTGTTCGGCTAGAAGTTCTTGTTCCCGCCAGAAAAGAGCGCCAGTAGTGGGTTCGGCTAGTCCCGACAAAATTTCTAGTAAGGTACTTTTACCCGAACCACTCGGGCCAATAATCAGACCTAGCTGCTGGGGTGCTAATTCTAAATTGATCGATTTGAGAATCGCTGTTGGGCACGCTGTCGGATGATAATTTACATTTCGGAGATAAAGCATTTGTTAAGATTACCAAAAAGTCAGCAAATTACTGATTAGCTACACTGAGAGTATCTGGAAAATTCTGGAAAAATTTATAGCGCATTACCTGGATTAACACCTTAATTTAGCAGCAATAATTATGCACTTTTTCTCCATTGTGGCAGACTAAGCCTTAAATAATGGCTAGAGCAAGCCTGGAAGGATGGAAAGATTACCAATATATAAGAAAATTTTGGTTGAAGCAGAGGCAAGTTAAAATTAACCATTTTTGCATTCTAAGTAACACATACAACTATTTCAACCGCAATTATTCTGAGGGTTAAAATGACTAAAAGGTTTTCTTCGCCTCGATTAGTAGTGTCTGCTAAACTCACTACCTTTGCTCAGACTGCTTTTGCAGGTGCGATCGCACTTAATTTGTGGGTAAATCCTTCTTTGGCTGGCGATCCATTTCGCAATCGCGAACCTCATCAAATTGGCAACCAAACAGAAGCAGCTTTTAAAGCAATTTTTCAACAGGGCAACTATCCAGCAACAGATCGTTATCTGGAACAAGCACTATCCAAAGAGCCAAATGAACCTCTAGCTTATGCTATGAAGGCATCTTTAGCATACGGAAATAAGGATTGGGCTAAACTTGACACCTATAGTCAGAAAACTCTAGAAACAGGACAAAAACTGATTCCTAACGACCCATTGCGTGGTAATTTATACACTGCTGTTGGTCATTTTTTAGAAGGTGCAGTAGTTATCACCCGTGAGGGTACAGTCAACGGTGTACCCCAAGCCTTGAGTCGGCTGCGACAAGTTTATGAATATTTAGATAAAGCCGAAGCAATTTCTGCCAACGATCCAGAACTGAATTTAATCAAGGGTTATATGGATTTATTATTGGCGGTTAATTTGCCTTTTGCTAGCCCAGATCAGGCAATTCGACGCTTAGAACAAAATGCTTCTCCTGGGTATCTAGTGGATCGGGGTATTGCTCTTGCTTACCGGGATTTAAAAAGGTATCCACAGGCACTAGAGTATGTGAATCGGGCGATTAAAACCACATCCGATAATCCAGAAATTTATTATCTCAAAGCCCAAATCCTTAAACAACTGGGGCAAAAAGAAAAAAGCCAGCAGATAATCCAGGAAGCGATCGCTAATTTTGACAAAGCATTGACTAAAAAATCTCAACTCCCAGGCGATTTAGTCAAACAAATTGAGCGCGAACGCAGAAGTGCTGTTAGCCTGAAGAATCCTGGGTAATTGGGCATTGGCGATTAAGTTTTTTCTCTATCCCCTATGCCCCATTCTCCATTCCCTACTTTGATATGCTTATTTCCAGAAGAGTAATTGAGATATTAGACCAAAATGGAGATTCAGTTCCGCGAAATTAATCCTTTTGATGTGTGGATTTGGCTGAAATTCAGCACAAATCCTTCTGCGCGTGAAAAGCAATATGTAGAAGAAGTTTTCAATTCCTGGTTTTATCTGGGTAAATTGGGTGCATTTAATGCAGAGAATCTTCAGGTGCAGGACACTGGACTCGATATCAGCTACATGAATTATGATGAACAAGGCTATGACAAAAGCCTAGTAGCACTGATGCACAACATGGGTGAGTTTGAATATGAGGGACAGTGGGGACGTTGTTGGTTTGACTTAGGAACCAGTGATGCGATCGCTCTGGATATTTTAATCAACGCTCTCACACAGCTAAGTCAGGAATATGTGACCATTGAAGAATTATACATCGGTGGCGAAAATCCAGATTGGCCTATTGAAGATAGCGAAAGTCGTCCTCAGTCTATTTATGATAATTAGTTACAAAAATGAATAAAGCTGGCGAAATTCGGGTAATAGCTTTGGGGCTAATTCGGAATGGCAATCGCATATTTCTTTCTGAAGGCTACGATCCCGTAAAACAAGAAACATTTTATCGTGCTTTAGGCGGTGGTGTCGAATTTGGCGAAACCAGCCGCGCAGCCTTAGAACGAGAGTTTCAAGAGGAAATTCAGGTAGAATTAAAGAATATTAAATATTTAGGTTGTATAGAGAATCTGTTTACATTTAATGGTAAGCAAGGTCATGAAATTATTCAGCTTTATCAATGTGACTTTGCTGATTCCAAATTTTATCAACTGGAAAGTTTAGTTTTTTCAGAATCGCCACATCATAAACATAGAGCGTTATGGATAGATATCTCTCGCTTGAAATCTGGGGAATTCAGATTAGTGCCTGAAGTCTTTTTTGAATATTTATAAATCACCTGAAAATTTACTAAGATTGCTTTGCTGTTAATTATGCCACCGCACTCAACAAAGACACAATATACTGGTTGAGACTAACGCCTTCTCGTTCAGAATTCTCAGCTAAACGTCGATGTAAAGATTTCGGCATCCGTAGTAGTAGTTTACCGCTATAGCTATCATTACTACTTGGTAAGGGAATATCATCGCTAGCTTCATAAGCTGTTTCAATCCACAATTCCCGCGCCTCATTGAGATTTGCTATTGTCTCTTCAACAGTTTCGCCTTGGGTAAGACATCCAGGTAAATCTTTAATTTGAGCTACATATCCCCCCTCTGGATCGGGGTAAAGTGTTACAGGGTACTGAAGATTTAAATAATATTCTAAGGACGGCTTCTCAATCTGCTGGTTCTTCTGGTTCAGTGTCTTCATCAATCCACTCTTCTAAATTTAATAGTTCAACTATTTGCTGTACATAGACCCCTTTGACTTTTTGTCCTCCTGTTTTAGGTACAGTGATCGTTTTACCTTGGGAGTCTCGGAAGCTATGATGGCTACCCTTAGATTTTTTCTCTTCAAAGCCAAAAGCTTCCAATAGATAGTAAACTTCCTGAAACCGCACTTCTGGAGGTCGTTTCAAGAAGCGATCTACTAATTTTCTTAATTTGCTCATTGAGAGGTGATACTATATATAGTATCAAAATTTTGAAATATAAAAAAGCTATAAACCCTTGACGAAACTGAGCAGTTATACGTGACTTCACAATGTATCTGGATCTAACTCTTGGGTTTTACCTGCACGGTATTCAGCCATTGCCTCGGTTGCAAGTTTGGCAAGCATCTCTGGAAAACGGGCAAAAGCTTCATCCCAACGGCGTTCATCTTCTGGTTCTGCCAAAATCATCGCCGCAATCGCATCTTGTTCATTGGCAGGCAAGTTTTTTAGTTTGGCGATCGCTTGTTTAAGTAGCTCTATCATGGCTGTTATACGAAAGTCATACTATAAATTATCTCTGTTTGCACTCTGTTAGGGTTGTTAGGGTGCGATCGCTTGGGGTGAGAGCAAAGCGCGATCGTATTACCAGAAACCAGCGAATTGTTGGATCGAGGATAACATGGGGCAAATTAGGAAAGTTTTTATACAGTGCCATTATTTTTTCCCTCCGATCAAACGATTGAATTGAAGATAATGTGGAGAACTGATTTTTAGCATCCGCTCTGGACTGTCATGATCATCAGTTATTTTCTCCCGTGTTGGTTTCTTATGAATGTTGATATTTCTGATGGTGACGAAACGGTAGACATAAGTATCAAGGAAATTCTTTTGTCCCCAAAACTCTTTACCAATTTGTTGGCAATAGGCGATAAAACACTGTGCGCCCTTAAGTTGCTGAATGATTTCCCATTCTGCGCTTGTGCTAGCTTTTGCTTTCATCTCAATACAAAGGATGACTTTTTTCTTACCAGTATCAGTAACGATGACAAAATCCGCACGTTTGCATTCACCACGGTTTCCTTTAAAAACTGTATCCGGTGACTTAAATTTATCTGCATTGATGATTATGACCTCATCATCATCAGGCATCCCATTAATAGTTACATAGTAGTTGGCGGGTGGCGGCTCTCTGAGTATGACCTTATTTTTGCCGTAGCCATCATTTTCCAATGAAACTGTAGCAGTTTCATTGATCATCTCTTTGAGGATAGCAATATCAGACATTACTCCTCATTCCAGACGATCGCTTCCTGAATCCGGTTCATCGTTTCGATGGTTGTATCAAAGCTGCGAGCTTCAATACCCAGTTCTGGGTCGATATTGGCTGGTGTCAGTGTCTGGCATTTAGTTTTTCTCTTTTTGCCCTCTAGTATTATGGATGCAACTTCGGCAATATAGACTTTGATTTTTTCAGAAGAGATCAGTTCCTCTTGCCGATAACCTTCAACTTGGGCAATTCGCTTGAGATGGGGTTTATCGTGGTTGAGCATGATCAGCGTATTCAGTTCTTTGATGATGTAATCACTGTGGGTGGTGATGAAAACCTTAATACCAAGGTTCACTAGTTGGGCGAAAAGTCGTGCGATGCGGCGCTGATTTTCAGGGTGTAGGTTCATCTCAGGTTCATCCACCACCAGTAAATCACCAAGTTGGGCTTTGTGTCTCAGATAAAAGCCGAGATATAGTAGAGAACGCACGGCGCTAGAACTTTCATCCATAGAAAGCTTGATCCGTTTACTATGCGGCTCATAATAAAGTTGATCATTACGGGTGACTGTGTATTCACCACCAATGATGTCGGCAAAATCATCTAACACATGGGGATGCTTCTCAGTAATGAAACTGCTTTCTTGGAAAATTGTCTCCAGTTCCCGCGCAAAATCCACATTTTTTTCTACTGGGAGCGCATAAGCCTGGTATACGTTAGATAGAAGCTCTCTTGGATTGATGTTTTTATCAGCCTGACCCATTTCTTTGAGCAAGCGATTGCGGGCGAAATTCAACTCTTTGCGAAAAATGGCAGCACCGGTTCGTTCTGTACTAACGATGAAAGGGTTAGGAAGAAACTGCTCAAAAATGATATCTTTTAGTGCGTCGGCAATGGTACGCTTAAGGATGTCGGTGGGGATTTTTACCTTCTTTTTCTCAACAAGCAGAGTTACAACTAATTCTGTGCTTTTTTCACTTTTGGTAATAGAGAAAAGTGATGCCTCGCCGGAGGTAATTTCCCGACTAAATCTGCTTGCTAAACTAATATTTTGGATGTCCAGGCTTACCTGAAAGTCTGTTGTTTTAAATCGTTGTGCCGATGCTGCAAAAATCTTCGGTAATTCCTGGGTATATGCCTGACAACCTGTCTTCACAATCTGCTCAGACTGTTTAATATATTCTTGTATATCAAGACGAATTACGCCGTCTGCAAGGAGCTGCTTGATCTTATCGGTCTTGATTTGGATCGCAAACATTCGTCGCCAAGTAGATAAAAAGCCAAACAACGCATAAGTAGCGTAAGTCTTGCCCGTATTATTGCAGCCACAAATGATCGTCAGGTCGCCAAGTGTGAATTCGGCTTGCTTTAAAGCACCAAGATTTTTGACTTTAATTTTCATTGCCGTATTTTTTTAGCGATCATCTTCTACTATCACTCTCCAACCATGTCTTAGTCTAAAACTCACTGTTTTAGTCTAAACACCAAATATTTATCATAAAAACTCCTAAACCGCGCCCTGTAACTTTACCAGGAGAATAGACAAAGCGCATTTTGAGATTCTCTGGTAAATTCGCCGCCAATAAATTCCAAGCAGGTTCCTGCATCGGCGTTTCTAAAACGATGTGCTGCTTGTTTTCTGATTTTATCCGGCTAAATCCGAGTTTTTTCGCTAGCTGTTTGAGTTCCATAACTCGCAAAAGTTGATTTGCCGACACTGGTGAAGTACCATAGCGATCGCTCTTAATATCAGAATTACTAGAGTTTGAGACAGTTCTACAATAAAGGCAAAGACGTTGAGGTTGAACTAACCTAATGCGTATACCTGAAACAAACCCAAAGATACCAATGCCTTCACCAAGCCTCTACGAAACTGATTTTTATGCTTGGACACAGGAACAAGCAACTTTACTTCGCAATGAGCAGTGGAGTCAGATTGATGTGCAAAATCTGATTGAGGAGATTCAATCTTTGGGTAAACAGCAACGTCAAGAACTACGAAACCGTCTGAGTGTGTTGATTGGACATTTACTAAAATGGGAGTACCAGTCAAGACGCCGTAGCCGTAGCTGGTTAGCAACACTTCGTATTCAACGCTTAGATATTGCTGAACTGCTTGAAGACAATCCTAGCCTAAAGCCCTACCTTAAAGAAGCACTTCGCAAAGCCTACCTTAAAGGTGTCGAATTAGCGGTTGGAGAAACAGATTTGCCCAAGCGGACTTTTCCGGTAGAGTGTCCTTATAGTTTGCCAGAGATTGTCGACTATGACTTCTACCCTGGTGAACCAAGTAAGTTGGTATTGGTAGATGAATCAGACTAGAATCAAAGGGCTGGGTCTGGAATTCTCGCCTGCTCAAGTGTCAATCGTCTCTATAAACTTCTCTACGATGCCCTACTTTGACAACGGTTACTATTAAGACATTATCGAAAATTTGATACAAAATCCGATAATCGCCTACTCTGATGCGATAACGATTTTCACCATTTTTTAATTTTCCGACACCATCAGGGCGAGGATCAAGAGCTAATTGTTGAATTTTGCTTTATAGCTTTTCTTGAATATCTACAGGTAACTTTTTTAGTTGTTTAGATGCACTTTTGGAAATTTCTACTTGGTAGCTCATGGAGTTTTTTGCTGATGTTCTGACCAAGTTAAAGTGCCATTTTCTCCGATATCTTTTAATCCCTCTTCAAAGTCTCTTTCGTCCAACTCGTCTTCCTGTTTACGGATTTTTAGCAATGATAAAATCTCTTGTAAGGTATCGTCATAAGCTAGTTCTAATTGTTCATTAATAGCCTTGATTAACGCTTGCCTTTTAGTTGTAGTTTCCATGTCTCTACTGTTTTTAACTGTTCGTCATTGTCTATACTTTGAACACCTTATTTTACTCTAATATTACTCGTCTGAAGTGCCAGTGCTTTCAATATACGTCAACCAGTGAACAGACAGATAGTGCTGTTATCCCCAAAGTGCTAGTAATGCAAGTTGCAATCATAGGTGACAGATGCGCGTCTACCCAGATTGTCATGCCACCAACACTGGATGATTAAGCTTACGTGAGGCGTATAGAAGTGCTGCTTTGAGATAGACAAAACTAACTCACCATCGGAATTACACAGATAACGGCGGTAGAGTGTCCCTACAGTTTGCCAGAGATTGTGGACTATGATTTTTACCCCCGTGAACCAAGCAAGTTAGTAGATGAATCAGAGCAGTAAGTTGAAATTAAAGTAAATCTTCCTCAGATAGCTGGGCTATTTTCATCAAGGCTTTCAAGGTTCCAACTTTTAAATCTTGATTGCGGTGAACAGGAATTGACAGGATTTTTTCTACTTCAGGGTTTTCATAAATATGATGACTGGCAGTAATTCTTTGCAAAACCCAACCTTTTTGTTCCACAATCTTACAAAGTTGCTTGCCAGAAATCGATTTCATACAGCAATTTCGACAACTTGATCTGTTGACTCAATTGCATTACTGCTGTTAGCAACTTCAAGCCAACCTTCAATAGCATCCTTTAAATTAGCGATTACCTCTTCTCTGGTGTCTCCTTCAGTAATACAACCGGGAAGCGCGGGAACCTCTGCCCAATAGCCGCCTTCTTCTGCTGGATGAATAATTGCTCTAATTTTCATAAACCTGTTGAGCTAGTTTGTAAGAATATGCTAACAACCATACTTTTTTGCTCACGAGTTTCAGCTTCATGAGGTAACTTGCGAGCGTATGCTTGACTATCTGTAATATCAGGCCGTGAGTTGATCGCGCCTTCACTCCTCAACCCAACCTACGTCTAAATTGATAAAAGTCATGAGAAATAAGGGTTATAGATTTTTCTCTACCGATAGTGATTAAAGAGGGTTAATACTCACTCTGATTATCCTATGTAGGTTTGGTTCTAAATTGATAGAAATTTGAGCAAAACCGATCAAACACCAACCGCCTCTGGAATCGCACCCTGCATTCTCCCGAAAGCATCAATCAAATTCTGCAATTGTTGATCTGCTTTAAAAACTCCTAACCCGCGCACCGTGACTTTACCAGGAGAATACACAAAGCGCGTCTTGAGATTTTCTGGTAAATTCGCCGCCAATAAATTCCAAGCGGGTTCCTCCATCGGCGTTTCTAAAACGACGTGCTGCTTGTTTTCTGGTTTAATCCGGCTAAATCCGAGTTTTTTCGCTAGCTGTTTGAGTTCCATAACTCGCAAAAGTTGATTTGCCGACACTGGTAAACTACCATAGCGATCGCTCCACTCGGCAGCAATCTGCTTTAATTCTGATTTAGATTTAGCTGTCGCTACCGCCCGATAAGCACTCATCTTTTGATCCAAATCGGTAATGTAATCTGCTGGGATAAATGCTGTGAGGTTGAGGTCAATCTGAGTATCCTCCACTTTCGGAATTTCTTGTCCTCGGATTTCCCGAATTGCTTCTTCCAGCATTTCCATGTATAAATCAAAACCGATGGCATCCATTTGACCGGATTGTTCTGCACCTAGCAAGTTACCCACGCCTCTAATTTCCATATCACGCATCGCCAGTTGATATCCAGAACCTAACTGAGTAAATTCCTGAATTGCTCGTAATCGTTGCCGTGCTGCGTCAGATAATGCTCGTTGCTTCGGATAAAATAACCAAGCATGAGCTTGAATACCTGCACGTCCCACACGACCGCGTAATTGATACAGCTGTGCCAATCCAAAGCGGTGAGCATCTTCAATTAAAATGGTGTTTACTCGCGGAATATCTAAGCCAGATTCAATAATTGTCGTACAAACGAGGATATCTGCATCCCCATTACTGAAAGTGAGCATGGTTGATTCTAACTCGCTTTCATCCATTTGACCGTGAGCGATCGCAAACCTAGCTCCCGGTATCACCTCTCGTAAATTGGCTGTTGTCTCTTCGATTCCATCCACTCGTGGAACTACATAAAATACCTGTCCACCTCTGTCTAATTCTTGACGAATTGCTGTGCGGATACTTTCGGAATTAATCGGTGATAGATGGGTTTTAATTGGTCGTCTAGTTGGCGGTGGCGTGGTAATCAAACTCATTTCCCGAATTCCTGACAAGGACATATACAAAGTCCGGGGAATGGGAGTGGCGGAGAGGGTAAGCACATCCACCTGAGTTTTCAGGCTTTTAATTTTCTCTTTCTGGTTTACCCCAAATCGCTGTTCTTCATCCACCACCAACAGTCCTAAATCCCGGAATGTCACGCCTTTACCTAAAAGTTGGTGCGTACCAATTACTACATCTAATTCGCCCGTTGCCAATCGCTTTTGAATATCGCGGCGTTCTTCAGCCGACCGAAAACGGTTGAGCAAACCGACATTTACGGGATAAGGTGCAAAACGTTCTTTGAGTGTATGGTAATGCTGCTGTGTTAAAATAGTAGTTGGCGCAAGGAGTGCCACTTGTTTACCGGCGGTGACTGCTTTAAAAACAGCACGAATCGCCACTTCCGTCTTCCCAAAACCGACATCGCCACAAACTAAGCGATCCATTGGGCGATCGCTTTCCATGTCGCGTTTCACATCTTGTACTGCTTTAAGCTGATCCGTTGTGGGTTGGTAGGGGAAAGAATCTTCTAATTCCTCTTGCCAAGGCATATCGCCTGGAAAGCTAAAACCTTGTTGTTGCGATCGCGCTGCATACAGTTTTAACAAGTCCACCGCCAATTTTTTGATCGCTTTGCGGACTTTATTCTTGGTATTTTCCCAAGCTTTACCAGTCATCCTGTTGAGTTCCGGTGCTTTATCACCTGCGGCGCGGAACCGCGATAAAGCACCTACTTGATCGGCTGCGACTCTTAGTAACCCGTCAGCATACTGCACTACCAAATAATCACGGGTTTCGTTATTAATCGTCAAACTTTCCAACTTGACAAATTTACCAACACCATGATTTCTGTGAACCACATAATCGCCCGGACGCAGCTTATTGGGATCGACTTGTTTAGAAGTAGCTTTGTGGCGCTTGCGGATATAGCCGGGAGTCGCCAAGGAATGCTGTCCAAAAAATTCCCGATCTGTGACAATTACCAATCGGTACGTAGGCAAGATAAAACCTTCTAGTTCCGCCAGACCAGAATATTTTAAGGCTATGGGAGTATGGTTGATTTGCAGCTTATCTATTGCTTGGTAGTCGCGGGAATTTGGGATAAACTGAGCCGGACAGTCATGTTCTTGCAACAGGGAGACAGAACGGGAAGGTTGAGCAGAAAGCAACCAGATCGAGAAATTGCGATCGCGTTCTTGGCGGATGGTTTCAGCTAGTTTAGCAAACTGGTGCGGCGTGACTGGAACAGGTCGGCTGGCAAGATTAATCCCATCATTTTCTTCTGACAGTTCCGATAAATATAAGGTTTTAAATCTGGCAACATCAGCCAAAGACTCATCAAAAGAACGGTGAATTTTTGGTACTTGGTTAGACTCTTCCCCAGTTCCCAGTCTCCACTGTTCCTCAGCATTTTCTACCCAGCGATCGCTATGAGCATGACACTGTTCTGGCTCATCAATGGCAATTAGGGTATTTTCTGATAAGTAGTTCAGCAGAGATGCTGGTTGCTCGAAAGCCAACCCCAAAAAGCGACGACTACCCTCAATCAGTGATGAGTGCTGAGTGCTGAGTTCTGAGTTAAATTCTGACTCAGCACTCAGCACTCGGAACTCAGCACTATTTTTCAGTGCCGCCATGACGATGGGAGCAAAGCTAGTGGGGGTAAGAATTAACTGGTCAACTTTATCAAGGGCGGAACGTTGGGTTGCTGGGTCAAACTCTCGCATTTGCTCAATTTCATCGCCAAACCATTCCAACCTAACTGGAAACTCAGAAGAAACCGGGAACACATCAACAATATCGCCCCGTCGACTCCATTGTCCTTCCATTTCCACCAAAGGTACTCGTTCGTACCCCAAAATAGTTATTTTCTCACTGAATGCATTTAAGTCTAATTCCATCCCTTTTTTCAGGGTAAGACAGAATTGTTGAAAAGCCTCTGGTGGTGGTAAATGAGGTTGCAGCGCTCCTTGAGTAGCCACAATCGCCATCTTGGGTAACTGAGAATTAGAATTTAGGGATTTTTCTTTTCCATCCCCCATGCCCAATGACGCCACTTGCTTCAAGCCGGGGAACCCGTCCAACGCAGTGGCTCCCCCATGCCCCATTCCCAAATCCGCCAATACCTGCATTTGCCCCCAACTCATTTCAGTTTCCGGGTCAAAAGGTTCGTAGGGAGAAGCCTCGGAGGTCGGGTAAAAATGTACTGTTTGCCATCCCATTGCCTCCAGTTGTGCGTAAACGCGTCCAGCTTCTTCCAGAGTGGCGCAAACCACAAACAAATTCTTGCCCGTAGCCTGCGCCAATGCTGAAGCCACCAAACCCTTGGGTAGTCGAGGAACGCCATTTAACCGCAATTCTTGTTGTCGGTTTAGCTTAGAAAGAAATTCAGTGGTGAGCGGCGATCGCGCTAAGGCACGCACAATAGAAGAAAATGACATAAGTACTACTAGCGATGGGAGTCTTTGTGGGTCAGCAAATCTTAAGGCAGTTTATGTCAACTATTTTAAAAGTGTTAACAGCTTTCTTATTCCTTCAATGGAAGAATAATCCACAGTGACTAATAAACTTAAGAAATATAACTACTACTTTGTATATAGTCAAAGTATTTATCGAAACACCTTTAATACTAGATACTAGGGATTGAGCTACGTTTGCTCTGATAAGCGGCAATTTTAAACATGTCCTCCATCACTTTTGAAATTTTAATCATTTTGGTGCTAATTATTGCCAATGGCGTGTTTTCTATGTCTGAGATGGCGATTGTCTCGGCACGGAAAGTTAGACTACAGCAGCTTGCTAATCAAGGAGATGCCAAGGCAAAGGCAGCATTGAAACTAGCGGAGTCTCCAAATCATTTCCTGTCAACCGTTCAAGTGGGTATTTCCCTGATCGGTATCCTGACTGGTGCTTTTGGAGGAGCAACAATTGCCAGTCGGTTGGCAATCTATGTAAAACGTGTCCCCTTGTTAGCACCTTATAGTGACCCGCTCTCCTTCGGAATAGTGGTTTTGCTCATTACCTATTTCTCACTCATTGTTGGCGAATTGGTACCGAAGCGTCTGGCATTAAACAACCCAGAAAGGATTGCCTCGATTGTAGCTATTCCGATGCAAGCCTTGGCGGCGATCGCTTCTCCAGTAGTCTTTCTCTTAAGCGCTTCTACAGATTTGATCCTGCGATTACTGGGAATTACAGCTTCTACCGAGCCGCAAGTCACCGAAGAAGAAATTAAAATCTTAATTGAGCAAGGCACCGAGGCGGGAACCTTTGAGGAAGCCGAACAGGATATGGTGGAGCGAGTCTTTCGTTTAGGCGATCGCCCTGTCAGCTACTTAATGACACCCCGTCCTGATATTGTTTGGCTAGACTTAGACGACTCTGCCGAAGAAAATCGCCAAAAAATGGTTGATAGTGCCTATTCTCGGTATCCAGTTTGTCAGGGGGGACTTGACAATGTGCTGGGTGTTATCCCTGTCACCGACTTATTAGCCAGGAGTTTCCGAGGGGAACCACTAGACTTGACTATCGGATTGCGACAGCCTGTATTTGTGCCAGAAAGCACCCGTGGCTTGAAAGTTTTGGAATTGTTCAAGCAAACCATCACTCACATGGCTCTAGTAGTAGATGAATACGGCGTGATTCAAGGATTAGTCACTCTCAACGACATCATGAGTGAAATCGTGGGTGATGTTCCTTCAACGGATGGACAGGATCAACCACAAGCTGTACAACGCGAAGATGGTTCTTGGCTCTTGGATGGGATGTTGCCTGTAGAGGAGTTTTTGGAACTTTTTGGTATGGAAGAGTGGGAATCTGAGGAACGCGGCAGTTATCAAACATTAGGCGGTTTTGTGATCACCCATTTAGGTCGTATTCCTACCGCAGCAGATCATTTTGAATGGCAAAGTATGCGAATTGAAGTGATGGATATGGATGGTAATCGTGTTGATAAGGTGCTAGTTGTACCGAAGGCAGTTAAATCAGCAGATACGAAAAAATCTGATTAGGATTGGGCATTGGGCATTGGGTATTGATAATTATTGTTTACTATTTACTATGCGCCATAACCAATGCCCTATTTATGCAATTTATCAAGTGCGAGATAGACGTTTGACTGCTTCACCCGCCAACAACTGATGAGCTTGTTTCAAGAGTTGGGGGATTTTATGGGCGTAGGGATTACGGGCGAGAGATTGCCCTAAGTCTAATTCGTCTAAACGATCGGCTTTGTTGCCGGGGAACCAGTGGCCACCATTACCAAGTAGGTTGTAGCGCATTTTAGCGTAGTCTACTAGATCGTAGGCGATCGCTAAATTCCGCAGCCACAAAATCACCCGAATATTTACCTCACCAGGGGTTTCGTCAAAGGTTGGTAGATTTGTTTCCCAGGATTTTACCCAATCTTCTCCCAAAGTAGCGATCGCTTCTTCTTCCAACCTTGCTAAAATTGGTGGCAAAATTTCTGATGCCCGATCTATTAACTCTAAACTCTTCAGGTGTTCATCAAAATCTTGTGGTTTTGCTGCTCCCAAGCTCAGGGTATGTACCTCTTGATGACTCAAACAAAACAAATCATTAAACACCATTGGACTCAATGGGGCGCAAAGATTGACTAATTTTTCTGGAGGTTTATACAACAAACCTCCTTTATCAGAAGGGCTAATAATAAACACCCCCATATCGTGGCGTTTAGCTGCTTCGATTGCTGCCCAATTCCATTGATTAATGTAGTACCAGTGCAGGTTCACGTAATCAAATAGATTGGTATTAATTGTCTGGACAATCATATCTGTAGAGCCGTGTGTGGAAAAGCCAATAAATCTAACTTTTCCCTCTGCTCGCAACTGCTGCGCTACTTCCCAACAGCCACCTGGACGGATGCTGTCATCTAACGACTCAGGATGATTAATGCCGTGCAACCCTAAAAGGTCAACATAATCTAGCTGGAGATTTTTCAAAGATTGTTCAAATATCTCCTGGAATTCTTTCGCATCTGCCTTTGGATTGACTTTGGTCTGAACAATCAACTTTTCGCGGGGAAACTTGGGCAATATTCTCCCCAATTGCATTTCAGAAGTGCCATAACCACGGGCAGTTTCAATATGATTAATCCCAACCTCGACTGCCCTTCTAATAGTCGCTTCCAGATTTGCCTGGTTATCAGCAGGAATTTCATGATTGGGAACATCCTCCCATTTGAACTGATATCTCATGCCACCGCAAGAAAACACTGGCATCTGTAATTCTGTGCGTCCAAATCTTCTATATAGCATCAGTGGATTGTGGATTGCTTACCAACTTAAAATCTAAAAACGATAGTCATTCCAGCTTTCAGTGCCACAATCATTCCCTCTGTTCAATCTGTGACACTAGCAATATTCATCGCATTCTTAAATCGGTCAGGTCTTTTGGTTATTGGATTTTTACCAATATTCCAGTTCCACAGACTAATTATCTCACCCTAGTTACCACTAGCAAGCATTTTTCTATTACTCTCTCAAGTTTAGACCAATAAATGGCAAAACGACCCGGCAGTGCTGAGTTGTGCGAAGCTGAACTAACAAAAAATTTCAAATTAATTCTTTGCAGACTGAGACTGTGCCTGAGTTAAGCAATTTTTTAATTTTTCAGCTAACACTTGTACATGGGGTTCGTTAAGTATGTCAAGGTGAGATCCGGGAAGGTAATGAATATCTAATCCTCCAACTACTAGGTTGCCCCAGCCAAATTGAGGATTGTATTCTATGCCTATAGCTTCGTCACGATTTTTATCCTCTGTCCGCAAAAGAATAGCTCGACCAAGGTAAGGTGAAAAAATATAGTCACTGAGGGCTTGAGTGTTAGTATCTATAACCTTTAAATGCTTGTCAGTTTCAGGTACATGAAGTACGTCTTCCAAATAACGGTTATATGTATTTTGCAGTTCTTGCTTACGCCAATAGCTCCATCTCACAACCTTTTGCCAAAGGTAGTTAGGCCCTTGTTGAACAATATTATTTAAATGCAAAAAAACTCGCTTGAGAAATGGCACTTGCCAGCTATATCCTGGACGACAACTATCAAGCATAACTAAAATGCCTACTTGTTCGCCTTGCTCATGAAGTTGCCGAACCATCTCGAAGGCAACTGTACCCCCAAAGGAATAACCTCCGAGAAAATAAGGGCCATGAGGTTGAAGGGTCTGAATTTCTTGAATGTAATGCGCTGCCATATCTTGAATGCGGGTATGGAGAGGGTATTTTCCATCTAGCCCTCGTGCTTGTAATCCGTAAAATGGTTGTTCTGTCCCCAGATGCAATGCCAATTCACGGAAACATAAGACTTCTCCACCCAGGCCGTGAATACAGAAAAAAGGTGGCTTGGAACCGTTGGGTTGAATTTCTACTAGGGATGACCAGCTAGATTTTGATTGGTCTAAGGTATTTACTAAAGCTGAGTTTCCTGTCAAATCTTCTTCTTGGCAGATTATTTTGGCTAGAGCCTCTACAGTACCTGACTGGAAAAGAATAGCAAGAGGCAGGTTTTTATTAAATGTCTTTTCAATTTGCCAAAACAGTTTTACTGCTAGGATAGAATGTCCTCCTAGCTCGAAGAAGTTATCCCTAACGCCAATGGGCTGGACACTTAAAATTTGTTCCCAAATCTGTGTTAACTGGCGTTCCACTTGATTGCGGGGAGCAACAAAGGTGGCTTCTGGCTCTTGCCTCGATAAGTCTGGTGCAGGTAGGGCACGTCGGTCTATTTTGCCATTGGCGGTTAAGGGCATGGTGTCCAGCACGACAAAAGCCGAAGGTAGCATGTATTGTGGCAATTTTGTCGAGAGGAAGCCCCGGATATCAGTAATCGCAATCGCTCTATTTTGATTCAGTATAATGTAAGCCACCAAACGCCGATCGCCAGGAACATCTTCACGGGCAATGACTACAGTTTGGAGTATATCTGGGTGTTGGGCTAACACCGTTTCAATTTCCCCTGGCTCAATGCGTATCCCCCGAATCTTGACTTGATGATCTCGGCGACCGAGAATTTCTAGAGAGCCATCTGGACGATAGCATCCGCGATCGCCTGTATAATAAAGCCAATCTTGTTGATCGTTCCGAAAAGGGTTCTTGACAAACCGAGAACGGTTTTCTTCCTGGGCATTGATGTAACCCAAACTGCGGAATGGAGTTCGGATTACAATCTCGCCTGGTTCACCGATACCGCATGGTTGGTGATTTGGTGTAAAAACTAGTGCTTGGGTTTGAGGCAGGGGTAATCCTACTGGCTGTATGCCTGGTGTACACTCAACAGGTATTTGATAATAACACTTTGCCAAAGTTGTCTCTGTCGGCCCATAGAGATTAATAATTTCACCTGATTCTGGAAAAGCATCCCGCCACCGAAGTACAAGTGTTTCCTTCAGAGGTTCTCCAGCCAAGAACAACCAGCGTAAGTTACATAAAGAGATTCCTGACGGCACATTGGCTAACCATAATTGCGCCAGCGAAGGAACTGTGTGGAGTACAGAAATTTGTTCATTTTCTAAATAACGCAGAATTCGAGTCGGTTCTAAGTTATCCTCTTCTTCTGGCAAGCATAGGGTTGCACCACTAGTTAAAGGTAAGAAAATATCTCTAAGAACGACATCAAAAGAAAGACCAGTTAATTGAGCAACGCGGTCTTGCTGATTAATTTCAAAGGTCTGGCGCTGCCAGTTCAGAAAATGCGCCAACCCTTTATGACACCCCAGCACCCCTTTCGGGACACCAGTAGTGCCGGAAGTAAAGAAAATATAAGCTGCATCGTCGGCAGTAATTTCAGGTAGATTTACGGGTTCAATGCTTTTTTTGATTGAATTTATGACTTCTCCTGTGTCTGGGTTGACACAGATGATTGTTAAAGACTGCCCTATATTTTCGTCTTCTGGACGCTGACCATCAATATATAATATGTATTTAGCTTTAGCTTCCTGTAACATCAGCCGTTGGCGTTGGCTAGGAAGTTTTGGATCGAGGGTGAGTAGTACACCACCACTCAAGAGTACGCCAAGCATACTAGCAATTAGCCCAAAGCTTCGTGTCCCAAACACGGCTACGACATCTCTCCGCTCTACCCCGTGAGATAACAAAACCTGTGCTAAGGTTTGAGCGATTTTGCCTAATTCTCCATAATTCCAAGTGCGAAATCCTTGACGAAGTGATGAATGTTCTGGGGTACGATTTACCCAAGAAGTAAACATTGTTGTCGTCAATTCATACCGTGGTTCTGGCAGAACCGCCATTGGCTCTGGCAGTAAAGGTCGCGCTTCTGGTGTCACCAAGGAATATAAACTAATTTGCCTCTCTGGAGCAGCAACAATTTGATTTAGCAAGTGATGGAATTGATGAAGCATTTCCATCATCCGTTCTGAAGTAAACAGATCGGTGTTATAGACTAAATCAAGTTGGATTCCTTGATTTTGTTCTGTAACGTAAAGGGTTAAGTCGAACTTGGAAACTGTTTCTAGGATCGAGACTGGTTCTATAGCCACTCCAGGTAGTTCCAGTTGGACGTCCCTTAAGTTGAGCATATTAAACCACACTTGAAACAGTGGGTTGCGACTGGTATCTCGCTCTGGTTGCAGTTCTTCTACCAGTTTCTCAAAGGGCATATCTTGATGAGCATAAGCAGCTAATGCCATCTGGCGGACTCGATTTAGCACTGAACGAAAACTGGGGTTGCCAGCAAAATCAGTCCGTAAAACAACGGTGTTAATAAAAAATCCGATTAGCCCTTCAATCTCAGAACGGTTACGGCCGGCAATGGGAGAACCAATGAGAATATCTTCTTGCCCAGTGTAGCGGTGCAATATTGTCCCAAAGGCCGTCAGCAATGTCATGAATAGAGTGACACCCTCCTGATGCGAGAGTTCTGTAAGTGATGCACTCAAAGTCTGCGGTAGCATCAGAGATTGGGCTGCTCCCTGGTAAGTTTGCACTGGTGGCCGTGGTCGGTCTGTAGGCAATTCCAGTACAGTATTAGCACCTGCTAATTGGGTTTTCCAATAGTTAATTTGCCTGGAAAGTACCTCACCTGATAGCCATTGGTGCTGCCAAACAGCAAAATCGGCATACTGAATGGGTAATTTTGCCAAGGGAGAAGGCTTACTGCTTAAAAAGGCTTCATAGAGCGCTGTTAACTTCTGCCAGAGAATGCCGATTGACCAGCCATCCGAGGCGATGTGGTGCATCATTAACAAGAGTATATGCTCCTGTTCGTCTACTTGGAGCAAAGTAGCTCGCAACATCAAGTCAAATTCTAAGTTGAATGGGCGTTGCACCTCTTGATTTAGGAGAAATTCTACTTGCTCTTTTGTTACCTTAATAATTTTGAGTTCTACTGACCGAGGCGTGCCGATTACTTGTATGGGGCTACCATCAGATGATGTAATAAAGTTGGTTCGTAATGCCTCATGATGGACAACGATCGCATCTAGTGACTGTTGCAATACACTCAGATTTAACTTGCCCGTTAAGCGCTGTGCATTAGAGACGATATACGCTGGGCTATTGGGTTCCAACTGCTCCAAAAACCAGACTCGCTGTTGGGCAAAGGATAAAGGGGCTAATTCCCGATTGGTTATTTGAAGAATGGTCTGATTTTGGGGATCGTTTTCTGGAGTTTGGTTTTGAGCGATCGCTTGAGCTAAAGTAGCGATCGTGGAATGCTCAAATAATAGTTGTAACGGTATTTCTATTTGAAAAGCTTGGCGAATCCTAGACATCACTTGAGTGGCCAGCAGTGAATGACCTCCCAATTCAAAAAAATTGTCGTGGATGCCTACTTGTTGCAGACGCAAAACTTTTGCCCAAATGCCAGCTAAGATTTCTTCTGTCGAATTCTGAGGTGGGACAAAGTTAGTTGACAGCCTAATATTAGATGTATCCGGTGCTGGTAAAGCGCGGCGGTCTATTTTACCGTTAGGATTTAATGGTAGAGTATTCAAAAATACAAAGAAACCAGGCACCATGTATTCAGGCAACCGAGTTTCTAAAAAGCGACGCAATTCAACCTGACTAGGAATTTGCTCTGAACTGGCAACAATATATGCCACGAGTCGCTTGTCCCCAGGAACATCCTCTCTGGCTATGACTAGAGTCTGCGTCAGTGCCGGATGTTGAGCTAGTATGGCTTCAATTTCTCCTAATTCAATTCGGAAGCCACGTATTTTAACTTGGTCGTCAATGCGACCAAGGAACTCGATATTACCATCGCTCAAATAGCGTGCCAAGTCCCCAGTTTTGTAAAGACGTGTCCCAGCCTCAGAGCTAAAAGGGTTGAAAATGAACTTCTCTGTGGTCAATTCTGGACGG
Source organism: Nostoc sp. (assembly GCF_036917415.1). Lineage (GTDB taxonomy): Bacteria > Cyanobacteriota > Cyanobacteriia > Cyanobacteriales > Nostocaceae > Nostoc. Next base: position 28,513 of record NZ_JBALDJ010000059.1, on the reverse strand, counting down.
TTAAGATAGCCTCGCGCTAGACCAATACCACCAATGTGCAGTTCACCTGATTCACCAACAGACACTGGCTGTAAATTTTCATTAAGGATGTGAATCTCTGCATTGGTAATCGGACGACCAATGGGAGCAACGGCATAATTAGTGCCGCGCTGGCAAGTCCAGAAAGTGGTATCAATGGAAGCTTCTGTCGGCCCATAACAATTATGTAAAACATTGTCCAAATTCAGTTTGGCAAAGAAGCGTTCTATAAGTTCGCCAGATAAAGCTTCACCACCGCAGGTAATGTGTTTGATGAATCGGCAATTATCAATTCCCCTCTCTTCCAATAAGACACGCAGTGTGGAAGGTACTAAAGCCAGAACCGTGATTTGCTGCTCAGTAATTACCTTCACAAGGTAGGTTGTGTCCTGATGTCCACCAGGGCGAGCTATGAACAATTGCCCCCCAAAGCACAATGGCCAAAATATCTGCCATACTGAGGGATCGAAGCTAAAAGAAATAGTCAGTAAAACTTTGTCTGCGTGAGTTAATCCAAAAGTTGTTTGTTTCCAGTGGAGTTGATTGCAGATACCACGGTGAGGGATCGTTACACCCTTAGGTTGTCCTGTAGAGCCAGATGTATAGATTACGTAGATGAGATTATCAGCTGTCGTCTTATTTACAGGATTTTCTTGAATGTTTTGAATATTCCCTTGCCAGTTTGAATCCAGACAAACAACTTGCGCCTGATGCGGTGGTAGGTTTTTGACCAATTTTTCTTGGGTTAACAATACTGGTGTCTGGGTGTCTTCCAAAATGAAGGCCAAGCGTTCTGAAGGATATGCTGGATCTAAAGGCACATAAGCGCCTCCAGCTTTGAGGATTCCCAGCACTCCTACAATCATCTCTAAGGAGCGCTCCACGCAAATGCCCACGAGAACTTCTGGGCCAACGCCTAAAGCACGTAGGTGGTGCGCTAGTTGATTCGCCCGTTGGTTTAGCTGCTGATAAGTAAGTTGTGTATTTTCACATACTACCGCAATTGCTTGGGGCGATCGCTCTACTTGCATCTCAAACATTTGATGAATGCACAGATCCTGATGATGAACTACTTGAGTGTCTATGATGTGAGTTAAGGTATCTAACGGAATATTTTTCTTATATTCTGAAGTTTGGTTATTTATCTGCATTTTTTATTTACCGGCTCCATCAGAAAATCTTATTTTTTAAATTATTATTTATTGTAATATTTTGTTTATACAAATCCTATGTGAGGCTACAAATTAACACCTTGAGGCTATGAGTATGGGAATACAAAAACAAAGCCTCTTTAGCTGTAAGGTTGGCAAAATGCCACTATTTTAAAATGTTGTGGCTTCTGGTTCTAGCATCCAGGCTAATTATTATCTAATATTTTATGTATAAAAAGAGGTTTTTATACATAAAATATTAAATAATCGATTGATTATCCGTATAATAATCTATTTCCCCATTTGTACTCAATTTCGTTTTAACTGTTAACTAAAGATGAAAAATCTAGGCAATAATTTGCTGACTTTACCTTTCATTAAAAAATATTTTTTTTAGATATTTTATATTTTATTATACAATATCTAAAAATACTTTATCCTTTTTTACGAAAGTTTGCCTAATGGGAAAATCATTATTACCAAATCTTCATTGTGTTTATTGATATGTAAAAATAGTGTAAAGCTACGATCTGATTTGCTAAAAGACTTAAGTAAGCTCAACTCGGTGTAAAAAATTGCCATTAGAATTCAAGAAGGGGCAAAGAGAAGTTTAATCGTTGACTTCCGGCGTTGGGGCACTCCGCGCCAAGTATCAAAAGTTCAAAAAGGCAAAAAGCAGAAAAAAAGAGGGTTTTAGCCTCATTCATCTATATTTATCCTTTTCTACTTATTGTTCTTCCATGAGTTTAGGTTGAAGGGTTGATTTTTCGTTAACTGAGATGACAAAAAATCATTAATTTTCACCAAGATTGACGAAAGACCGTTATGCCGACTCAGTGAAACCATCATCAGCACGGTTTCAGCTCACTATATAAAGCATACATAAAGTGAAAGTCTTGCACATAGAATTAACATTTCAAAAATTGTGACATAAAATACATTAAAACCCTTGCTTTTTTTAGAAGGAAAACTTATTCAAGGTTTTTGGCTATAAATAATGACTCGCAGCAAGTCAGATGTTGATTTTTTGACAGTGATATGACCGTGCCTAAACCCTCAATTTTTAATAGACAAGAATTAGAGCGGTCTAAAATCCAAATCTAGGACACAAAAAAGTTTTATCAAAAACATATCAAAAAATTGACTCTCTCAGGAGGTGAGAATGTTTAGAATGAAGATACTGCAAGACTTACAGATATTAGACATACATTATTGAGCTTAACTTTGCTTGTTAGTAATAATTATTATTAATTTGTTACTAATTCTTTTAAATGTACCCATGAAACTGACCCAAGTTAAATCACAATATTGGTTTATGTAAATTTTTGTAACGATAATCAAATTTTTGATGCGTTTTGTTATATGTTGTTTGTGTAAGTTTTGTTAATAAGTAATTATGCGTAAAGAAATAAAGAAGCTTTTAATCAAAACTAAAATAGCATAAGCAAATATGCTAAAGTAATTTATAAAGAGATGTAACTATATCTCTGTTATAAAGCGTACCTCTGCAATGCGATCCCTATTTTGTCACTCTGGGGAGAAAAGTACATTATGTGTATCCTGAATTGTAAGCAAAATCATGGGTTATGCGATCGCTATCTATGATTTGTTTCATTAAATAGCCTTGTTGCTAAAGTCCCTAAAAATTAGAGATTCTTCTCTGGTAAAATTGGCAAAAGAGGGTTAATTCTGCTAATACAGTCCAATTATTTTGTACACGTACATTAAAAATACTAATATTGTTTACCTGACCAAGTTGATTGTTAATGTCAGGAATGTTATTCAAAGATAATAAGTTATTTCCCAACAAATCCTTATCCCCTTTACTTTAGCATCAAAGCTAGAAATTCCCGTACGAAACAGGATGGATGTTATCATGTCAACAAAAGTTAAATACTAAAGTAATAGTTACGCTTAAATACATCCTGGAATATGCTTTTAATTAAGAACTTATAAGTTACTCTGAAAAAAAGTTCAATAGTAGACTATAAAAACCAACTTTCTTTAAAATAAAAACGTGAGTGTGAGTTAAGATGTCTCGATTGATTATATAGTAGGTTTTCAGAAAATTTTTAACGATACCAGGCATTATTAAACTATGAGTAATCAAAGCATTGCAACAAATAACTTGAGTGAAGTATCTTTAGATTTACGTGCATCTGCATTTGTCAGGGTACGCAAGGGTTCATGGTGGTTAAGATTAACAACATTGTTTTTAGTAGATTATACTTTGTTGTCCTTAGCTTGGATTTTTGCTGGATATCAATCTTCTTCTGAGCATCTTTCTTGGTATGTACCGAGTCAATATTTCCCGATTTTAATAACTATTGGAATTCAAATCGGATCGCTAGCTCTCCAAGGTATTTATCGAGAAGGTCAAAACCGCTATGACTATTGGAATATTATCAAATCGTTAACTTTTGCTCATGGATTAATACTCCTTGTTTGTTCTTTGTATAAGCCAGTTGTTGATATCACAAGCCCAAGATTGATATTATTATCTTGGTTGCTAAGTATATTATTTATTTGCACTGGTAGATATGCTGTAAATGTTACTTTGGAATATTTGCGTAAGCAGAAAAAAATCGTTCGTTCTTCTGTATTCATTATTTGCGATCCTCAAGATCGCGAACAGATTGCTAGCTTTCTAAAAAAAGAAAAGCATTATATTGTCTCTGGAACGGCAAATGCTAACTCATTAGACAGATATAAACGCCAACAAACATTGAGTCAACTTAATGAATTAGGTGTAACAGAAGTTTTTATATCTTGGGATGCTCTAAAAAATAGAATGTTTTTGTGCTGGTTATTTCAAGCATCTGGAATTCAAGTACATATCTTACCGATGGAATTAAAACCAATTTATAGAAACGTAGAATTTAATAAGATAGGGGGAATGCCTTGTCTGAGTTTGGATTGCCCGATAATTACAGGTAAAGATTTTTGGATAAAGCGTATTTGTGATTTTTGTTTGGCGACTTTATTTGTAATGTTATCATTCCCGATTTATATAGCTATAGCTATAGCTATAAAACTTGACTCTTCTGGGACAGTATTTTACAAGCAAACTCGTATAGGTTTACATGGCCAACAGTTTAAAGTATGGAAATTCAGAACTATGAGGTCTGATGCAGAAACACTACAGAAGGAATTAGAAGCTTTAAATGAAACAAAAGATGGAATTATCTTTAAAATAAAAGACGATCCTCGTATTACGCGTGTTGGAAAGTTTCTCCGTCGTTACAGCTTAGATGAATTGCCCCAACTTTTTAATGTTATCCTTGGAGAAATGAGTATAGTAGGTCCTCGCCCTTTACCTACTAGAGACGTTGATAAGTTTTCTGAACATCATTTTATTCGACATGAAGTTTTACCTGGTATTACAGGTCTTTGGCAAGTATCAGGTCGATCTGATATTTTAGATTTTGAACAAGTGATTCATCTGGATATGAGCTACATCGAAAATTGGTCACTTGCTTTAGACTTTGAAATTCTGCTTAAAACAGTTATGGTGGTTTTGAAAAAAGATGGTGCTTACTAAAAAAGAAAATCATAGCCGTACAGGTTCATGATTACAGAATCTAAGTTACGTATCAATAAAAGTATTGCAGTCTACAGTTTAGTTGATAGTGGATTAAATTTAGATTTTTCTACCTTGCTGATTAGTTACCTGCTTGAGAGGGATCTAAGAGGATGTTTTAAAAGGGCCTTTTGCTCTCATAGTTTAGCACAGCAAAATATCTCAATATATGGCGAAACCTTGATTTTGCGTTGCACTTAACCCAGTACAGAACGGCAAAATTATACCTTTCGGGACTTTTAAAACATCCTTTAATAAACTTCTTTTATTTCTAAGGATCTATCCGAAAAAATCATGGTGACTCAAAATGAACGAATTAAGCTGAATTAAGAATTACAAGAATGGTAGAAAAGTACAAATTCATAAGTAATTCCCTTTCAATGATACTCAATCGGTTAGCACAAAGCATTACAGCATTTGTATTAACCGCTTCTATTGCTCGTACTTTAGGAGCTGAGGCTTTAGGGCAGTATCTACTCGCATATAGCTATTATTTTATCTTTGTGGGCATTGCCTCACAAGGGCTAAAGACATTGTTTACTAGAGAACTAGCTCGTGAGCCCCAAAAAACACCAGTCTATCTAATGAGTGGTACGTGGCTACAGTTAATATTTAGTTTCTTTAGTTATGCGGCATTGGTAATTGTAGTGTTTTTGCTTCCCTATAGTTCCAAGACCTCGACTGTTTGTTACATAATGGGCTTAACGATCGTTCCTTTTGCGCTTTCTAATATCACAGAGGCGATTTTTCAAGCTAAAGAAAAGATGCATCTGATAGCGATCGCTACAGTGCCGATCTATATCCTACGCCTAATAATAATGATTTGGGCGATGCAACTAAAATATGGAATTGAATATTTGGGGGCGATCCTATTTTTTTCAGAAACACTAATTCTGATAATTGAATGGATTTTTATTGTCCCTTTAGTAAAAGTACAATGGCAGATTGATAGAAGTTTTGTCTTTAATACAATTAAAGAGGCGCGGACATTTTTTGCTATTGAAGCAATGGCTGTAGTTAGTGGCAGAATTCAAATATTGATTCTTTCATTATTAGGAAATGAACTTTTAGTAGGTCTATTTGGCGGAATAACACAATTACTACAACCCTTTTTGATTATTGCTAATAGTATAACTTTAGCAATATTTCCAAGATTTTCCAAGGCAGTAGAGCAAGGACGGGACAAGCAGAGGCAGATAGCTGAAAATATTATCGAAATTTTATTAATCATTGCATTGCCGTTATATCTTGGAATCTTATTGTTTGGCAAAGATTTATTAGTTTTTATCTATAATACTAGCTTTGCTGAAGCAAATATAGCCCTTAGTTTAGCCGCTGCATCACTCCTTTTCTTGCCGTTTACACGCTCACTGAGTTATTTACTTGTAGCCAATGGTTTCGAGATAGTGAACCTACGTGAAGTAGTTATTACTACTACATTAGGGAGCTTGGGAGGTGTGGTATTAGTTTCCCACTATCAGTTACTAGGTGCAGCTTTAATAGCATTATTAATGACTATTTTGGGTTTTATCCAGTATATTTATTTCACCTATACTCGCTTATTTTCATTAAATTTATGGCGAATATTGCGCCGTCCATTAATAATAACCATTGTGATGCTACCTATATTAATATTATTACAAAAACTTAACTTAGACTTTATATTCACTCTACTCATTGCAACTTGTGCCTATTCTTTATTTGTGATTTATTTAGGTATTAGTGCGTTTGGCGGGTTTCGTTTTTTATGGCTAAAGTTTTTAAAATAGTAGTAATTGTTGAAGATAGATTTTTACCATTAACTCATCAAAATTGAGCGAGAGTATAATTTTAATTATGATTAAAGTTGCTTTATTACATTTTTGCTTTGAAGATTACACTATTGAATTAGCAAACAGTTTGGTTAAATATGTTGATTTAACGCTTATTCACCCGGAAAAAGTCTCAAATGTATGCAGCAATGTTCTTGATTCAAGTATCCGGGTGATTACCTTTAAAAAACCACGGATTCGCGATCCGCGCAACCTATTGTCTATGTACGCGATGATGCGTATTATCAAAGACATAAAGCCAGATATTTTGCATGTGCAAGAAACTAACGATCCTTGGTATGATTGGACATTGTTACTCAACAAAATGCCACCACTAGTGACAACTATCCATGATATATTCCGTCACCCAGGGGATAGTATGTCTGTATTTGGTTCAGAGTATACCAGGCGTATTGCCTTTTACCGTTCCCAACAATTGATTGTTCATACTCATCAACTAAAAAAGATTCTAATTGAACAATTCCGTATACCTCAAGAGCGAGTCAATGTTTTACCACATGGGGAACTTGGTAGTTTGTATAAGCGTCGGGGTAATCACAATAGTCAGACTCGCGATCCAAATACATTACTATTTTTTGGACGCATCTGGCCCTATAAAGGATTGAAATATTTACTTCAGGCTATGCCTTTAATTGCTGAACGTATACCTGAAATCAAGCTAATTATCGCTGGACGGGGAGAAAACATAAAACAATATTTCCCTAATGGTTATGATGAGAAACGCTACGAAATTATCAATGACTTTATCCCCCTTGAAGAAGTAAGTAATCTATTTCAACGCAGTACGGTAACAGTTCTACCATACATAGAAGCCTCTCAAAGTGGTGTAGCAGCCTTATCTTATGGGATAGGAACACTGGTTGTAGCCTCGGAAGTAGGGGGATTAAGTGAGATAATTCAGCATAAAAAAGATGGGTTATTAGTTCCACCTTGTGATGTCCAATCTTTAGCTGATGCCATTATTTATTTGTTAAGCGATCGCGACTTGCAACAATGTATGCAAACTGCGGCATTAGCTCGTTGTCAGGAAGATTTAAATTGGTCAAATATTGCTGCTCAAACAGCTCAAATTTATTATCAAGAAATAAATATGCAAAATAAATATTAGTTAATTTATTATGCGGAAAATACTAATTGTTACTGAACAGGTATTCACGATTTTGAGCTTGCTGATGTATTCAGGGGCAATCTTTGTTCTCGTACTGTCAGGAGGAGCTGGACAGAGCGATTTAGTAGAAATTGATAGTTCTGGGATTCGGATTATTTATTCCTTAATCTACGCAGTTACAGTAATACTACTAGTTTTGCGTTGGAAGAAAACTCTTTATTTCCTTAGGAAAGACTTTTGGCTTTATTCTTTAATTTTATTGTCAGCTGTTTCTATTATTTGGTCTTTTGAACCATCAACAACATTAAAAAATAGTTTTTCCCTGATTAATTCCAGTTTATTTGGATTATATTTTGCTTCGCGATATAGCTTAAAACAGCAGTTACATTTACTTGCTTGGAACTTTGCAATTATTATAATACTCAGTTTTGTTTTTGCCATAGCTTTGCCTAAATACGGAATCCAGAGCGATTTGGATGGCTCAAAGTGGCGTGGAGTATTCACGCACAAAAACGGTCTGGGAGCAAGAATGGTAACGAGTAGTATGACTTTTTTTATCCTTGGTTATCAAACTCAAAGACGTAGTTGGCTTTTCTGGGTAGCGTTTAGCTTGTCAATAATACTCTTACGGCTTTCCGCTTCCGGTTCCTCTTTAGTTAATCTATTAATTATAATATTGGCATTTTTTACTTTTCAAATTTCGCGTTGGTCTTACCAGTTCATTGTACCAACCCTAATAATGATGGCGACTATCAGCCAAAGTTTATATTTTTGGTTGTCTAGTAACCCTAATATCCTGTTCGGTGCAATTGGTAAAGATGCGACACTGACGGGTCGAACAGAATTGTGGCCATTAGTAATTGATAAAATTTGGAAACATCCTTGGCTTGGTTACGGTTATGGTGGATTCTGGCAAGGATGGAATGGCGAATCTGCCGATATTTGGCTTGCAGCTGGATGGACGCCAAACCACCCCCACAATGGTTATCTGGCTCTTTGTCTTGATTTGGGTCTTTTAGGGTTAGGAGTCTTCTTTTTTGGATTTTGGCGCAGTTATCTGCAAGGATTTGCTTGCGTGCGTAGTAGTAAAACAGCATTTGATATTTGGCCACTTATACACATGACATTTATACTCTTATCTAGCCTCACTGAGTCTAACTTGGTGGAATCAAATAGTTTAACTTGGATACTCTATGTGGCGGCATCTCTCTCAGTCAAAATGTAAAGATGAAGTAAAAATCAGATGATTAATCAATATAACTGTAACCAGCTAGTAACAGCAAAACTAATAGCCATTATGATGTAGATATGCATACTTATTGTTTAACCCAGTTTCGCCAAGTATGAATATAGGTTCCATAAATAAGGTATATTTTAGACTTGGCAAGTGAGTGTTTTACTAAAGTAACGTTTCATATTTCTCTGCCTATCACCCATAAATTCAGGGTTTCGACCATTGTTCCAAGTGAGTGAATAATTACTTACTAAACTAATTAAAAATTGAAATTATTATGGCATCACCGAAGAAAGTACTAATTATCGTTGAAAACCTCCCAGTTCCCTTTGATAGACGGGTATGGATGGAAGCAACTACTTTGCAAAAAGCTGGGTATGAAGTTAGTGTAATTTCACCTACAGGTAATGGCTTTGAAAAAGATTACGAAATTATTGAGCAGATTCACATTTACCGTCATCCTCTACCACCGGAAGAAAGTTCTGTCATTGGTTATCTCCGAGAGTACAGTTGGGCAATTAACTGGCAATTCCGTCTAGCTCAAAGGGTATGGCGAGAGCGTGGTTTTGATGTCATACATATTTGTAATCCGCCCGATTTACTTTTCTTGGTAGCAGCATGGTTTAAATTATTTCATGGTATATCTATTATTTTCGATCATCATGACCTCAGTCCTGAAATGTATGAAGCTAAGTATCGGCGGCGCGATATTTTTTATCATGGATTACGCTGGGCTGAACGCTTGACCTATGCCACAGCAGACATGGTAATTTCAACGAACGAGTCACACCGAGAGGTAGCTCTTAACCGTGGGCACAAGAAACCAGAGAAAATATTTGTAGTTCGTAGTGCGCCGGATCTTTCGCGCTTTCGCCGAATGCCACCAAACCCCAATTACCGTAAAGGTAGAAACTACTTGATAGGTTACATGGGTGTTATGGGAGAACCAGAAGGTATTGATTATCTTCTAAGAATGGTATATTACATTGTCCACAAAAAAAATCGCTCTGATATTCACTTTATGCTAATTGGTAATGGACCTATGGCAGAAAAGCTCAAGGACTTATCTAAAGAGTTAGAAGTGAGTGAGTTTGTAGAATTTACAGGGTTTAAGCAAGGTGAAGAGCTCTTAGAGCGGCTCTCCAGCTGCGACGTGTGTGTAGAGCCTTCTCCAACATCTGCTTATAACGAAAACTGCACCATGAATAAAATCCTTGAATATATGGCAATGGGAAAAGCAATTGTCCAGTTTGATTTGCGAGAGGGAAGACGTTCTGCACAAGAAGCATCTCTTTATGCCAAGCCTAACGATGAGGTGGAATTTGCCGATAAAATTCTAGAACTTCTAGATTTTCCTGAACGTAGAGAAAAGCTCGGAGCTGAGGGGCGACGCAGAATGGAGGAGATTCTTGAATGGCAATATCAAGCTCCAAAACTGTTAGATGCTTACGATAAAGTTTGGCAAAGTAGGTAGCTGCTTTAACTTTCAGAATTACTATACTAAGTAACTGGATTGAGTAATGAATAGATGTTTATGGTCAAAAATTACAAACTGATTAAAAGTCGAGTTTTTTACTTGATTTTTAAATTTTGCCTTTGGCTAAGATAGTTGATCTAACAAAGAATATAGCCGTATAATATCCAAGTAAAAAATCAAGCCTTCGATAATCCAGAGAGAAATTTGAATGTTAATGGCTAATGCAAAAGACTTTATAATTCAACGTCCTGTTATTAGAGGGTTGGGTTGATTTATGGGATGGCAGTTATAGTTAGGACGTAGTTAACTCACCTAAAATCCCAAAAATAACAAATTTTTTGTTGAATAAAAGTACACATTTGCACCAAATGGGGACTAAATTTTTAACTTAAATACCCTATACTACAAAACAGTTAAGTATTTATTGCTTTTTTGTCTTTGCGTCTTTAGCGATTCGGAAAAAAATGATTTTGATAAGGAGTTAAGCTTTAACTTAACCGTATTGGTCTATACTATATTTTATATTGTAAAATTATACATAATCAGTATTGTCAATTGCACTGGTTTGTGACTGTTCTAAGTCAATTTTTAGTTTCTTGCTTAAGACCTGTACTTGGGAAGATTTATGTCAGAAAAATCTATGGAATCTAGAGAATCTATTGATTTAGACCTTAATCGTTACTTATTGATATTGAAACGGTGGTGGCTACCGGCTTTCAGTATATTTGTGGCGACAGTTATTCTGAGTGCCATATCTACACAATTTCTGAAGCCAGACTATGAAGCAGAAGGAAAACTGTTATTCAGGGTTCCCAGCTTTAAAGTAGCAGGCAATAATCTTTACCCTGATACCTCTGAAGGAGGAGACGCAGGAGATTTGAAACCATTGGTAGCAACTCAAAATCCCATAAGCAGTCAGATAGAAGTTATTTCTTCCCCAGCTTTATTGCAACGGACAATAGACAAACTACAACTTAAAGACAATGATGGTGAACCTCTGGAGGTGAAAGAACTACTAAAAGTCCTGAACCTAAAAATTGTTGGTGGGACAGATGTATTGCGTATTGCTTATAAAAGTCACGATCCTGAAGAAGCAGCGGCAGTAGTGAACACAATTATGAGGTTTTATTTAGAAAATGATATTCTGACAAATCGGTCTGAGGCAGGAGCAACTCGTCAGTTTATGGCCAAGCAACTTCCTACAACTCAAGCTGCTGTCAATAATGCAGAAGTAGCGCTACGTATATTTAAACAAAAGCATCAAATTGCAGATTTATCAGAGGAGACAAGGTCAGCTGTTGCGACTATTGGAAATTTAGACAATGAGATGAATACTGTCAAGGCTCAACTGGATGAGGTAAATGCCCAAACCAATGAACTGCGGCAGAAAGTAGAGCTAAATTCTCAGGAAGCGATCGCTGTGAGTGCCCTTAGTCAGTCACCAGCAGTACAGGGAATTCTTACACAACTCCAAGAGACCGATCGGCAGTTAGCGGTTGAGCGCAGCCGTTTTCTAGATGACAATCCTATAATTATTAACCTAGAAGCAAGAAAATCTAATTTAAAATCTCTCCTGCAACAACAAGTTGGTCAGACTATTGGCAATCAAACACAAGTTCCCCAGAACCTATTGCAAATTGGAGAACTCAGACAAAGCCTGATACAAAACTTTTTGCAATCAGAAATACAACGTTTTGGCTTAACTCAAAGACTCTCCTCTCTATATAATTCTCGTGTCAGCTACGAACAGCGGGTGAAACTCATACCTCAGCTAGCACAAAACCAGCGAGAGTTGGAACGGAAAGTTGAAGTTGCAGAATCAACCTATCAAACTCTATTGAAAAAGGTTCAAGAGCTACAGTTAGTTGAAAATACAAATACACCTAGTTCCCGGATTATTGCTCAGGCTTTAGTGCCCGAAGATCCTACATTAACCAAAACAATAATTGTTTTGGTGCTAGGAGTCATGTTCGGTTTGTTTTTTGCTACCACAACTGTACTTTTTCTCGCTATAAGAGATAGATCTCTAAAAACACTTAAAGAAATTAGAGATGTATTTGGATATACTTTGCTAGGAATTGTTCCTTTGTCTGTTAAAAAGCTTCGTTCCCGTTATTCAAATGCAGAATCAATATCTCAAACAATTGCCGTCAGGGATACTCCCCACTCTTTAACGAGCGAAATGTACCGGATGATTCAAGCAAATCTGAAATTCTTAAGTTCAGATAATTTGCTCAAAACCATTGTGATTACTAGCGCAGTTCCTAAAGAAGGCAAGTCTACAGTTTCTGCTAATTTGGCAGCAGCGATCGCTCAACTAGGACGTCAAGTTTTACTAATCGATGCAGATATGCGAGTTCCTTCTCAGCATCATCTCTGGCAACTAACCAATGAAGTTGGTTTGAGTGAGGTTCTTGTAGGTCAGGTTGAATTTGACATTGCCGTATCTAAGGTAATGGACAACCTGGATGTTTTAACTGCTGGAGTTAGACCTCCCAACCCACTTGCTTTGCTTGACTCAAAACGGATGGCATCACTCATTGAGAATTTCTCGTCTCAGTATAAATATGACTTTGTAATTATTGATGCCCCTCCACTACTTTTGGCAGCCGATGCTTTGACTTTAAGCCAAATGACTGATGGTATTTTGTTAGTAGCCCGACCTGGAATAATTGATTCCAACAGTGCTAATGCTGCTCAAGAGATATTAGAGAGATCCAATTACAACGTTCTAGGTTTAGTAGTCAACGGAGTCATTGATAAAAATGAATCTAGTAGTTATCGATATCATTCTCACGAATATTTTAAACCAAGAGAGTTGACAAAAGAGGTTAAGGGACTGGCGAAGAAATAAAGCTTCCAAAAAATTATTTTAGGAGTTACATCAAGTTCGGATAAATATTTATTAATAAAGACTGATGCAAAGACGCAAGAAGTCTTAAATAATAAGTAATTAACCGGACTTAGAATTATATAGCGCTCCTACATCTGATAAGGTATATCTTCACCAGTATAGGAAATGCTATATTAGGAGCTATAAATAATTTTTAGGATGGTAGTCCGATTTCTTTAGGTGTTGCCACTCCAGTTTCATTGGATTCATTAGGGTTTTTGCTAGCCTCGAAAGTAATATGTGTAACTCAGTTTGCTCCATGCACAAAACCTTATTCATCCAAATATCTCTGGTAGCCGCACATAATTTCAGCATCTCTATTCTTCTTGTTTATGCGGTCGTGCTATTGGGTCTTGTTTTCCTTTGTGGCTCTTCCCGATCCGTCTCCAATTGGGTTGTAGACAAAAAGTCTATATAAATCTGTATAAATAAGAACCTTATCATACAACCCAATGTCATACTTTTAACTACTATGGGTTTTCGTATGCTCCTCTATCGGTTGCATAACCGGACACACGAGGATTGCCTAAAAAATCGGTTGTCAAACTACTCCACTTTAAACCACTATTAATTGCCGGACTTGTTGATTTCAATCTAAAGTCACGAGCCGAGGCATTTACAAACTGTGGATCTGCAATGATATCGCGAGATCCTGTAACCTTGATCGTCGAATGATTGGAATAAACATTGTAGTTATAATTGACGTTGACATTTTTCATATTGCTATTTACAGCATTACCAGGAGAAGCATACATGATGTTATTGAAAATTTTGACATCAGACGAATAACCAGCATAAATTTCACCCTTTGCCTTTTTTTTAACATCTGAACTTTGCTGATTCAAATATGCCGTGTTGTTGATAATATCGATATGCTGACTATCATGGGAATGAATACCTGAACCGCCATTCTTGTAGGTGATGTTGTTAGCAATTAAAATCCGTCCTCTATATCCTTTTGAAACATCAACAATAATGCCATTACCGTCTGTGATCTTTCCGGCTTGATACCAAGGAACGTACATTCGATTGTTGTAGCTCTTGTTATTGGTAACAAATATTTTGTATCCCTGGTTGTTGTCAGAACTCCAATTATTAAGCATGGAAATGCCACTGCAACCATTACGTGTGTACCAAGAGTTATTAAAAACAGTGTTATTATCCACTTTCACATAATCAGCTTCGATTGCTGAGATACCTGATCCTCCACAATCATGCACTTTGTTGTTCAGAATATTTATGTGATGAGAACGACCTTTGCCTTCTTTTTCTCCAATGCTTATGCAATTTCCGTTAGTAAACCGATTGTTACCGTTATCCTTCTGACTCATCGCATAATCACGGTCGATTTTAGCATTGTCTCCTATGACCTCCAGCCCGTTAATCTCGATATATGAAGCTTTATTTGAAATCAAGATACCATTCCATGTATCGTGCTGAATTTTTGGAAAATGCCCAGGATATGCTTTATATTTAATCCATGCATTTGCTGTTCCAGAACGTTTAATATTTAGTACAGCCCCATCTTGGGGTCTATTCTTGTATTCCCCGTTCATAATAAGTACCGTATCGCCAGGATTAGTAAGGTTTGCTGCCCTTTGAAGTGTCCTAAAAGCGGAAGAGGTAGAAAGCCCGCTATTTCTGTCGTTTCCGTTATTACTAACATAGTATGTTGTCGCAGTTGAAATACGACTGATCAGCTTGCGGTTAGGTAGTGGTATTTCCTGAACAGTGGATAACTGAGGAACATCTTTAAATAAAGACTCTGTTATTTTCTGTCCTTGAACCAGACCTGTTAATGCCCAGGGAAGTACAAGAGATGCGCTCAAACTGAGAAAACCGAAACCATGAATCATCATAGGGAAAAATAGGGTATGTTGCAAAAACTCAATCGTTAAAGGTCAGTAACTCTAGCCTTAGTTAATAACCCAGTATTGGATATGGTCGTATCACTGCCACTTGTAAGTTTATACACGGTTTTATAGGTTTAAACCTGCGCATTTTTGCCTAAATATGGCTGAACCACCTTTTGAGCTTGTGTTCTAAAAAATCGCAAACATCTGATAAAATCACTGAAACAAATATCAGTATCCAGAGTTACCCTATTTATGAACACCAAGCAACCGTACAAATGGCGTCATTTCCAATTCGACATCATTCTACTGTGTATACGCGATATCTGTGGTTAAAATAGTATATCTGTCATCAATTAGTTGATTTACTTAAATAATTCTTATGATAATAAGAATCACTAAATTACTAAAAATAAGTTATTGACTAGTATTTACGGAATCTGCTTTCTAAAATATTCTCATTATCATAAGAAATCCGAGTACTTACAATAAAGATTTTAAAAGCCTATCAATGCATATTAAGAATTTACAGCGAGAATTTTAAAGTTTACAGTATTTCTGTACGAGTAATATTACTTAAAATTATTATAATGACGGATATATAACAGTGGTCAAATAGCTTAGAACATTGGCAAATCAGAAGAGAGCGGCTGTCAGAGTATTTATAGCAGACTTGTCCTAACCAGTATCACAGCCTCTATAAAACGCAATTTGGAAGAAGCGATGCCTTGTGGAGCGTTTGTTATGTGTAACTTGCTTTTGATTCAAGGATAGTGCAATTTTAGGGACGAAGAGGGTTGGCCAACGCCCCAATTTGCATCTATCTCTTAAATTAGAGTCCGAATAAGTTCAAAAGATTAAAGATAACACCTAGAGGTCCAGTTATAGTGTTGACGGTATCACCAGTCTTAGCTGAACCAGATCGGTTGACTACTACAACGTCATTATTGCGGAGTATGGGATTAGTTTGCTCATTAATCCCAGCGGAGAAATCCACTTTTACTATACGTTTAGTGACAGAGCCATTAGGGTTGAGGCGAATTAAATCAACAGCTTTACTACTAGCTCTGGCATCATTAAATCCGCCAGCGGCGAGTATAGCTTGATTTAAAGAGCTATTCGGTTGAACATCTGTTAGACCTGGTTTTTTAACTTCGCCGACCACACCAACCTGAATCCGTGTAGGAGACAAAGTAGTGGTAGCTAATTGAGTAGCTTCTGCGGGGTTAATTTCAGTTGCCGTCGGAATAACAATCGTATCTCCGTCTTGCACAATAATGTCTTGATTGGCATCACCACTCTGTAACAGTTGCCAAAGATTAATATCTATAGATTGTTCTGAGCCAGTTCTTGTAGGTCGGCGTAGCTTGAGATTACGCACATCAGCTTGTGCTGTAATTCCGCCAGCTAATTGAATTACCCGTGTCACATTTGGTAAACCATTGGGGCTGGCAGTGCCACTGTTAGGGGTTGCGCCCACTTGGCTATCTGTATTACCTGGGGTGACAAGATACGAACCGGGACGGTTAACTTCACCAATAATTGTTACCGTGCGAGGTGTGGTTTGGCTGGCGGCAAAGTTGGATGCAAATATATTGCGAGATTCTGCCACGTTGAAGTTGGTTGCTGTTGGCACAACTATAGTGTCTCCATCCCGCAAGGTAATATCCTGCGATAAGTTGCCTGTTTGAATGAGTTCCTTCAAATTGAGGGTGACAGCTTGTTCTGAAGAACGTCCTATCTTACGCCGTAATTGAACTTGAGTCACATCCGCAGCTAAAGTCACCCCCTGCGCTGTTGTTAATGCGGCTAATACAGTGGGGTATTGTACGCCTGGATTGTTCCCAGCGCCTCCACTCAGGTTTAGAGTGTAAGCTCCAGGACGTGTCACTTCTCCAGCAACGAAAATATTGATGGGACGAGGAGACAACAGATTGACTGAGATTAAGGGACGTTTGAGGAAGCGAGCATATCTTCTAGCTATTTCGTCAGAAGCTTGTTCAGTTGTTAGCCCTAGTACCGACACACTGCCAATTAAAGGTAGGTTGATTGCTCCACCTGGGGGAATTTGGTATTCACCTGTATATTCAGGTACTTCAAATACATTTACACGGATGAGATCGCCGCCTCCTAATGAATAATTAGTATCTAATTGTGTTTGTATGATTGGTGGTTGTGTAGTTGGTGGTAATGGTTGTCCCTGAGCTAGACTGGCAGATGACACAGCGGCATTGACAGCAGTTAACAAAGCCATACCTACAGCTGGCTGAATTAGGAATTTAGACAAACTTTTGTTAAGCATATTTACCTGAGACTCTGAAACTACAATCAATAAAGTACTGTCTAAACATTTTTATTTTGACTATACCTAAATATTCAAGTTCCCCGACACTCTTATTTTCCTAGAAAAGTGTGATTTTCCGGAGGAAATTTGTTTATTGAACTTAAATTTTTAGTGAAGTTAGCTTAAAGTTAATGTTGCTTGAATAGAGCAATATCAAAAAATATAGGATTTACGCAACTAAACCCAGTTTCTACAAGAAATTGTCTGTTAGCCAACAATCAAGTAGTCACGAATAAAGTTTTCTTGTCAAAGTTAATTTGATGACATTTAAAATCTGCAATGAGTAGTAAGGAACTACTAAAATTATGAACAAATTCATTAAATAAATACAAATAACCTTGAAAAGATGTCGGAATTTTATTTTTTGTGGATTGTGTTGGGCAAAGAGAACTTAAAAAGGCAGAATTTGGGTTTTGTTCTTCAAGCCACTCGACAATTTACTATTTGGCAACAAGACTAATTCAATGAGTTGTTTTTTCTTTGGATCTGTTGAATAAAAAATTCTTCTAGGGAGTGACGTGACAAGTTAATGGCGATAATTTTACCTTCCATGAGACGAAGACTGGCAAGAAAATCATAGTAATCATCTTGTAGTGTACCGTGCCAGGAACCATCAGGCTCAAATATGATAGTGGGTATCCATTTTTTGAGAATTTCCCAGTGACCACCTTGACCTTTGACGTGATATGTGTTGCCTACGCCTAAGAGTTCATTGAGGGAACCAGAGCAAATTAGTTCACCTTGAGCGAGGATGGCAATGCGATCGCAAATTTGTTCTACTTCACTAAGAACATGGCTATTAAAAAAAATTGTTTTACCAGCGGCTTTGAGCGCCAGGATAATTTCTCGCATTTGGTAGCGTCCCACTGGATCGAGACCAGACATAGGTTCATCCAGAAAAACTAAATCTGGCTCATTAATTAATGCCTGTGCCATACCAACACGCTGTAGCATTCCTTTAGAATAGCGACGCAGCAGCTTTTTACGAGCATCGGCTTGCGATAAACCCACTAATTCCAGCAGTTGGGGAATGCGTTGACGTTGGACACTTTGGGGAATTTGGAATAGCCCAGCGGCTAGCTGCAAAAATTCCCAGCCAGTGAGATAGTCATACAAATAGGGATTTTCTGGTAGATAACCGATATGTTGCTTAACACTGCGATCGCCTATTGGTTTACCCAACAACGATCCCTGTCCAGAGGTGGGATGAATAATTCCCAGCAATAATTTTAAAAGAGTGGTTTTACCAGCACCGTTTGGCCCCAGCAACCCAAAGGTTTCGCCTTTGTAAACTGTTAAAGAACAGTTTTTGAGAGATACGACTTTTTGATTTAGCCAAAAACCAGTGCGATAGACTTTTCGCAACTCAGAAGTTAGGACTACTGGCGGAATGTCTGTCGTATTAAGTTGAGAATTAGGGTCATCTGCAACAGACTTCATCTCGGTTAAATCACTATTTATCAGCTTGGTATTAATTAAAAATTACCCGGTAGGCTGATAATAACCATCACCAAGCTGTGTGTCAATTATCGTGAACTGGGGAGTGGAGGAGCAAGGGAGAAGTAATAAGTCTTTCCCCTCTGCTCCTGTGCACCTCTGCCTCTTTCAATGCCCAATACCCAATATCCAGACTCCCTTCATAGAACTCCCTTAGAACTGGGAATTATGCCAGCACGTCGGGGGTCAATTTCCACCGCCAGCCGCGTTGCTCTTGCAAAGGCTTTAAATGTCGCTTCAATAATGTGATGGGAATTAATACCATCCAATTGTCGAATGTGCAATGTCATTTGGCTGTGGTTCACCAAAGCCACAAAAAATTCTCGCACCAGTTGGGTGTCATAGGTTCCTACCCGTTGAGTAGGAATTTGCAAGCCGTAGCTGAGGTGAGGGCGTCCAGAAAAGTCTAGTGCTACCTGAACTAAGGCTTCATCCAGTGGTGCAAGAAAATTACCAAAGCGGACAATGCCTTTTCTGTTGCCTAGTGCTTGGTTCAAAGCTTGCCCCAAGGTAATACCTACATCTTCGTTGGTGTGATGGTCATCAATTTCCCAGTCTCCCTTGGCTTGGACATCGATATCAATCAGCCCATGTGAGGCAATTTGATGCAACATGTGATCCAAAAACGGAATGCCTGTTGCTACTGTGCAAGTTCCTCTACCATCCAGGTTGATAGTAACTTGCACATTAGTTTCACCAGTGGTGCGATGAACAGTGGCAATCCGAGGGGTTTGAGTTAACTGATCGTGGTTTGAATTAACTTGGCGATTGGTTGTTTGCATGGGGAATGGGGAATGGGGAATGGGGACTGGGGACTGGGGAATGGGGACTGGGGAATGAGGACTGGGGAATGGGGAATGGGGAATAAATTCTTCCCAATACCCAGTACCTAATTCCCAATCCCCAGTCCCTAATTACATTCCCATAATTTCATATCCTGCATCTACATAGAGAATTTGTCCGGTAATGCCGCTGGACAAATCACTACACAAGAAAGCCGCAGCGTTGCCTACTTCTAGCTGAGTGACGGTGCGTCGTAGGGGAGCTACTTCTTCTACATGATGAATCATATCCAAAATCCCACCCACTGCTGAAGATGCCAAAGTGCGGATGGGGCCTGCGGAGATGGCATTCACGCGAATATTTTGCGGCCCTAGTTCAGCAGCCAGGTAACGCACACTAATTTCTAACCCCGCCTTGGCAATTCCCATGACGTTGTAGTTAGGGATCGCTCTGACGCCACCTAAATATGTCAGGGTGACGATACTACCTCCCTCTGTCATCAAAGGTTTAGCTGCACCACTTAACTGCACTAGTGAGTAGGTGCTGATTTCTAAGGCGGTGTTAAAGCCAGAACGAGAGGTTTGGCTAAAATCTCCACTCAAATCGTCTTTGCTAGCAAAGGCTAGACAATGGATCAGAATATCTAGCTTTCCCCACTGTTCGCGGATTGTCTCAAAGGTAGATTTAATTTGGTCTTCATCTTGGACATTACAGGGAAGAAATAAGCTGGGGTTAAGAGGTTCTACCAATTCTGCAACTTTTTTCTCCATTTTGCCGCGTTCATCCGGTAGGTAGGTGATACCTAGATTTGCTCCGGCTTTGTGCAGCTGTTGGGCAATGCCCCAGGCGATCGAGCGGTTATTGGCAATACCTGTAACAAGGGCATTTTTTCCAGTCAGATTTAGCATAGAAATTGTTAATGCGATCGATCATTAGGAGCATACTAGAATCTGAGGCTAGTTTGTCTTTGTTTTATACAGGATTGACAAAAATGAATATTGCTAACGGTGTTTCCTATGAGAAAAATCTTGATTTTTTATAAAGATATTCTCAAGATATCTTTATTTGTTCTTCAAAAAACCTTTTGAATACAGCTATTAGAACTACTTATCAACAATTAGTAGCTGAAAGGATCAACAATTATGTATCATTATAAACAAAGAGTTATGAAGAGATTAGTTTGAGTATAGGAAAGTACAGAAAGGTTGACGGTGCTTTATTCATTTTTCGGGTGTATTCTTAGGTAATCAGTTTTTGTTTTTCCGGCATTGGGTAGGGGAAGGGAGATGATCGTGACACAAGATAAAGCCCTAGCAAATGTTTTTCGTCAGATGGCGACCGGGGCGTTTCCGCCAGTTGTGGAAACGTTTGAACGCAATAAAACGATCTTTTTTCCTGGCGATCCTGCCGAACGAGTTTATTTTCTTTTGAAAGGTGCTGTTAAACTTTCCAGGGTGTACGAGGCAGGAGAGGAAATAACGGTAGCATTGCTGCGGGAAAATAGTGTTTTTGGTGTATTGTCATTGCTGACAGGAAATAAGTCGGATCGGTTTTACCATGCGGTTGCATTTACTCCTGTAGAATTACTGTCGGCACCAATTGAACAGGTAGAGCTAGCACTCAAGGAAAATCCAGAATTATCAATGTTAATGCTGCGAGGTCTGTCTTCGCGAATTTTACAAACAGAGATGATGATTGAAACTCTCGCTCACCGAGATATGGGTTCTAGGTTAGTGAGTTTTTTGTTAATTCTTTGTCGAGATTTTGGCGTTCCTTGTGCAGATGGGATCACAATTGATCTGAAATTATCTCATCAAGCGATCGCAGAGGCAATTGGTTCAACTCGTGTTACCGTTACTAGGCTACTGGGAGATTTGCGTGAAAAAAAGATGATTTCTATCCACAAAAAGAAGATTACTGTACATAAACCTGTTACCTTAAGTAGGCAGTTCACATAAAAACAATTGGAGAAAGGGGAATTGGCGCGTGTTGTGTTTTGAAAAATGACACTAATAGCTAGAGGTAAATCTAAAATTGAATAATTTCAGCTATTGCCAATTTTCACTTCTTTCCAGACAATGCTTAAAAGTAGTAGGCTGTATCTGGAAGGATTTCGGTAGCTAAAGATGACCACCGGATACATCCTCATCGCAGCAATTTTGATTCTGGGAGGCGTAATTGCCACCGTGGGCGATCGCATCGGCACACGAGTTGGCAAAGCCCGCCTCTCACTTTTTAAGCTTCGTCCGAAAAACACCGCTGTACTAGTAACAATTTTTACTGGTGGTTTGATTTCAGCATCAACATTAGGAATTTTATTCGCTGCCGACGAAGGCTTGCGAAAAGGAGTCTTTGAGTTAGAGGATATTCAAACAGACCTCAGGCAGAAGCGGGAACAGCTAAAAACCGCAGAAACTCAGAAAAGTCAGGTAGAGGGTGAACTAAACCAAGCAAGAATTGCCCAAGCAAAGGCACAACAAGACTTGCAGGCAATTAATCAATCTTTGCAGGCAGCAAATGCCAAACAACGCCAAACACAAGCTCAGTTGAACCGCACCATTAGTCAACAAGCCCAAACCCAAACTCAACTCCAACGCACTCAAGGTCAGCTAGATCGGGTGGTAACTCAATACCAAAAAGCCATAGCTGAATTGCAAAGCGTTTACGACCAGAGAAAGGAACTACAGGCGGCAGTTGAACTACTGAAAACAGAACGTCAAAGACTTTATGCGGAAGCGAAAAAAGCCATTGACGAAGCCAAAACAGCAATTGAAAAACGCGATCGCGAACTTGCTAACCGTCAAGAAGCTATAGAACAGCGCGATCAAAAAATTTCCCAACTGGATCAACTAATTCAAAAGCGTAATCTAGAAATTACAGCGCGAGAGCAAGTGATTGCCAAACGTGAATCGCGCCTCAAAGAATTGGAAGCACAACAGGAGGAACTAGAACAGGAAGTTGCCAGACTGGAAAAATATTATCAGTCCTACCGCGACCTGCGTTTGGGTAAGCTGGCCTTAGTTCGTGGTCAAGTTCTGTCCGCTGCTGTAATTCGTGTTACTCAACCTGCTGCTGCTCGTCAGGCAGTGGTACAACTTTTACAAGAAGCCAATCGCAACGCCAACCTTGAATTAAGCGAACCTGGTGCAAATCCTGCAAATGTAGAGCTACTGCGTGTGACCCAGGATAGGGTCGATCAATTGAGCAAGCAGATTGGCGATGGTCAAGAATACGTCGTGCGAATTTTCTCTGCTGGTAATTACGTTAGGGGAGAAAAGCAGATAGAATTTTTCGCGGATACAGCCCAGAATCAACTAGTTTTTTCGGGAGGCGCGGTGCTAGCTACAACTACTGCTGATTCCAAAACCATGACATCTTATCAGTTACAGCAGCGCCTAGAAATACTGATTTCTGCTTCCCAATTTCGTGCCCGTAATGCCGGAATTGTCGAAAATGTCCAAGTAGAAGGGACTTTTCTGCGCTTTGTCAGCCAACTGAGACAGTATAATCAACCCTTGGAGATCAAAGCGATCGCAGCAGAGGATACTTATACAGCCGGGCCATTGAGAGTAAAATTAGTGGCAATAGTTGACGGAAAAATTATTTTTAGTACTTAAAAAATTATTTGCACACTGTTATTAGTAAGATTTAAACATATTGAACAGCAGGCAGAATAATTGCTGTAGCTGCATTTTTATCTAGCAGACACTACGCGAACATTTCTAATTTTTAATTTTTAATTTATTATGAATTTCCGTGAATTTTCACCAACGCAACCAGTCATTTTGGGGTTTGATCCAGGTCGAGATAAGTGCGGTTTAGCGGTGATGGGACTGGATCGGCAACTGTATTATCATCAGGTTGTGCTAGCAAAAGAGGCGATCGCTACCATTGAGACACTGCGTCAAAGGTTTCCGATCTCTTTGATGGTCATGGGCGACCAAACTACAGCCAAACAGTGGAGAGAGAAATTATATCAAGAATTGACAGAACCCCTGAGCATTATTTTAGTGGATGAGCGCTACACAACCTTAGAAGCACGCGATCGCTATTGGCAAATGTACCCGCCCAAAGGGTTAATAAAGCTATTGCCACAGGGTCTGCGACAGCCACCAAGACCCATAGATGACATTGTTGCCATCCTTTTAATTGAAAGATACCTAAATCGCCTCACTGAATCAGCAGCCAGCCAATTTTAGATTTTTTCTTCAATCCAAAATCTAAAATCCAAAATCCAAAATTAAATAACTCCTAAGTTTTAAAGTTCCGCGCGAATCGTAAAAGCATAGTCTCCTCCAGGCTCTAGCTGGTAATCTTGTTGCTCCAAAAATCGACCGAGGGGTTCTTTGATCAAGGCGCGACCTTGGGAAGGCTTGACGGCAAGTTCTCCCCGGCGAAAATGCCACTGGAAATGCCACTCAAACTCACCCGCACTCACTTCGCCCTCAAGGAAGCCGTGTTGCCAGGATTGGCGGGTAATTCTGACATGGGCAATGGTTTCTGGCAGACGTTTTGCACTCACAATGCTTTATGTCAAGTGTGGAATAACAGCCGATGATCTAGGCTATTTATTTTATTTACCAAACATATCTTAATTAAACAAACTGACAAAGTGGGTATTTGTAGTTGACTATGTTGTGTTTATAAGCAAGACGACTTCAGTATCCTGAAGCCGCGCCACCGATAGCGTAAGCAAGCTGTCTCCTAGAGAAGCGTTAGCAAGTCTTCCTTCGAGGGTCACAGCTAGTCGTAGAGGTTGGAAAATAAATCAAACGAGAAATGCTAATTTTTTCGTTGCTTCTAGCGATCGCACTTTCACTACTGGCACATTTGAGTAATCGTTTCTATTTGCAATGTGAAGCAGTCTCTACCCTCAATACCCAAATTAGCAGTGTCCAACACTCATACCATAATTGCGTCACCGAAAGTCTTTGTTGCGAAGTCCATAGTATATCTATGCCGCAAGATAGCTGTTTTTTGAATCTATATGTACTCTAAAAATTGGGCAAAAGTACCTGAAGTATACAATCAATTAAAAACTATAAATAAAAAAGTTTCGTGATTTACGCATAGACACTTGTACAATTGGGCAGTGATGCAAGAACAACTATGTCGAACACCAACGCCTAGAAAAGCGGGAGGAATGTCTCGTGGAGTCTTCAGAAAAAACATAAAAAGCGGCTTTTTATAAGTTAGTAGTACTAAGTGTATTTTCATAAATCACTTTATATACTTTGGCATCTTATTTTGTTTTACTGTCTAAATAGTTTGTCAATAATGATTTAGGTATAACTATTATTTATTAATATTTATTTCATGCTCAGTTCCCTAACTTCAGTAAGATGCACGCTCACTCCAAAAATCGATATTATATTGATTAAATGTAAATTCCAGTTTGCGTAATGAGGTAAGTAATGGCAATTAAGTTGAAAGTTCCAGATATTAAAGGTGATGAGTGCGCCAAGAAGATAACTAAATCTATTCTGACTATGGAATCTGATGCCAAAGTAGACGTGAACGTTGATACTAAAACTGTAACTGTAGATACTGCGGCTTCTGAAGAGTCAATTAAACAGATGGTTCAATCTGCTGGTTATACTATAGAGGGCTATTAATTAAATTTCTAAATTTTCTAATAAATTTAGATGAAATGATTTAGCCAGCACAATTGCTTATTAAATCTACGCCCGTCAAACGGACGTAGATATTAATAAGTTACTCTACTCAATTGCAAATTTCCCTCTTTTGACAGCAGGGCAAATGGATCTAAATATTGGCAAGCCGGAATAAGACTTAAATTACCTAAGACCGCAATCAAATATGAATTTCAGAAAATTAAATCCTAACTCTCATATTAATTATTATTAGGTAGAAGTTAGAGGCAACTGATGGTTGTCTGTCAAATAACATGGTATTTTCACGCCTAGTAAAAAAATAATTATATTCACTTATCCTTAAGTCTAAGTACTAGGGAGGATTTATGATGAATAGCTAACTGATAGATAATTGGTGCAGAAAGCTATAGCTAGAAACATGGAAACCAAACAGCTAGGAAAAACTGGTATCTTTGTGAGTGCGATTGGTTTGGGTGGTATGCCTATGTCAATTTCTAATCGCCCTCCTGAATCGCAATCAATCCAAGTTATTCATCGGGCTTTGGATCTGGGTATTACATTTATTGATACTGCCGATTCTTACTGCAAAGATGAGTCAGAAAAGCACCACAACGAGCAATTAATTCACAAGGCACTTAGTAGTTATAAAGGTGACGTTAACCAAGTGATTGTAGCAACTAAGGGCGGTTTGATGCGTCCCAATGGTAACTGGACAAGCAACGGCAACCCAGAACATTTGCGCCAAACAATTCGAGTCAGTTTTGAGGCGTTGGGTGGTGCTAAACCCATCGATGTTTGGCAGTACCATTCTCCCGATACTAATTACACCATTGAAGAATCCCTGACGCCAGTTAAAGAAGCAGTAGAAGCTGGTTTGATTCGGTTTGTGGGAGTTTCTAACTTTTCCGTTGAACAAATTAAGCGGGCGCGGGATGTAGTTGATATTGTCTCAGTGCAGAATCAATACAGCCCTTGGCAACGACAGCCAGAAAATGACGGCGTATTGAAGTATTGCGAACAGCAAGGATTGACCTTTTTACCTTGGAGTCCCTTTGGTGGTAGGCGTCGCCATCAGGACTTGCAAGATATTTCTGCGATCGCTCATTTAGCTAAAGAAAAAGGCGTATCGGTGTATAATATCGTGTTGGCGTGGTTGCGTTCCAAGTCGCCTGCTATTTTGCCAATTCCTGGTGCTAGCAAAGTTTCGAGCATTGAAGATTCAGTAGAAGCTATCAATGTGAAACTATCTGATGAAGAAGTCCAAAAAATTGATCGGGCAACTTAATCGTTCGGCGTTGCTAATTCAATGTATAAATCTGGGTGTAAAGACATTGGATTGCAACGTCTTTACAAAGATTTTTAAATCAGGCAAAATCATTTTCATACCTGAATTTAGTAACGCCAATTATTCCACTCGCTTACGTAGATGTGGTAGAAGTTGCCTATAAAAAAAGACATGATATTAGAAACACACCGCTTGCTAATGCGTGATTTTGTAGAGACAGACTGGCAAGCGGTTTTTGCCTATCAATCAAATCCTTTGTACTTGCGTTATAACTATTGGACACAACGCACACAGAACGATGTTTGCAAGTTTATCCAGATGTTTATCGATCAGCAAAAAGAGCAACCAAGAACAAAATTTCAGTTAGCTATTATCCTCAAAAAAGAAAATCGGCTTATTGGCAATTGTGGCATCCGTGTAAATGACCTGGAAATGCGAGAAGCAAATATCGGCTATGAACTAGACACTCAATATTGGGGACAAGGTTATGCAACAGAAGCAGCACAAGCCATTTTAAAGTTTGGCTTTGAAGAACTGGGAATGCATCGGATCTGGTCTTGGTGTGTTTCAGAGAATGCTGCTTCTGTAAAGGTATTAGAAAAAATTCGTATGCGTCGTGAAGGTCATCTGCGGGAAAAAGAGTTAATCAAAGGCAGATGGTACGACAACTTTCTTTACGCAATCCTTGAGCATGAGTGGAAAGCGAACTAATATTGCTTCTATGAGCTACCTCAGAGACAATATCATAAATTACTGAGAAATTGAGGATAAGACAAGTTCAGAGGGTCGCACAGATGACCAACACTATCCTCAATTTCCAAACAGCTATGGGACAATACGGTTCAGTTAAGGCTTAATTCTTTATCAAAGTAATTTTTTAACGAACCGCAAAGGCGCAAAGAACGCAAAGGAAGAGAAGAAAGAAATGCTTAACTGAACTGTATTGAGCTATGGGACACGAAGTATTAACAGCAGCGGGTAAAAAATATCTGCGTTCTGGTGGACAAATAGCTACAGATAAATTATTTCAAAGGGCAAACATTTCAGCCTGGAAGATTATCAGCCTTTTTTACGGTTCATAATACCAAAATACTATAACCTGGTGTTTTTTTCTTGATGTTTACTAATGCACCTGATGCTTTAAAAGCTGAATAAAACCTGACATTTTTGCTCATCCTCTCTGAGAAAGTCGCAGAGAATAATTAGTTATTTATGGAGTCTAAAAAAATGCGATCGCTACTTTTAACTTTTGCTCAAAATTTAAATTTATCTGAAACTCAGTTGGAAGAAATCTTATCACAACCTTTAACTGAAGTTCTCACTTTACCTGAATTACAACAAGAATTAAACAGCTTAGATACCAATTTACTTAAGAAAACCTTGCCGACAGCAGGAGGAGTTTTAGCTAAAGAATTACCACCTTTTTATAACTGGCTGAAAAATGAGCTGGGAGTCAAGCGGGTTCCTGATAGTCCTAATCACACAACAACATGGGTAATTGGTTTCCTGCATAATCAAGAAAGTTTAACTCATTTAGTTGAGTTACACCGTCCAGTACCTCGTCTGGCTTTAGAAGCTTCTATTCCCCGCTTGGTAGGGATGTTTGAAGGTGTTGAAGATGTGCAAGTTCGGCAGGAATGGCAAAAAGCGATCGCGGCTTTATGTCTAGTTTTAGTTGTTGCTGCACGCGAACAAGATAGAGTAGCTGTAGCAATGTAAATTACTGTTCTTTGCGTATAAGTGCGCACAGCTGTCATTGGTGTCAACTTAACGTATAAGCTAGATTTGGCGAACTTTCCAGGTTTGACCCTCACCCCCAACCCCTCTCCCAAAATTGGGAGAG
>NZ_JBALDJ010000058.1:0-32179 GCF_036917415.1 Nostoc sp. | reverse complement strand
ATAAGTCTTTTACCGAACATGATATGAGACCCTTATTCTTTCCTTAGCTCACAAAAGCGAATGTATCTTAAGAAGTATTTTCAAAAGCAGGTAAAGCAAATATGCTGTTATTGATGAACTTTTAACTTTAGTAGCTTGTATTTAAGAAAATAAAAATTTCAGTAAGTAGGGCTTGTTGCCACTTAGCACTTTGGTCGTTATTAGACAAGCTTATGGCACTAAATAGGGCTAAAAGTTGATTGAGGCTACACAAATTTGATTGCTTCCTCATTATTGAGAGAGAAGTTAGTAAATCAAAAAACCATGTTCTGTCATATTTATTTATAGAGTATCCGCTCTTTCAAGTAACCTTCTCTCCTTGCCTGCTTAATAGCGTCTGAATTCTTGAAGAAAGCATGGGGTTTGCTTTTCCTGCTCTCTTCATTGACAGTTACGCTTCATAGTTTTGTGAGTTGAGCAACATGAAAGTGGATGGATTTAATCAACAGATAGATAAATTATGCTCACAGATACAGGGACTATTAAAATGCTATGGAACTAAGCTGAAGTCACAACAGGAGATGATAACAGAGGCTTTCGAAGAACTTAACACCGCAATGGAAGAACTATTGACAGCTTCCGAGGAGTTAAAGGTAACACGAGCGGCAGTAGAGAGAGAGCGCCAGCGTTACCAAGACTTGTTCGAGTTTGCTCCAGATGGTTACTTGGTAACTGATACCAACGGGATAATCCAAGAGGCTAACCATGTAGCAGCAACTTTGCTCGGTGTCCAACAAAAATATTTAGTAGGTAAACCATTAATTCTTTTTATTGCTCAACAAGACCGCCAGTCCTTTAACTCTCAAATAAACAATTTGCAGGAGATACTGAACTGGGAAATTCACCTACAGCCACGGAGAGGGGCGCCTTTCCCTGCTAAGGTGAAAGCGTCTGTAGTACATGACCTTGAGGAGAAGCACCTTGGCTGGCGTTGGCTGCTGTGCAATATCAGTGAACGCAAACAGGCTGAAGAAATGTTGTACAGAGCTTACAGTGAGTTAGAAATACGGGTGGCGGAACGGACAGCAGAACTGGTAAAAGCAAATCAGAAATTGCTAAATGAAATTACAGAACGTAAAAGAGTCGAGTCACAACTACTGCACCTTGCTTTTCACGATGCATTGACGGGTCTGGCAAACCGCATTGCATTTATGAACCGCCTAAAACATGCGATAAATTATTCAAAACGGCATTCAGATTATCTATATGCTGTGCTATTTATCGACCTAGATCGGTTTAAGTTGATCAATGACAGTCTTGGACATCTAAATGGAGACCAATTGCTGCTTGCTATTGCAAGTAGACTAGAAATATGTGTACGCTCCATAGATACAGCGGCACGGCTTGGGGGAGACGAATTTACAATCCTGCTTGAGGGAATCCAGGATGTATCAGACGCCATCAAAGTAGCTGAACGGATTCAAAAGGAACTGGCATCACCCTTTAAGCTTGACGGACAAGAAGTCTTCATCACGGCAAGTATTGGCATCGCGTTGAGTTCGACAGTAGACTATCAACACCCAGAAGAACTGTTGAGGGATGCAGATACAGCAATGTACCGAGCCAAAGTGCTAGGCAGAGCGCGTTATGAATTATTCAACTCAGATATGTATGCTGATGCTCTAGCGAAATTACAGTTAGAGACTGATTTGCGCCGAGCGATTGAACGCAAAGAATTTCGGGTTTATTACCAACCGATTGTTTCACTCACTAGTGGCTCTATTATAGGTTTTGAGGCTCTATTGCGCTGGCAGCATCCAGAGCGTGGTCTGCTTAATCCAGCAGATTTTATTCCCCTAGCAGAGGAAACTGGACTAATTTTCTCCATTGGCAAATGGGCTTTGCATGAAGCCTGCCGCCAGATGCAAGTTTGGCGGGTATGTCATCGTTCTAAATTACTAGAGAAAATTAGTGTTAATCTCACCGTCAAGCAATTTTCTCAGCCGGATTTGATAGAGCAGATTGAGCAAATTTTGCACTCAACTGGCCTTGATGCTAGTACTCTAATCCTAGAGATTACTGAAAACGCAATTGTGGAAAATGGCGATAAGGTAACTGCTGCAATCTTACAACTTCGAGAGATGGGCATTGAGTTATCAATTGATGACTTTGGTACAGGCTACTCCTCATTAGGCGGTCTTTATAACTTTCCGATTAGTGTGTTGAAAATTGACCGTTCTTTTATCAGCCTGATGGGCACTAATAGTAAAAGTTTAGAAATTATTGAGATAATTGTCACCTTGGCACACAAGCTAGGTGTGGATGTGCTTGCCGAAGGGGTAGAGACAAAAGAGCAACTATTACTTCTAAGAAAGTTAAACTGTCAATATGGCCAGGGGCATTTTTTCTCAGTTCCGTTAAATAGCTCGGCAGCAGAGGCATTAATTAGGGAAAATCCTCAATGGTAAGGGTTATTAAAAAATTCGTAATTGGTAATATTGATATCGTTACCGTCGTTGCCATAAAGTAGGTCATTACTGTCATCTCCTTCCACAAGGTCATTGCCCAACCCGCCATTTAAGGTGTCTTTACCGAATTGACCGTAGAGGCGATCGTTACCATCGTCGCCATTGAGTCGGTCATTACCGTCACCCCCATCCAGCAGGTCACATCAACTGTTGGGATCTTAGCACAGGGGAATGTCGGCAAACTTTGCGGCCAGCCCGTCCCGATGAAGGCGCGATCGTTATAGAGGTTAAAGGGTTGACGGAGGCAGAGATGTCAACTTTAAAAGCTTTGGGGGCGGTAGAGGTGAATTCAAGTTGCTCAATGCCTACCAACTTTCGCTAAATTGGAAAAAGGAAAACTCAAGGGAATTTTAAATGTCAGCACAATTGTTACTGGTGGATGATGAACCAGGGATACGGGAAGCCGTGAAAGACTATTTGCAAGAGAGCGGTTTCAGCGTTCAAGTCGCCAGTAACGCCCTAGAAGGTTGGGAATGGATGCAGCTAAATACACCTGACTTAGTGATTTCCGATGTGATGATGCCTCAAGTAGATGGCTATCAGTTCCTGAAGCAACTACGAGAAGACCCCCGCTTTCAAGCACTCCCGGTAGTATTTTTAACTGCTAAAGGGATGACAGGCGATCGCATTCAAGGCTATCACGCTGGTGTTGATGCCTATCTACCCAAACCCTTCGATCCAGACGAGTTAGTGGCTATAGTCGAAAATTTGCTATCCCGTCGCGCCGCTAAGGCTGCGAGTACGGGAGATGATGCTGAAACCCCCGATCTTGCTGAACTAGCCAATCAGATTGCCCAAATTAAAGCATTGTTAACTCAAAAAAATGCTATTTCCCAATCGCCAGCCCCTTTTAAAATTGATTTGACTCCCAGAGAACAAAGTGTTTTAAATTTGGTCGCAGAAGGGTTGATGAACAAAGAAATCGCCCGTCGCTTAGAAACCAGCGTCCGCAATGTCGAAAAATACGTCAGCCGTTTGTTTAGTAAAACCGGTACCAATAGCCGTACAGAGTTAGTTCGTTTTGCTCTAGAACATGGTCTTGCTAAATAGGCATTATTGGGCATTTGTCATTGGTCATTGGTCATTTGTCATTTGTCATTTGTCAGGAATTATTATTCTCTCCTGCTTCCCCTGCTCCCCTAATCCTCGGTAATCGGTAATATAGCGGTTCCCATTCAGATGCGGTACAAGATTAATCGCGAAGTGTAAGGGCACGGCAGTGCCCATTGGTGTCAACTTAACGCTAAACCCGCTTGGTGAAAACATTTTGCCCTCACCCCCAGCCCCTCTCCCAAGAGAGAGGGGAGCTAGACATTCAATTCCCCTTCTCCCAAGGGAGAAGGGGTTAGGGGATGAGGGCGTGAGGGATTTACAAAACGCCTGTCTGATATAGTTTTCGGCTGAAGTTGACACGTATGGGCAGTGCCGTGCCCCTACGGGTGTACCTCACTCAACTGAGAACCGCTATAGGTAACTGGCTGCTAAACCATGACCTATTACCAGTAATAGATAAAACATAAGTATTTCAGCAAATCAGGCACTTAGCTTCAGCAAAAAGCTAAAAGAAAGGTTATTTATTTTTACTTTGATCTTTTAGGTTTTCATTTGATTTGCGGCTGTTGTCCAATTCCCCATCTGTAAAGACACAGGGTTTTATTATTCTGCAATGTTTTGATAAAAACTCGGTAAAATGCACCCGGCTGAATTTGCTTTCAGATTCTACCAGTACCCTTTGCTACAAAGTTTTTAATAGCGGAAACTGATCCTGGGACTTTGTGCTGCTAAATATGACTTTCACAAAGTAGAAATCAAAATATTTTATGAAATCTACTGGCTGCTTAGTTTTTATGGTAACGGGGGTATGGGATCAACATTTAATTTGATGCCCAATTCACGTTTTTCACTACTCAATTTACACATTTAGGTTGGAGAATTTTCCGCGACATTACGCAGGCGCATTAGCTGACGCCGCATTTGAGGCGAGGCTTTAAACTCAGACACTTCCTGGGCTTTAACAGACGCTTGTAGCGTTTCGAGAAAGTCATCAGAACCTTCGGTTAAAGCATCAAGTAGCACCTGTAAAAGTTGCTCGCGATCGCTCAATAGACTCTTTTCCTCAATCAACCGGAATTTGAGATGTATTTCACACTCATAAACACCTACTTCGAGATTATTTATCTGGCGTGGTAATGCTTTGGAGTTCATAGCTATTGAGATTCCTTTACTTGGTTGTCATGAGGGCAAGGAGGTAGATGTCCAGCAAAAATTCTTTATATCTCTTTTAAATCCAAAGTGCTTGAATTAAGAATTTTTCTTCATCAATCACCTTTGTATTCCATTTCACTCTCCTTTGGTGTATTTTCAAGCTAAATTTTCAGTGTCTAGATTTTGAGGTTTCTGTGCCAGATGTAGCTTATGGTAAGCCATAACTATTATTCAGTTTTTAAGATTCTACACAATAAAGTTTCTGTAAGAAGTTGTTCAACCTTTTTAAAGGTTTTTACATCAACTTTATGTTAACGTCAACAATAGTTTAACTTGTTACTTTAGTTTTGGTGTTTATACGTAAGTAAAACCGCTGATTTTTTTTGAGTTTATTAAAGCTAGCAGTCGATGTAGCGCTATTGCGTGAAATTACTTGATGTACGTTTTTTGCGATAGAAAATTCAGGATAAATTGATCGGCATAATTATTAATGTCAAAACTTTTGTTCTCCAGAAAAAAAGTACACAGATCAAATTATTCCTGCTGAGTGGCTAGCTCTACTGTCTTTTGGGCTTGATTGAGTCCAAAAATCTTAGCAGTAAGTCAGATCCGTAGATTAGATGAAAATACTCTAACAATTAATTTTTACAGAAAAATAATTCGACTACTGTCAGTACTAGCAGTTAAATATATCTTCAACTCATAACAGAAGTAGCAAACTCATCAGTAAAGGTGATATTTTTACTTATGCCCATTCAATATACCCTTTTAAAACAGCATTCACAGCTTTTAAATTGAGAGCATTCAAGCTCGGATATAACGTCTACAATAATTCCAATGTAATCCACGCAAATCTTACACCTTTTTATGGATAATCCGATGCTGCTCAAGTCCACAACCCGGCATATCCGCATTTTTGCAGGTGAAATTGACCGGGATGGCGATTTAGTTCCTAGTCAACAAGTTTTAACCTTAGATGTTGACCCAGATAACGAATTTAATTGGAATGAAGATGCACTGCAAAAAATTTATCGAAAATTTGATGAACTAGTAGAAGCATCTAGTGGCGCAGACCTCACAGACTATAACTTGCGCCGTGTGGGGTCAGATTTAGAGCATTATCTGCGATCGCTTCTGCAACTCGGCGAAGTCAGCTACAATCTTTCTGCCCGTGTTACTAACTACAGCTTGGGAGTCCCTCAAGTTGCCATTGACGACAAACAATAAGCCAATGACTTGGTAGCAGGCTGGCTGAACCCTTCTGTATAAAGAGTGCTGAGTTAAAAGTGTCTTGGCTGAGAGTGGAAAAATTCATCCAGCGTATTTCAGGTAAATGAAGTACACAGGTAGGGGCACAATATGTTGTGCCCCTACGATTATCTGTACCTCACGCCTGTTGAATCTGCTGTAAGTTTACTTCTTAACTCAGCACAGGCTAACCCCCCTGCCACCAACAGCAGTCCGAAAGAGATTTTTAGAGTTACTGCATTTATCAGGTACTTTTGCCAAAATTAATATTTGCTATTGTTAATTATTAAATTAAAGTTAATTCTTGCTATCCTACTTATAAACTAAATAAATACCAATATTCTCTGCCTGTTAATGATGGGGTAATTTAGCAAAAACAAATCGCGCAGTTATGCTTGGGTTATGCTGTGGTGACAGGGTTGGAGTTAGTTGCTTTATTGATGGAGAGTCACAGGGCAATAGAAGCTATGATTAGGCTGTAGGGTTGAGTTAGGAGCGTATTTTTTGGATCGGATAAGAAGTATTAGCACCTGCTGATATCCGCCAGCTAAAATCATCATCTAAAGTCTGGGTATGTCAAGTTTAAGAAAGATGAGCGGTCTAGATTGTCCCGACTAATGCTATTAAAGAAATTGCCAATCGCTGATCGGTGCGAAAACTATGGAAAATGACGCGGCAACGCTCTACTGTCCAAACGAAAATTGTCAGGCTGCCAACCCCCTGACTCACAAGTTTTGCCAGCGATGTTCCACGCCCCTACCCAAAAATTATCTCTGGGCTGTGGTAGATAGCCCAAGTGTGGGTAGCCCTGGAGAAATATTAGCCGATCGCTATTTAATCCTTGAGAAATTTGTTCTTTTAGATACGAAACCTGGTTTATTAGCGCTAACGCCTGAGTTAGATAATTTGCAGCCACTAAAAGCCTACCTGAGATTGATTCCCTACCGTTTACACGTACCGCAGGTATATGGAGTGCTTTTTGTTGCTGATGGGTCTTCCCACCGAGAAATATTACTCTTAGAAAAACCGCCGCTATTAATAGATGATACTATCCAACAAGTACATTTGGGCAGCCAGTTAACCACTGCTTGGCGTAATGCAACATCAATGCGCCAACTAAATTGGTTATGGCAAATAGCTCATCTGTGGCAACCGCTTGTGAGTGAAGGTGTCGCCTCTAGCTTACTTGACTCTAATGTATTACGGGTAGAAGGATCGTTAGTACGTTTGTTGGAATTGCGTTTTGATAGCGCCACATCACCAGAATTGCCCCAATTAGGTGAATTTTGGCAACAGTTGGTCAGCACTGCCAAACCAGCGATCGCGGAATTTGTCGATCGCGTTAGCCTCTCTTTAATTCAGGGAGAGATTAATTCAACCGATCAATTAGTCGGAGTTTTAGATCGGGGACTGGCTGGGTTAGGGCGATCGCAAACACCCACGATCCAAATTATCACCAAAACCGACACCGGGCCAAGTCGTCAACGTAATGAAGATGCCTGTAGCCCCCCAAGTGGAACTCTGGTGAGCAAACCACCCCAGCCAACAGCTTTAGCAATTGTCTGTGATGGCATCGGTGGACATGAGGGCGGCAATGTCGCCTCAAATTTAGCCATTGAAACGATCCAGCAGCAGGTACACCAACTAACAAAGGTTCCTTACGACCATATAGACCCTTCATTGCTGCTGAATGACCTAGATAAGGCAGTGGCAATGGCTAATGACAAAATCAGTCAGCGCAATGATGGTGAAAATCGCCAAGGGCGTCAACGTATGGGCACGACTTTAGTCATGGCATTGCCTGTTGCTCATGAAATGTACATTACTCACGTCGGCGATAGTCGTGCTTACTGGATTACACGCCACGGCTGTTATCAAGTTACCCTCGATGATGATGTCGCCTCCCGCGAAGTGCGACTAGGTTATGCCATTTACCGCGAGGCAGTGCAACAGAGTGCGGCTGGCTCTCTCGTCCAAGCTTTGGGGATGGGTTCTAGTACTTCATTGCATCCCACATCGGGACGGTTTATGCTCGATGAAGATGCTGTTTTTCTGCTCACATCTGATGGTTTGAGTGACTTTGATCGGGTGGAGGAGTACTGGGAAACAGAAATTTTGCCGATTTTAGCTGGGGAAGCAAATATAGCAACTGTTGCCGATAGATTAGTCGAAATTGCTAATACTAAAAATGGACACGATAATGTCACCGTCGCTTTAGTTCACTATCAAGTCCAATATTGGGAACCAGAAATCACCATCCAAGCAGTGATTCCACAGAGTTATTCTGCCAAAACTGTTGATTTAGCATCCAGGGCGACAGATGCGACAGTTTTAGGCAGCCCAAACCACAAAACTCAGGTGATTCCAGACACTGAGCCTGCTAGAACTCGTCAATTCCCTCTACAGTGGATAGTTCCATTATTATTTGTGGTCGCAGCAGGTTTTTTAGGATTGTTTGTCAAGCAACTGCGATCGCCATCAGGGGCTTCTCCAATTTTTTCCAATCCATTACAAACTCAAAATCCTACCATCGAAGCGACACCTACACCGCGATCGCTAGCTAATCTTTCTCCTGGTTGGGTAATTAAAACTAATAATGACATCTCCTTGGGAAACAACCAATCACTTCCCCGTGGCGCTTTTTTAGAAGTTATTGAGAAAAAATCAAATCCAAATCCTCCTTCTGGCAGTTTTTTGGTGTCTATGCGAGTCTGTACCAATAATAAAAGTACCCAAACTCCAGCTAATCCTAATAACCCCACTGTAACTACCTCAGTTCCACCAAATTCAAAACCTTTGCCAGGAACAGTATTGCTAAACTCCTCCCAACTCAACCGTTTTGGCGTTGTTTTACAATCAGACGCACCAAATCCATGTAGAACTGTCACGCAACCGCCAGTTACCGAACCATCTGACACCAGTCCAACTTAATCAAATACTCGATAAACTGGTAAAAACCTGGAATAATAACAGGTAACAATCAGAGTAAAAAACTTACAAGGTCAAAAAAGTAGAAAATTTTCACCTTGGAGAATTGTTATTTGAAATTATCAAGAAAGACAGGGGGCAGGAGGCAGGAGGGAGAAGAAAGGAAAAAAGAAGAAAAGTACAAACCTTGTCCCTTGTGGGCAAAAAGTTAGAAACATTCTTTTCGAGATGCATAGCACGAGAAAAGATACGTCATTACTCAAACCTCTTCCCTTCTCTGCGAGACGCTGTGCGAACATAGGAAAGTTTTCCTCCTGCCCCCTGCCCCCTGCCCCCTGCCCCCTGCCCCCTGCCTCCTGCCTCCTGCCTCCTGCCCCCTGCCTCCTGCCTCCTGCCTCCTGCCCCCTGCCCCCTGCCCCCTGCCTCCTGCCTCCTGCCTCCTGCCTCCTTCAATTGTTTTTAGCTTTTAGTTTAATGAATCCATGCAATCCCTGAATTTGGCGATCGCCCGTCTCGTAAATACTGGCACTGACAACTTCGCCATTTGGGTGGTCAAGGCTCCGTATCCCAGTGGCTACGTTTTACGTGACTGTGTATGGCCTGTTGAACTCACCCAAGTCTGGCAAGAATGGCAGCAGATGTTTGCTGGTCATGGTCGCCTAGATATTTCCCCAAACTCAACATCTCAAAAGGTCAACCCATTCCCCATAGATTGGATTTCACCCCCTTCCGGTCAAACTACTGGCCCCTACAGCAGTCGTCTGATGCAACACTTAGGAATGAATTTATGGCGCTGGGTCTTCGACGAGCAAATTCTTGGTAGTCTAGAACGCAGTCACGGTATGGCTATGGGTGAGCATACACGTTTGCGCTTTCAA
This sequence comes from Nostoc sp., assembly GCF_036917415.1. Lineage (GTDB taxonomy): Bacteria > Cyanobacteriota > Cyanobacteriia > Cyanobacteriales > Nostocaceae > Nostoc. The sequence goes on along the minus strand of NZ_JBALDJ010000058.1, from coordinate 22,413 downwards.
CTAGAAATTCGCGACCCGGATCTGATCGCTTTCCCTTGGGAAATTATGCAGCGCAAGCCTGGTCAATCGGCGATGTCTCTGTCGCAAGATTTGCTATTTAGTCGCACCACCACCGAAGTTGACGCATTACCGTATTTGCGAACTGACCAAGCTTTAAGTATCCTGCTGGTTTTAGGTCACGATCGCAAGCTGCAACTAGAACAAGAAGCCGCTATCTTACAGCAAGCTCTTGCAGAGACGCCTGGTAATGCCCAAAGATATGCACCTTGTGTCGTGAATCAACTCATTCAACCAACTCCACAACAGTTGATTGATGAATTAGAAACTAAAGAATACAATGTTTTCTTTTACGCTGGACATGGTTTGCCAGACCCAGATGGAGGGTTACTGTTTTTGCGACCAGATATGCCCCTTAATGGCATAGAATTGGCGCAAGTATTGACTCGTACAGGTGTGAAACTAGCGGTTTTCAACGCCTGTTGGGGTGCACAACCAGCCGCGATCAATCATCAAGCTATCCCTGCCAGTAGTTTAGCAGAAGTACTGATTCGTCATGGTGTACCTGCGGTTTTGGGGATGCGCGATGAAATCGCTGACCACGAAAGCCACAGTTTTATTCAAGCTTTTACCGAAGCTTTGCGATCGCACAAGCCAATTGATGAAGCCGTAGCACAGGCTAGGCAAGAGTTGTTAACACTGTATAAATTTAATCAACCTGCTTGGACTTTGCCTGTTCTCTACCTGCATCCAGATTTTAATGGCGAACTCATTAAGAATCTGGATGAAGGTATTACGGAACTACCAGATACAGCCATTCCTGATGTCGGTTCCTCGCTTCCAACTGCTTCTTTGCGATCGCTCACTCCAAAAGGTAAAACCTGGTTACTGCGTTATGGAGTTACCCGCATCGGCCGCACGAAAGATAATGATATCGTCATCCCCGAACCATCTGTATCCAAACGCCACGCCGAAATCTTCTGCCGCAACACTCTTACTGATGCTACACTGATGCGAACTTATTACTTGCAAGATTTTTCCACCTACGGGACAACCTGGTTTTTAGGCCCTAATGGCTGGCAACAAATCCTCCGAGAGGAAGTCCCTTTGAAATCGGGAATGCAGTTAAAGTTTGGAAGTGCTAGAGGTGAAACCTGGGAGTTTGTTATTGAAGATTTTAGCAAAGCTTTGGATTTGAATCTTTAGCATCAGCTTTTAAAATCTGTTTTTTTTGGAGAAAAAAAATCAACAGTTTTTGCGGAAATCTCCTCTTAGAACTTGTAGCTGTCAATACCACCAAATAATCATCAGGTAAGAAAATATGGCTCATAAAATTAACGGCTCAGACACTTTTTCATCTTTGCCATCTCAAGTAAATTTAGAGTTATTAGAAGCATTATTAGAACCAGAGGATGCTAACTACCCCTGGAATCCAGCTGATGATGAATCAGAAGCTTATTTTCAAGAACTAGAACAACAGTTCGGAATGCAAGATTTGCTTGATGAAGAACTGATGAAGCGATCGCAAGATTTTTACGGACATCTAGATACACTTTGGTCTAGTATTACTTCTACACCTGACCATAATGATAGCCGACAACAGTCAGTAGTACTTAATCTTCAAGAAACATTACGTACTAATTTTTCCGCCTGTGTCCCCCAAATATTGCTCAACACCATCGCCACCAAAGCTGCTGAGATATTTGCGGCTCGCCAATTAATCAGCGAGCAACTTGTTGAGTGCGTTCAGACAGTACTACCAACTTGGGGAACAGAGGATCTGATCGTTTTGGCTCGTCCTTTTGCTTATTCTATGCGCAGTAGCGAATCTCAAAACGCGGTATCTGCACTCAGTAATCTTCAAAACAGCGAGTGGACAGCTTTATCAGAAGTAGAGAAAGCAAAGGTTAGTTTAGCGATCGCTTCTTATGCTTTTACTGAACTTAACAAGTCTCAACCTGAACTATGAATGGTGAATGGGGACTAGGGAGTAGGAAAAGTTTTCATTATGCGTTGTGTTCGTGTAACCCGCGCTTTGCATTCACTCTATTTAGAGATGTCTTTTGCAAAGATTTTGGTTTCCCTTACGCAAAGATATAGAGTCGAAAATCAAGACTTTATGCAAGAAAAAGTTTAATGATTTTTAATTTTATAAGTATATTTACCCCATAATAATTTAACAATACGCTGATTTTCTAATTAGGCCATCTATCCCAAGAGGTAAATATTCAAGCATTGGTCATTGGTTATTTGTCATTTGTCATTTGTCATTTGTCATTTGTCATTTGTCATTTGTCAGGAATTATTTTCTCTCCTGCTTCCCCTGCTCCCCCTGCTCCCCCTGCTTCCCCTGCTCCCCCTGCTCCCCCTGCTTCCCCTGCTTCCCCTGCTCCCCCTGCTTCCCCTGCTCCCCCTGCTCCCCCTGCTTCCCCTGCTTCCCCTGCTCCCCCTGCTTCCCCTGCTCCCCCTGCTTCCCCTGCTTCCCCTGCTCCCCTGCTTCCTCTATTTTGGCCCAAGAAATCGGGTAGCAAAATTTTGCGATCGCGTTGGTGAAAGCGCCCGTGCCTTGAGAATTGCCGCCATCAAAAACGCGTAAGATAACACTCCAACAACTACCAACAGTAAGGCATTGATTGAGCCTGTAGCATTCCAAAGAGCGTGGAGCGCAGAGGCACTCAGATAACCAATAGACAGAATTTGCCAACTTCTACTAGGTTTGAGGACAGCCAACCCGATAAAATAACCCAGGTAGCCACTATAAGCCATGTGTCCGGCTACAGAGCCTAAAATTCGCGGAATTAGCAGTTGTAAACCTGCCAGTTGACCAGCAGCCCCTATACCCACCTGTTGCGTGACATTTTGAGTGATATCTGGCACATACTGACCGAGGGTTTCCAAGAGAGTGAAGCCCACAGCAGAAGCCGTTCCTAGGAGAATACCATCTAGAGGTTCCCAGATGCCGATACGTTCTCGCCAAGGTGAAGACAACATTCTACCGATGGCAAAGGCCATTAGTACAGGTAATGCCTTGAGTGATTCCTCCATCAACCCAGCGCCAAAAAACATCCGCACGAGTAACTCTGTGAAGGTGATAGATTCTTGGGGTGTGGGCAAGCTTCCAGGCAGGATGCCGCGAAATACGAAGATAAATAGATCCAACAGCGGACTGAGCAAAATCAGGATTGTACCCAATGACGTAGCCATTAGCACCCACCAAGGCTTTTGTTTACCGCAAAGTTGGTAAACAAAATAGTAGGCAGCGAAGGCGATGTAACTTGCTACAATCACTTGATTAGCTTGGGGCCGACCGACTGTAGCGAACATCAGTACCACAAAAATTACGGTCAGTATTCCCGGTACGAGGTAAGCTTTACTAGTTAAATCTTTACCAGTGGAAATAATCGGAAAAAGCTGGGTGAAGCTAACAGAATCTGGCTGCTTTAATTGCGTGTGGTTGTGGTAGTTCGTCGCCGAAGGCAGTGGTGTAACTTGGTTCACTGTCGTCGCCGGAGTCAGTGAGGTATACTCATACTCAAAAATGTATTGCGGCCCATCAGCACCTAGAGAAATGCGATCGCCTGGGTGCAATTCCTGACATTCATACAAGCGTTGTCCATTCAAGTAAGTGCCATTAGCACTATTCAAGTCACAAAGCACCCAACTAAATTTGCTATCTGGGGATAGAGAGAGGGGACGAACCACTGCATGACGACGAGATACCATTCGGTACATCATGGCATCCAAGACAACTTGGCAGCTGGGGTCGCGTCCAATTACCATCTCTTTACTGGGGGGCAGCGAGTAGCGAGATTCTGCTCCAATAGCTGCCCCATTACCAGACACTAGCCGCAGAAATGCATTATGTCTTGCGTTTTTGCCTGTCATCGATAAGAAGTGCGTTTCTAAACTAATTCTTCACATAATTTGGCAGCAGGACTAACCTTAGCCACATTAGCAGCAGCATTGCTAAATCCACTATAGCTTCACTTCCTGCTAAGAAATTTAAAATTATTGATGCAAAATTTCAAATTGTTTCACCTCATGTAAAGAAGTATTCCATCTGCTGAGAGTTTGTCCTAAAACTGGCTTGTTAAGCGGCTAAATCAGATTGTCTCGATGCTGTACTTTTGACATCGTAGCGGCAAATTAAACCCACTGCAAATTATTAAAAAATAGTATTTTTTACTGCATTTAGTTTCATTTCAAAAATATATAATTTTCAGTCGTATGTTGTGAGCCAGTACGGTTTTCTCCTAAAGGGAGAGGCTATCGCCTTTCATTCTGTACGAGATGCTGCACGAACAAAACGCTAGGCGAACGCATCCCGTCTCATATAGGACTTACGCAAAAAACCTCTCTAACTCTTATTCCTCTGTGTTCTCTGCGTTCTCTGTGGTTTGATTTTCCGTGACCTGTGCGTAAGTCCTGTCATAGAAAAGCGGTAGCAACGTAGGAGCGTCATCTTAAATGTCAGTTGTTTTTGCCACTGATAATTGACTAAGCTCTTTTGGATTGGAGAGTAGGTAAAGAAACTCTTCTGAAGTCTTAAATCAAAAAATCTCCGGTATCTTGCCTCAAACAACTGTAGCTAGTTCTGGGTGTTCAATCTTAGTTCCAAGTACTGTGAGGAATTCTGCTAGCCAATGCGGGTGAGCAGGCCAAGCTGGTGCTGTCACCAAGTTACCATCAACTATTGCTCGATCGACAGAGATATCAACATAGATCCCTCCAGCACTCTTGATATCTGGGCTACAAGCAGGGTAGCCAGTACATCTCTTACCTTGCAGTACATCAGCAGCAGCCAATATCTGCAAGCCGTGGCAGATGGCAGCAATCGGTTTATTCGTTTGGGCAAAGTGACGGGTGATTTCTAGCACCTGCTGATTCAAGCGGATATATTCTGGTGCTCGTCCTCCGGGAATGACTAAGGCATCGTAGGTTGCGGCTTCTATTTCTGCAAACGTAGCATTTAAAGTGAAATTGTGTCCGGGTTTTTCACTGTAAGTCTGATCTCCTTCAAAGTCGTGAACTGCTGTCCGCACCTTATCGCCAGCTTTTTTATCGGGGCAAACTGCATGGACAGTGTGTCCTACCATTTGCAACGCCTGAAAAGGAACCATCACTTCATAGTCTTCTACATAATCGCCAACAAGCATCAAAAGTTTCTTTGCAGCCATATATTTTGTTAACCTCACTTTTTAGTCAACAGTTGTTTATAGCGGTTCCCAGGTGCGTGACGTGAAGTAAATATTGAAATCACTCTGGCAATTCATGGAAAGGAGAGATAAAGCTGTGCTTTATGCAGGTGAGGTACAGCTTAACCCCACTTTTATTGGAAAACGCTATATAAAGTAAATATTAGTTTAGAGTCAGCTATTTTAGGCGTTAGCATCCCCATGAATTTTTGATACATTACAACACATTTAATTTTGTAATGTCATTAGACGGAAAAGTTTTCCAGAAGCCTTATCAGTCCTTCATTTGCAGTTAAAAGTACAAAGAGCCAAAATTAGCTTTTAATCTGCCTTTCGAGAACTTTTGTTGTGGGTGGACGAATAGAGCGATGGCTACGACAAGCCCTTCTCTACGAGAGGCTGCGCCAACGGGTTCGGGAGTTCGCAATCGACGGGAACCGCCAAGACTGCGACTCCCTCACCGCTAAGAGCGTCTACGCAAAACTGTCATAACTCCACACACCTAATCGTATTTTTCAAAACAAAGCCGATTGCTTGAGAATTAGTTTATATAACTCTGTTTAGGAGAATAATCATTTTTCTGCTTGTGTTTGCGATACCACCACATCACAAAGCCAGTGATGAACAAAATTAACGGAGCCAGACCAACAAAGATGTAGAGAATACGGGTAGGTAAACCGCCGAAAGTACCGTAGTGCAGTGGCTCGAAAGAGTTGAAAATCTTGTCGCCTAACGATGTCTTTAACGAATTATCAACTCGTAAAACCTGACCGCTGTATCGATCCAGATAGACATTGCTCATGCCGTATTCCTCTCGCTCTTGGGGTAGCTTCATCCGCAATTGCAAAGGAGCTTTCGGGTCTGTCGTTAAGTCAATGCTCCGTAATGCTCCGTCAGATAGCGCAAGTTGAGCCGTTTTCATCTGCTGACTAAGTGGTCGGGGCGATTGACCTGCTATTGGTTGGGAAACAAGGTCAGGCAGAGGTGGACTGAAGGTAATGGTACGAATCACAGGGTCAACATAACCCAAATTCCAGGCAAATCCAGTGAAAAATGTGAATAGTAAAAATATGGCGGTAGTAATACCAAACACCTTATGCAGATCGAAGTTAAGGCGCTTGGGGTGGGCAGACCACTTAATTTTGAAGCCTGCCATCAGCTTGCGCCAACCGGGCCACAAGATAATTCCGGCGATCGCAACGATGCACATCACCAAGCCCACGAAGCCAGTAATCTGTAAACCCAGATCGCCCAATTTCAACGAGGTGTGGAGTTCATAAACAACCTGGAGAAAGCGCTGTACGGCATTGGGATGAAGACTGTTGCCCAGAATTGCCCCTGTATAGGGGTTGACGTAGACTTCTACCCAATCATTGCTCGGAACTGAGATGATGACATTAAAAAAATCGTCCGGTTTAGTTGGGAAATAAACCCTTTGCAATGCCATTTGAGGCTGGTTGGCATAGGCAGCTTTGACAAGATCCAAGATAACTTCCAACGATAAACGATTGCCGTGGGGTAAGATAGCGCCAAACTGTTGATGTCGTTGAAAGTCATTGATTTCGCGCTGGAAGACGATCAGGCTTCCAGTTATGCCAACCAAGATAACAATTGGTGCGATCGCAAAACCCAGGATGCGATGCAGAGTAAATACAATGTTACGTAGTTTTTTATTACTCAAGGTAGACGCTCCTTTGTACAATCTCGAGCTTGATGAATTAGTTTTCAAGAATTCTTGTAAAAATCTATACTCGTCAGATAGTTAGGGGGAGGTCAAAACTCCACAGAAATCCTGCCCTGTACAGTAAATGGTGCTTGCGGGAAGGTGAGGTAGCCGTTTGATTCGTAATATTTGACATCCAAAATGTTCTTAAAGTTGAGTCCAACTTCCCAGTTATCACGTTTGTAGGAAATTAAAGCATCGGTTCTGACATAAGAAGGAAGGATAAATTGCTCGCTCTGGTTTGCAACGCGATCGCCTACAAAAAACAACCCCGCGCCAAACTGTAATCCCTGCAAGTCACCCTTTTGAATTTCATAAGTTGTCCATAAACTCGCGCCATGATAGGGTGCATTTTCCAAATGCTTACCTTGCACCGTCGGGTCATTATCTTTGCTGACATAAGCATCATTGAGAAAACCAGAGGCAATAACCTTCCAACCTGGTAAAATTTTCCCGGCTACATCCAGTTCAATCCCTCGACTTTTCACTTCTCCTAGCGCAATTACGTATTTAGGATTGTTAATATCTGTAGTGGCAATGTTTGTTTTGGCAATGTCGTAAGCTGCAAGGGTTGCTGAAAGTCGTTTATCAAACAGTTCAGCTTTGATGCCAACTTCGTACTGTGTACCGCGAGAAGGCTCTAGCAGCTCATTGTTTACTGTTTTGCTATATGGGTCTACTGTAAAGGAGCGACTGTAACTGGCGTATAGCGAGATCGGCTCGATCGGTTGATAAACAATGCCCACACGAGGGGAAAAGGCATCAAAGTAATATTTAGACTTGTCCGGTTCGGTACTGATACTTATGTCAGAAATATTTTCACTGTTGGAGTCAATAAAGTCATATCTGCCGCCTACAAGCAACTTCAGATTGGGCAGCAATGTTACCTGGTCTTGCAGGTAAATTCCTGTGGTGTTGGTTGTGTTATTAGACTGGCTATAAATGCGCTCAGGCAGTGGAACATTATAGTTTGGCTCAAAAATATCTATCGAAGGGAAATCACTAGTAAAGCCTTTGCTATCTTGAGTATTCCGGTTCCAGTCCACACCTAACAGCAATTGATGAGCGATAGAACCTGTGTTGAATTTACCAATCAAGTTGGTTTGTAGCGCTAAAGTTTGTGTAAAAGTCGGATCATCACCATACTGCGTTCGAGTCAGTGTTCGACCATCCTCTAAAAGTCCAATATCGTTATTAGTAACTTTGCTACTTCCCTGACTAAATTGCCACGAAAATCTATTCCTGAACCGCCAATTTTCATTAAACTGGTGATTGAGTGTTAGCTCAAAACGATTGCTTTGAGAATTTTGATAATCATCAGGTTGAAACAAATTGCGATTTCTAGGCAATGTTAAAAAGATTGCTTCTGGTCGAAAGCCTCGGTCGAACCCTTGTTTAGAATCAAGATATTCATAGGCGAAGTCTAGGGTTGTCGCATCACTAATCTTGTAGGTGAAAATCGGAGAAATATAGAAGATATCGTTTTCAATGTAATCCCGATAGCTGCCAGAATTTTCATAGGAAACATTCAAACGATACAATAACCTTTTATCGGTTGTCAGCGGCCCAGATAGGTCGATTGCAGGATTGTAGAAATCGAAGCTACCAGCCGTGAAACTAGCAGAGTAATAAGGGGTACTCAGAGGTTTTTTTGTCACATAATTCACCAAACCCCCCGGCTCCAACTGACCATACAGCACTGAAGCGGGGCCTTTCAGCACCTCCACCTGTTCAATGTTGGCACCATTAGCAGGAAGTAAACCAGTAAACCCATCTACCAAGGTACCAGCAAAAAAACCGCGAATATTGACATCACCTAAACTATTGCCATAGCCCGATACGCCCGTAGTACCAGACACATTACGAACAGCATCGCTTATGCGCGTGATTCCCTGATCCTTGATTACCCGTTGGGGAATCACCTGAATCGACTGTGGAATGTCACGTAAAGGTGTATCAGTTCTAGTTGCAGTTGATGCATCTGGCACAGTGTATCCATCTTGTTCGCCCGTAACTACAAGTTCAATCGGTTCATCGCCCTCAGAGGCAGGTTGACTTGGCTGTGTCTGAGTTTCTGGCTGAGTTGGTTGCGTTTGAGGTTGTTGCTGTGGCTGTGTGGAGGGTGCAGTACTCGCCACAGAGAAGATAATACCCTCATCTGGACTGTCAAATAATTCAACAATTGGTACACCTGCTTCCCCCGTTACCGTCACCCGGATAGTCTGAACATCAAAGTTTGTTACTGTTATCTCACTAACCCCTGCAATTGGAGAAGTTGAGCGGAATGTGAATGCATCACCGTTGGATAAACGCAGTTGGGCATTGGGAATGTCAGCAATAAAGTTATTGCCAGAAGAATGATTCACTACTTGCAATTGTTGCCCAATGGAAGTCTGTAAAATCACCTCCATACCCTTAGATGTGGGGTTTGCCTTGACTGAAGTTACTTGTATAACTTCACTCCCTTGATTTGGGGCTGGGAAAGGGGGGTTCTGCTGTTCTATCTGAGCTAACCATTCTTTGACTGTTCTTGCAGAACGGTCTAATTCTTGCACACTTGGAATTTCAGTTACTTGGTTTGCCTGAGTTGGTTGTATGACAACAACAATAAAAAAACAGGAAATAAACAGCGATCGCCACACTTTAATCACTCCACACACACCTAATCGGATTTTGCCAAACAGAGCTTGCTATTTGCGAATAACTTTTAATTAACTCTATTTTTAAGAATACAGAAGTTTGGGCGATCGCATATATATGGAAACGGAATTTTTTTAAGCGGAATCGGGATGTCCTTTTTGCTACAAGCCTTTGTGATGACGATATTCTCTGGGAGTCATGCTAAATTTTCGCTTAAACAGATAGCCGAAATGACCTATGCTCTCGTACCCTACTTGAGAAGCAATTTCTGCAACTGTGAGATTAGTGCCTCGAAGTAGCTGTTGTGCTTGCTCTAGTCGTAGAGATTGCACATATTCCAACACCGTAGTCCCAAATACCTCTCGAAATCCCCGCTTGAGCTTAAAGTCATTGAGTCCGATTTCTTTGGCTAGATTGATTAGAGAAGGTGGATTTGGAAGCGTTTGATTTAAAATAGCTTTAGCGTGATGTAAACGTTCAATTTCATCAGCACGGAAATGGAGCGATCGCTGTAATACTTGATTATTTTCCCCCCACTGTGCAATTTGAAGTACCAGTAGTTCTAAAGCTTTTGCTTCTAAATACATTTGTTTAAGCGTTTCTCGAAATGGACACTGCAATATTTGTTTGAGTACCAACCGCATTGCAGATGTAGTCACCCCTAGCGGCTGATGGAAGGGTTGCTTAATTGGATTTTCTTTCAATTGCTCAAGCAAAGCAGGCAAATTTTCAAAGCTTTCCTGGAAACTAGAAAGTAAATCAGCATTCCAATAAATTTTGATATTTTGATCTTGTTGGTTCGCAGTAAAATGCTCAAACTCCTGAACATCAGGCAAGCAAAACAAGTAGTTGTAACCTGCAACTTCTTCATAATCGTCACTGACTCCTGGCACATTTGGTGTAACAGTTCTTACACCACCAGATAGAAAAAACTTAGATGTCAGCTCAGGCAAATTATCGTGTTTCTGCTTCATAATCACTGCCTGAGAATACTCATTGTCACAGATTGATAGCCCAAGGTTATGGCGAAGTACAGTCCAGCGATGGCTGCTTTGACCAAACCAAGTAGACAATTGTGCTTTTCCCTCATAGTCATTAAACAACTGCACATCTTCGCAAAATTCCCCAAAGTCTTCTGTCCCAGTTAGGCGAATAGTCATGGTGATACTCTCAACTAATTATTGAGAAATAGTATCTATTAGTAGGGAAAGCGAGTGCAACTGAAATATTGTGCAACATGAGTATAATGGCGTAACGCACAATCTAGGCGATCGCCTTTGATTTCTTTTGCGTGTAAACTAGTGAGTAAATAAAAATACCAATTCGTAAAGCTTCAACTTCAACAGGACTTAGGCAAAAATCGCCAAAAAGCTTAATTTATCAAACCGCCAAGACGCCAATAACGCCTTCTCTACGAGAGGCTTCCGCCAACGCGCAGCGTCTCGTTGGCGTAGCCATCGCTCTGTAGATTTTTTCTTTTAAAGACTATTGTCTAATTAAAACAGATGAAATTCTGCGATCGCTCTAGGAAAATTTTTATTTTCATGTCCTGGCTGACTGAGTTTAATCAAAGCAAAACGCTGTAAGGGCGTTAAAGCTGCCCAATTTTGTTGTGTTAGGGTTACACCTATTTCTTGAGCTTTTTCCTGAAGGTTAACTGGTACAGTGGCAGAGTCTAGCCATGCCGGATGAGGCTCGATGGGCAATTTTTTAGTTGGTATACCTGTGCGTTGTATGATTAATTTCTCAATATATTCGCGGTAAAATTGAATTTCCGTTTCTGTAGTGCAAGGTAATTCGACTAAAGCTTGACGCTCATCTGTCGTCATTCGATTCCAATCAGACAATTTTAGCTTGATGCCACAGGTATCTAATTTACAACGCACCTGCATGGGGATGCAACGCAGGGAATCAACAAAGTCTGCTTCAAATTGAAAGAAATCTGTCATAAGAAAGTATTTAAAATTAGCTCATTATGCTATTGCCTTCTGCCTAGTTATTGAGCGTAGTCGAAACACTGCCCCCTTCAATTAACTTGCATTTTTGGAATTACTGAGACGAATTATCAAATAACTAATTGATAAGGCAAGAATAGCTATACCTAGACCAATTATATCAATACCTCCAACTTTTTCTAAATCAAGAATAATAATTTTTCTCGCAACAGCAATTAAAGAAGTAACAATAACTAATTCCACTTGAAAAACGTGCCTTCGTAAATATGCTGTAATATTTTCTAAAATTTCTAAAGCGATTAAAATATTCAAAAATAGCCCAAATATTTTATATAATGTTGTGTTAAACTTTGCGTAAGGGGCTGTAAATAACTCTTTAACAATAAATACTCCTAAATCTCCGATCGCTACCAAAATTACGAGCACCATAAAAATAGATAGAACTTTAGAAACTAGCACTTCTATGTTTTCAATAATGTGCATGAAGTTCTCATCTTTGGTAGCCCTTAGAATTTCCCTCAGTAACTTTTTCATCTGCTGCACCCGATTTTTAAATAAAAGAAAATCCCATAGATAAATCTAGAGGATTAAAAATAATTCGTAATTCGTAATTAAGTTTTGCAACTCTTTGACCAGAAAAAAAAAGGTACAAGCCCCTAAATTTATTTATGGGGTTCTAATTTTTGACTTTTGACTTTTGACTTTTGACTTCTCCGAAAGGGCTGACCCTGGCAAAAAACTTACTGATGACCTAGCTCTCTGGACTTAGAGGTTGTTTGAAAAGTGGTTGGCTGCGATCTTAATCGAATTATTACCCCCCTTAATCCCCCCTTATAAAGGGAGAAAACCGGAAAATCCACTTCCCTCCCCAATACATACGGGGAGGGTTAGGGTGGGGTAAAAAAACATTTGATACATCAATCATGACTTTTCAAACATCCTCTAAAACCGCCAGAATTTATAAAAAAAAGATGTCTGACAATGTTTTGTAAGTTTCTATGCTTTTTTATTCTTTATCCATAGCTAAAACTAACTCTAGTAAAACCTCTTATTGCTAGAATTTTACCTCTTTAGATATAGTAATTGGTAACAGTCAAAATTAGAGAGTTATAAAAAATGATAATAACTATTGACTATTGGTGATTGACGAAATTACCTATTGCTGGTTGTAAATTACCACTTTCGAGCTACACTTTGCAGCTTATGATTGTGAAGACTGGAGTTGATAATCTTTGATGGGAACTTCCACCGAAATTGGTATCAGCTGCACAGCACAGGCTTTTAATTCTGGTTGCAGCGAATCGGGGCAAGATTCTGGATGGGTGAGGGCGTTGGCTTCGGCATTATCTGCCCACAGCGAACCCCAGTGCATAGGGACAAAAACTGTACCAGGCGCGATCGCTTTTGTCACTTTAGCAGGAAACTTCGCTTTACCACGACGCGATCGCACTTCCACATTCATACTATCGACAATACCTAACCGAGCAGCATCACGGGGATGAATTTCGATAAACGGTTCGGGATGCATTTTGCAAATTTTTTCAATTCGACCGGTGCGTGTCTGCGTATGCCAGTGTCCGTAAAGTCTTCCATTAGTTAGGACAAACGGATAATCTGGGTCTGGTGGTTCTGCCAATCCCTTGGAGTAATATGCCCCAAATCGAGCGCGTCCATCAGGGGTGTGGAAGCGCAAGTTAGTGTATAATCTTTTCCCAGGATTGGCAGATGCTTCTCCCCCTGCAACGCCAGCTCCTCTGCTCTCTTCAGGATGAGGCCATTGGGTCGGGCCTTGTGTCTGTAATTGCGCGTGACTGATACCTGTCATATCGCAGGGGCGATTTTTAGTTAGTTTGACAAACTCAGCGTAAACTTCAGCAGAGTTAGCAAAGGCAAATTCTTTCTCAAAACCTAATCTACGTCCAACTTCAGCAAAAATTTCCCAATCGGCTTTAGCTTCTCTTGGCGGTTGGCGGAATGCTGAACACAGAGTTACCATCCGTTCGGAATTTGTCATCACGCCAGTTTTTTCACCCCACTGGGCTGCTGGTAGCAAAACATGAGCGTAGGCAGAGGTTTCTGTGGGATAATATGCGTCTTGGTAAATAGTGAAAGGCGATCGCAACAATGCCTTCTTAGTCCGCTCTAAATCTGGCATACTCACAGCTGGATTGGTAGCTGCAATCCACAGTAACCCTACAGCATCATTTTCCAACTCAGTAATCATGTCCCAAGCAGTCAAACCGGGATTGGGCGAAATTTGTCCTGGCTTGAGTCCCCAAAACTCTTCAACTTTTGCACGATGCTGAGGATCTTTCACCGTCCGATAACCGGGTAATAAATGCGCCAAACCTCCGGCTTCCCGTCCTCCCATCGCGTTCGGCTGACCAGTGAGGGAAAAAGGGCCAGCCCCAGGTTTGCCAATCTGTCCAGTCATCAGGTGCAGATTAATAATCGTTCTTACTTTAGCCGTCCCTTCTGAGGATTGATTCACACCCATTGACCACAAAGACAGTACTCGCTCAGATTGACCCCATAAGCGGGCTGCTGTTTCTAAATCTTCAATACCGATCCCACATTGACGAGCCACCACTTCTGGCGGATAGTGGCGAATCACCTCAGCATAAGCGGAAAAGTTACTGGTGCAATCGTCCATGAACATCGTATCAATGTAATTCCAGCGCATCAACAAGTGAGCGATGCCGTTTAACAAGTCGATATCTGTACCGGGACGAATAGCTAAATGCAAATCAGCGGCTTCTGCGGTTGCTGTGCGACGGGGATCGACCACTATCATTTTGACTTTGCGGTTCTTTTTATGATATTTCTCCAGTCGATTGAAAACGATGGGGTGACATTCGGCTGTATTAGTACCAATTAAAAATGCACAGTCGGTTAACTCCAAGTCATCGTAACAGCATGGAGGCCCATCTGAACCAAAGCTTTGAATGTACCCAGCCACAGCACTAGACATACATAAACGAGAATTGGCATCAAAATTATTAGTACTCAGACAACCTTTCATGAGTTTCTGAGCTATGTAGTAATCCTCAGTTTGAAACTGACCGGAACCATACATACATAAGGCTTCTGGCCCTTGAGTGAAGCGGATAGTTTGAATGCGCTTGACGATTAGATCAAAAGCTTCATCCCAAGTAACGCGGCGAAACTCTCGATCTAATGAGTCTCGCACCATTGGATAATGTAATCTATTTTTATCTAAAGATTCTGCGATCGTTGCACCTTTGACGCAAACCATACCCTGGCTGGATGGATGGGCTTTATCACCCCGCACCCGCCAAGTTGGATTTCCTTGGTTATCTCGATTAGTTGCTTTGCCCAGTTGGGCTGGGGGTGAAACTTCTAGTCCACAGCCAACACCACAGTAAGGACAAAGGGTTTTGATAAATTCACTCATGGCGGTTGTACCATTTTGTTATTTGAATTGTGCAACCTCAGATGTAGCAATTTGAGAAGGGTAAGGTCGATGCATTAACATTGCAGGTCGATGCATTAACGTTGCAGGTCGATGCATTAACATTGCAGGTCGATGCATTAACGTTGCAGGTCGATGCATTAACGTTGCAGGTCGATGCATTAACGTTGCAGGTCGATGCATTAACGTTGCAGGTCGATGCATTAACGTTGCAGGTCAAGAGATACTTTAGGCAAGCAAGGAGAGGGTTAGGGAAAGGTAGGGGTAGGGAAGGGGCTTGGGGTTAGGTCTGTATTCTATGCAATTGAGAACCGCTATATTTTCCAGACAGGTCTATTCTTCAGTTAATAAGATAGAGTTTTGAGTTGCCGTTTCTGGTAATTCACCTTCAGATACAGCAGCAAAGGAGCCTTTTGGTTCTTTGAGGAAGAAGGCACACATAAAAGCACATACTAAAGCGGCTAAACCCATTGTGGAAAATAGTGTCGGAGCATCGGTTAAGCTGAAAATTGTCAGATAAACTACGCCGCCAAAATTACCGTAAGCTCCCACATTACCAGCAATTTGTCCAGTGGCTTCCTTTTTAATTAGAGGTACGATGCTGTAGGTTGCACCGCAGCCAGCTTGGGCAAAGTAGGCGGCAAACATTGTAACTGCGATCGCTACCGGAATCGGCCAGCTACTACTAATAAAATGTGCCATCAAATAACTAACGCCAATGCCAGCGCTGATTATTGTCATTGTCCACTTACGGGAGTTAAATTTATCAGAAATTAAACCACCACTAGGACGAGAAATCAAATTTAAAAATGGATAGGTTGCAGCAATCATCCCAGCGACAACATGTTCTAAAGCAAAGGTTTTTTCAAAAAATGCTGGAAGCATGGAAACGGCTGCCAGTTCGCTGCCAAAGCTAGTTATATAAGTGAATTCGAGTAACGCTACTTGACCAAATTGGAAGCGTTCAGATGGAGCGTAAGTTTTCTTGCCAATTAAAAGTTCTCGGTTTACTTCCCAAGCTTTGTAACTTTGATAAGCAAATAATCCTGCTAATAATAACCAAGTCAGATACATTTGGCTCGAAGTTAAAAAGCGAATGTTCTTTTGTTCCAAACGCCAAGCTAATAAACCCAAGGCGAAAATCAAACCAAAATTTGAGACAATCATCGCCCAGAAGCTTTTTATACTGGTTACTTCTAGAGAACCATTTTTCTTAGGTTTTTTGTAAACTTTACCTGTGGGTGTATCTTGGACACTGTTGTAATAAATTACGCCGTAGATGGCTGCAATAATCCCTGTAAATGCGATCGCAAATCGCCAGTTAGAAGCACCACCAGCGAAAAAGCTCATAGAAACTGCAAGTATCGGCAAGGCAAATTCTGCGCCAAAAGCTCCAAAGTTGCCCCAACCGCCATAAATACCTTGGGCAATTCCCATCTCCTTCGGCTGGAACCATTCGGCTACCATGCGGATACCCACAACAAACCCAGATCCGACAATTCCCATCAACAAACGACTGATGACTAATTGATTAAAATCTTGTGCTAACGCCGTCGCCAAACAGGGAATAACCGCAAACATCAGCAGCATTGAGTAGGTGATTCTGGGGCCAAAACGATCCAGAAGCATCCCAATAATTAGTCGTGCGGGAATTGTGAGGGCAAGGTTACAGATGCCTAAAGTTTTGATTTGTTCTGGTGCTAGATGTAGTTCTCTGCCAATGGTTGTAGCGAAGGGAGCAAAGTTAAACCAACAAACAAAGGTGAGAAAGAAAGCAAACCAAGTCTGATGTAAGATGCGGTAGCGATCGCTAAATGAAAATAAGTTTTTAAGCATTTCAATCTTTCTAATTGAATAAAACACAGAGAAGATGTAGTGGAAATTGAGCCTTTTAGCTTGGAGGTTGAGCCTTTAAGATTGAAGTATGAGTTTTGCCCAATTCCCAATTAGTTACTAACTAATAAGGCTTCTTGCTTGAGTTTTGCGCCAAACTTTTGGATGAGTAAATCTTGTAATATTGGCTGCAAGTCTTCGCATGGTATGCCTTTGGTAACGCAAGTTCCCAAATGGGCATCTTTGCCGACTTTGCCACCCATATATATGTCAACGCCTTCGAGGGTTTTGCCATTTTTACGAGTTTTAGTTCCCATCAAGCCGATGTCTGCAACTTGGGGTTGTCCGCAGGAGTTGGGGCAACCTGTCCAGTGAATTCGCACTGTTTTGGTGAAAGTTAACTCTTCTTCTAAGGCTTTTATCATTGCCAGGGCGCGGTTTTTGGTTTCGATCAGGGCAAAGTTGCAAAATTGTGCGCCTGTGCAAGATACTAGCGATCGCGTCAGCAAACCAGGGTTAATCGAAAATCTTTCTAGCAACGTTTCTGTTAAAAATGTTGCTAAACGTGACTCAGCAATATTGGGTATAACAATGTTTTGCTCAACTGTAAAACGAATTTCGCCAGTGCCGTAAACTTCTGCTAGACGAGCGATTTCAAACATATCTTCGGCATACAACCGACCGACAGGAATGTTTAAACCTGCGTAATTTAATCCTGCTTGTTTTTGTTTATATACCCCGATATGGTCGCGTTTTTCCCAGTCGATTTCGTCTTTTGCTGCTGCGGATATTAATGATTTACCCAAACGGCTTTCTACTTCTGCTCGAAATTTATCTAAACCCCATTCATCGATTAGCCACATCAAGCGCGATTTTTGTCGATTAGCGCGTAAGCCACAATCGCGAAATACTTCCAAAACCGCTCTACATACAGCTACTACATCTTCTGGAGCCACCCAAGCATTCAGAGGAATCGCCGCCTCACAACGTTTTGCTGAGAAAAAGCCACCCACGAGGATATTAAAGCCAAATACTGGGGGCTGGGAATTAGAGATTAGGGATTGGGAAAATTCTTGCCCAGTCCCCAGTCCCCAATCCCCAGTTCCTTCCTTAAATGCTGGCACAAAAGCCAAATCGTTAATTTCAGCATGAACTGAATTGTCTCGTCCACCTGCGATCGCAATATTAAACTTCCGTGGTAAGTTGCTAAATTCTGGGTTCCCTTCGCCTTTGTTGGTGAGCATATCTTGAATTTGTTGTACCAACTCTCGCGTGTCGTACAACTCATCTGCATCTAACCCCGCCACAGGATCGCCTGTAATATTGCGGACGTTATCCATCCCTGACTGAACGCTGGTTAAACCAACTGCGTCAAATCTATTAAAGATATCTGGTAAATCTTCAATCCTAATCCCCCGTAATTGGATATTCTGTCTGGTAGTAATATCAGCGCAACCATCATCACCGTAACGCTGCACTACTTGGGCTAAAACACGCATCTGGCTGCTGGTAAGAATACCGTTGGGCATCCGCAACCGCATCATAAACTTGCCTGGGGTAACTGGGCGAAAAAACACGCCTACCCATTTGAGTCGATGATCGCGATCTGTTTCGTTCATCGCCTCCCAACCCAAGGCGGCAAATTTCTCTATCTCACTCTTGATGGCAAGTCCATCTTTTTCTGCTTTTAATTTCTCGAACTTATTGAGGCTAGTGGTAGTTGCTGTGTCTGTCATGAGGCTGAATCTCGTTGCAAATTACTGATACAATCGGCAAATGTGGTCGTAATTTCCCAATACCAATCAATCCGTAGTTACATCAGGTGCTGTATCTACGAGGCTTAGGGAATAAAAACTTAATATTTAACTACGGCTGATTATTTTTACTCAAGAACATTCCAGCGCGAAACTTCAAATCCGTGATTAGTTAAGGAGAATTTGTCGCCATTTACATCTTGGGAATTCGTCAAGCAGGTTTAGATAATGTTCATGTAACAATTTCGATACTCATAACTTAAGATGATATTTTTGTTAAAATCGTATAAATTGTTACGTTTTCTGGGAAAATTCGCGAAAAACGCATGAATACTATGCATTTTTTACATTAAAGTCACCAATGAACGATGTAGAACCCTTAATCAACGGTATTTGAGATGACTGAAGCAATTTTGACTCGCCATAAGGGACTTCCAATTTAAAAAATATCCCATCGCTTTGAGGGCAGGCAGGGTGGTTTCATACAAGCAAAGAAAAATTAAAACTGGGTTTCAAAGCCTCTCCCCCCGTGGGGGAGAGGAATGGAAGTGAGGGAAAAAGCCATGCCACTTTCACGAGAAATCAAGACTTATGTATTTTTATTTTTTCGTATGAAACCACCCTGCCATCGCTTTGAGGGCAGGGGGCAGGCGGAGGGAAAGTCGTTTTGATGGGCGTGAAATTGGATAATTTATTTTCTGGAGTTCCCTAAATTAATCTAAAATCCAAAATTGAATGGCAGATGTTAGCTAAAACTTAGATATTATTTCAGCAACTATGAAACGTCGTGACTTTATTAATTGGGTAGGTTTGGGTTGGATTGCGAGTTCTCTACCTGTAGCGATCGCAGCTTGTTCTTCTCAAACAACTCCAGCATCTAAAGATTGGCAAACAGTAGGTACATCGGCAGATTTAGATAAAACAGGTCAATTGCTGGTAAAAAACTCACCTGTTGGGCCTGTGCTGGTAGTCGGCACATCTAAAGCCGGAAATCTAACTGCTGTTGACCCTACGTGTACTCATGCAGGTTGCCCTGTAGCATGGAAAGCTGATGCAAAAAAATTCGCTTGTCCCTGTCATGGTTCAGAATATGGAGCTGATGGTAAAGTGCAAAAAGGCCCAGCGACAAACCCCTTGAAAACTTACGCCGTCAAGATTGAGGGTAATTCGGTTGTAGTCAAGCCAGGTTAGTGGAGGCAGGGGGCAGGAGACAGGAGGTAGAAAATGATAATTAAAGCAAGATATTGTGAGTAACATCAAACAGCTTTTGGTGCAAGCCGAGGCAGCATATTATGCAGCTGATTGGTCATCACTAATTCAATATTTACAACAGTTAATTTTAGGTGCAGATTCTGAACATCCAGAGATAGTTAAAAATCGAGAATATCTCCTGAAATTAACAGTTTCCATGTTAGAGATGGGGGATTTTCAACAACGTTGGGAAATTACCAAAGTGTTGACTCACTTGGGAAATATTGCCATTCCACCTCTGATTGAAATATTAGAAGATGAAGATGCAGAAGACGAATTGCGCTGGTATGCAGCCAGGACTTTGGGCGAATTTCAACACCCAAAAGCTATTGCGTCAATAGTTGAATTGTTGAAAAACGATCGGGATGAAGAACTTAAAGCGATCGCAGCTACAGCGCTGGAACAAATGGGTACTGTTGCTATTACTTCACTAACTGAACTTCTATTAGATGAAAATACACGATTGTTAGCAGTGCGATCGCTTTGTTGTATTCGGCAACCAGAAACCATCACACCCCTGTTGAGTGTAGTGCAAGATCCGCAAGCAACAATCCGCGCCGCTGCAATTGAAGCCCTCAGCAGTTTTCATGACGAACGCGTACCACCAGTATTGTTAAAAGCTTTGGATGATATAGCTGTCACAGTCAGGCGTGCAGCAGTGCTTGGTTTAGGTTTTCGCCCTGACTTATACCAAGCATTAGATTTAGTAACGAGACTGCAACCTAAACTTTACGACTTTAACCTTGATGTTTGTTGTGCAGCAGCAGTTACCCTTTCTCGCATGGGTAGTGATGATAGTGCTAAATACTTATTTGATTTACTGATTTCACCCCAGACACCGATAACACTGCAATTAGAAACCATCCGCGCTTTAAGTTGGGTGGGGACGTTATCTAGTTTGGAATATTTGCAAACAGCACTGAATCAAAGTACATCAGAAACAGTCTGGCAAGAAATTGTCACCGTTTTAGGACGAGTCCAAAAACCGCAGTTAACGACACCAGCCGCAGAAATCTTACTGGAAACACTACGATCGCAGCATCCAGCCACAGAGATTGTCAGCATCAAAAGTGCGATCGCCTTGTCTTTAGGACAGTTAGGCAAAATGCAAGCAATTGAACCATTGATTTCGCTGTTAGGCGATTCTAACGCATCGGTGAGACTACATGCGATCGCTGCACTGAAAAATCTGGATGGGGAAGCCACACATCAACAATTGCAGCAGTTAGCAAATAATGATGCAATCACACCAGATTTAAAACAAGGAATAGCGATCGCTTTAGCCGAATGGTAAATTTTAGTCTCAACTTTTAATTGCGTAGCATCTCGTTGGCGCAGCCTCTCGTACAGAAGATGAGGACTAAAGTCCTTATTATAAACCTTTAATTATTTACGCCGTCCTATTTAACTGACAACAGAAGTATTCCTTAAGTCTAAAGTAAGACACTCCTAGAGTATGAAGTTATAAGTTCTCAGGTGAAATAGTATTGTAAAGTATTGTTTATTGAGTCTCAACCACTAGCAGTATCTAGCTGTTTAAAGTTTTTAGTTGATTTATATCTAAATAACTAAAAACTAATGTCAATAAAGTAATTATATTTACCGAGATGAAAATCCTGCTTAAATTAGCGATCGCTTGTACTTCTTAGATAAGTCGGTTTATCTAACATGCAAACTCTAAAACCCTCTACGCTTATAGACTAACTTAACTTCAATACCAAATTAATTCCTGCGATATAAGTAGTTTTACTCTTATGGTAGAAGTCCGGCGAAAAACTAATACTTATACTACCTAATAGCAGTAAAATAATTCACAACAAGTAATTAAGTAAAGATGGGATGGATAGAAGTAAATATAATATTTAGTTTCTATTTTGAACAGATAACATTGTTCGTGGGTTCTTAATTAGTAATTAGTTACTGATTTATGATTCATTTTGCTTGCTTAATCTGACGAATAGTAAGTTGTTGTGGCATTTTCAAATCATTTCAGCTTTCCCATAAGAAGCTAAGTAAAACACTCCTCAATTTTTCTATGTCAGAATTTACCTAGTTTATCAGTAGATTGACGAGACAATATCGCTTTTGAAAATCAATCAACCACAAAAATCTAGAACATAAAAGGAACTATAAGCATGAAGCCTTTCAATTTATCTAAAGCTGTTTTAGCTACTGTCTTTGCCATCAGTTTTGCTTCTGTATCTTTACCTCCTTTAGTTTCCGCCCAAAGTGGAGGTTCCGGCAGTGGAGGCTCCGGCAGCGGAAGCTCTAGTGGTAGTGCAGGCACAGGTGGAACCACAGGCACAGGCGGAACTACAGGTACAGGCGGAACTACAGGTACAGGCGGAGCTACAGGCACAGGCGGAGCTACAGGCACAGGTGGAACTACAGGTACAGGTGGAACTACAGGTACAGGCGGAACCACAGGCACAGGTGGAACTACAGGTACAGGTGGAACTACAGGCACAGGTGGAACTACAGGTACAGGTGGAACTACAGGCACAGGTGGAACTACAGGCACAGGTGGAACTACAGGCACAGGTGGAACTACAGGCACAGGTGGAACTACAGGTACAGGTGGAACTACAGGCACAGGTGGAACTACAGGCACAGGTGGAACTACAGGCACAGG
>NZ_JBALDJ010000057.1:0-31911 GCF_036917415.1 Nostoc sp. | reverse complement strand
CAAATGACAAATGACAAATGACAAATGACAAATGACAAATGACAAATGACAAATGACAAATGACAAATGACAAATGACAAATGACAAATGACAAATGACAAATGACAAAAGAAATTACAGGTAAAACTAAACTACTAGGAGTCATTGGACATCCGGTGGAGCATTCGCTGTCGCCAGTGATGCATAATGCAGCGATCGCACAATTAGGATTAGATTACATTTATCTGCCTTTTCCGATCGAACCACAAAATTTAGAAGTAGCGATCGCAGGTTTAGCTGCTGTTGGGGTTGTCGGCTTTAATGTGACAATACCTCATAAACAGGCAATCATCCCCCTACTCTCAGAAATTACGCCCCTGGCTCAAACTATCAAAGCCGTGAATACTGTTAGCCGCCAAAATCACCAATGGGTAGGCACAAATACAGATATAGAAGGATTTATTGCCCCTTTACAGACAACATATAAACAAGATTGGAGTCAGAAAGTAGCGGTAATTTTAGGCAATGGTGGTGCAGCCAGAGCAGTTGTAGCAGGTTGTACTCAGCTAGGTTTTGCCCAAATTCATGTTGTTGGGCGCAATATGCAAAGATTAGAAGAATTCCGCAATAGTTGGAGCAATTCACCCCTTGCTGAGAAATTCCAGGTTCATCAATGGGAAGAATTACCAAAGCTCATTCCCCAAGCAAATCTGCTGGTAAATACAACTCCGATTGGGATGTATCCCAAAGTCGATGAATCGCCTTTGAGTGTAGAAGAAATCGCGAATTTACCAACAGGTGCGATCGCTTACGATTTAATATATATTCCTAAACCAACGCAATTTCTAGAGCAGGCACAAAAACAAGGCGCAATTGCGATCGATGGATTAGAAATGCTAGTTCAACAAGGGGTAGCAGCATTAAAAATCTGGTTACAGCAGGAAACTTTGCCTGTAGAAGTGATGCGCCAAGCGTTACAAAATCACCTGGGTTTAGAGGAATGATAAAACTACCAGATTTCATATCTCGTTATTACTCACCTTGCAAAGAGGGGAAACAAGATAATCTAGTTCCCTCACGCCACTTGCTTCAAGTCGGCAAAGCCGCCCAACGCAGTGGCTCCCCAATACATACGGGGAGGGTTAGGGTGGGGTAAAATTTAGCGTAAACTCAGCCATTGACTAAATTTTCTACAGTATCGGCATCGTTTGGCAATGCGGCTGTTAAAACTTCGCTGCCTTCTGTAGTAACTAAAACATCATCTTCAATGCGAATTCCCCGCACATCGGCAAATTCAGATAAACGCTGCCAATTCACCACATTCTGATATTTTGAACGGACATTAGCATCATTTAAAATTGCTGGTACTTGATAAAAACCAGGCTCAATTGTGACTAACATTCCAGGACGCAGGGGACGATTTAAACGGAGGTAGCTCAAGCCAAAGCGATCGCTCCTTTCACGTCCTTCTTCATACCCTGCTAAATCGCCCAAATCTTCCATATCATGCACATCTAAACCCAGTAGATGACCGATGCCATGAGGAAAAAACAGCGCGTGGGCATCCATTTCTACTAAATCTTGGGGATTTCCTTGTAAAATGCCCAACTCTACTAAACCTTCAGCGATCGCTGTAGCCGCTAGCAGATGAATATCCCCGTACTCTACAGCAGGCTGGATTTTGGCAATACAAGCATCATGGGCTGCCAACACCACATTATAAATATCTCTTTGGGTAGATGAAAACTTACCGGAAACTGGCCATGTGCGAGTCACATCACCTGCCCAACCCGTCTGGGTTTCAGCGCCAACATCAGCAAGCAGTAAGTCACCTGGTTGCAAACTATGGTGATACTGCTCGTTATGCAAAACTTCACCGTGAACGGTAACAATACTGTTGTAAGAGGTAGTCATATTGTGGGCAATAATTACCCCTTCCATCGCTGCCCGAACTTCAGCTTCTAGTTTGGCTTGGGGTGTTGCTGCCATTCCAGCTTTGTGAGCTTTTACAGTGACAGCCCCAGCTTTTCGCAACTCGGTTAATGCAGCATTATCGTGGGTAAGGCGGAGAGAAACGATCGCCTTAGCTAACTCTAAGTCAATTCCTTGGGGAGGACTTTGTGGTAAAACCCATCTATTTAATAGCTGCGATTGCTGCGTCCAAGTAGCTGCATCTTGGACAGCAAGTGTAGCGGCATCTTCTAGCCAAGACTCTAATTCTGCCATTGGTCGAGCCACATCCGCCCCAATCTTCTCGGCTATTTCTTCGCGCGTTGGTGTTTCTCCATGCCAAAGGGCGCTGCTGGGTGACGGATCGTCGATGAATAGTTCTAGCTTGCCTGCTTCTAGACGAATTGCCGCCTTTGGTAATGGCAGTCCGGCGAAATACAGGAAATGACTGTTAGCACGAAACGGAAAGGTATTGGCGGGAAAGTTGCGCGAATTGTTGCTACCCGACCACAGAATTGCTGGAAAATCAATCAGGTTGGCTAGTTGTTGTCGTCGGTGGCGTAAAGTATCGCCAAGGGAAGTAGAAGTTTGTTGGATAAGCATAAATGTAAACTCAAAGAAAAAGATAAAGGTGATAGTTTTGCCTGTATTTAGTCGTTATCGTCATCGTTTTTATTATTTTTGCGATCGCCATTTTTGTCGTCGCCATCTTTGTCCTTTTGCTTTGTCTGCTGAGGCTGTTGGTTAGGTTGTACGACTGGTTTTTCTTGCTCAGTTGGTGCAGGTGGCTGCGGTGCTTCAACAACACAACTAACTAATCCTCCAGAAATTAGCGCTAAGTTGACAGCAGCAAAGATGCTTTTGAAGATTTTTATCCTCACGTTTTCGGTTTGCTTTAACATTGACCCTAGTTTTTGGAGATTGTATTCCTAATTTCTAAGGTACTGTATATAGTGGTTCTCATTAAACAAGTAGGGGCACGGCACGCCATGCCTCTACACCTTGCTCTTGATAAATATATTGCTGTCTAACTTTCAAGGTGACTTTATCTAATGGGACAAATCATTACTCAAGTTGATGCTTTTACCAATACACCTTTCACAGGTAATCCTGCTGCTGTCTGTGTTTTGCTTACTCCTCAAGATGAGCGCTGGATGCAGAACATAGCGCAGGAGATGAATTTATCTGAAACAGCTTTTCTAGTCAGACAGGATGATGGCTTTAATCTGCGTTGGTTTACGCCTACGGTGGAAGTGCCGCTTTGTGGTCATGCAACTTTAGCTAGTGCCCATGTACTTTGGTCAGAAGGACATTTGTCACCTGATGAAGTTGCACGTTTTTATACCAAAAGTGGAGTGCTGATTGCTAAGTTGCAAGATGAGTGGATTGAGTTAGATTTTCCTGTGAATCACTCACAAGTAACAGTCGCCCCTCCAGAACTCAAGCAAGCTTTGGGTGTACCCTACAAATCTGTCTTGCAGAATTCACTAGGTTATCTAGTGCAATTGGAATCTGAAGAATTAGTACGGCAAATACAGCCCAATTTTCAACTACTTAAAACGTTACCGATTTCTGATGTCATTGTCACCAGCCTCACTGACTCTGATTCTCAATATGATTTCGTCTCTCGCTTCTTTGCACCGGGATTAGGTATTAATGAAGACCCAGTTACAGGAGCGGCTCATTGCTGTCTTGCTTGGTTCTGGCGCGATCGCTTGCACAAAGATCGGTTCTTAGCTTATCAAGCATCTAGTCGCGGTGGGGTGGTGAAGGTATATTATGACGGGGGCGATCGCGCCTTTCTCGCCGGACAAGCGGTAACTGTGCTAGGAGGGGAGTTATTTACCACATCAACCTAATATTACAAATCAATAATATCCGGCAAAAACTCACCATCAAGAACTTAGGCAATGGAATAAGGACATTCTACAGGAAACGTATTTATTGGTAGTTCAGTTTCATTACTAGCAGCTTTCAATCCCCGATGATAGCACTGGGCTAAAACTTCTTCTAGATAAGACTTGAGGCTGGGACTATCTTGCAGTAAATCTGCAATTTTGTGGCGCTGCTCATCAATAATATTTAGCCAAGAGCCACTCCGCAAACTAGACTGATGTTGCCACTTGAGCAAATGCTGTAATAATACTTCCAAGCGGCTTTTCAACTCTCGTCGTTCTGACCGTTCCAAGCTTTCAATCTCCTCAATCACAGCATCCCAGTCTACTTGTCCAAATTGTCCAGCACGAATGAGTTGTACAGTTTTTTCTGTCCATGCTGCAAAGTCTGTTTCATACAACTGGGCTGCGCTTTTCGGAATCTGGATCATGAGCTTCCTGCAATCTACCGTATACTACCTAAATTGGAGATACTTTACGCCCATTTTAACTTCAAGAAAGCGATCGCATCTTTTTAGCCATACAAGCCGTAACGCGCTTATTTTGAACTGTTAATGCTGAGGTGACAGGCGTAGAATTTAACTTTTCAGACATCCTTATAATAAAAAACTTGCAAGTAAGGTGAAAAAATGGCAGCCGAGTATGATAGCATAGCTCTCCAGTTTCAAAAACTTAACAAATTGCCTTATCGCTTGTATGGTGAGGCATATACATACTTAAATTTAATCGGAGATGTTGTCGGGAAATCAATCCTCGATCTAGCTTGTGGAGAAGGATTTTTCACACGATTGCTCAAACAGAATGGCGCTGCACGTTTGGTTGGTGTAGATATTTCCTCAGAAATGATCAAATTGGCAAGACTTGAAGAAGCCTCTGTTCCACTTGAAATTGAATATATTATCGGTGATGTCATGGAAATTGGTTCTATTGGCAGCTTCGATCTTGTGGTAGCTTCCTACTTGCTGAATTACGCTTCAACTAAAGAGCAATTACTCAAAATGTGTCAGGCCATAGCAATTCATCTGAAACCTGGTGGTCGATTCGTCAGTTTGAACAATAATTTAGAACTGCTTCCAGAGTTTTATCATAAACATGAGAAATATGGCATTGCTAGGAGATGTACTGAGTCACTCCAAGAAGGTACTCCCATAACCTTAACATTGAGCATTCCTGATGACGGTGAGTCTATCAGTATTGATAACTACTACCTTAGCCAAGCGACTTATGAATGGGCCTTGATGAGTGCTGGTTTTAAAGAGATCCGCTGGCATCATCCAATAGTCTGTCCCAAAGGCATACAGAAATTTGGCTCCGAGTTCTGGCAGGATTACATTGACTATCCCGATATGATAGGCATTACCTGCCTAAAATAGCGCGGCACAATTGCATTGTCAGGCGAAACAATCGTATTGTCAGACGAAACAATCATATTGTCAGGCGAAACAATCGTATTGTCAGGCGAAACAATCGCATTGTCAGGCGACACAATCGTATTGCAGAAGATTGAGTTAAAATTGCACGTCAATACAAACACTAAACCGCAAGAGCATACTTTTGCGAAGAAACAACTGTCACAATATTTAAACAAGCCTATATTTTTATTTCAAAAATGTCTGCTAAACACAAAGATAGTAGAACTACTATCCAATCTCGTGATTGGCCAATTGAGCAATTACCTGGACTGAGCCATGAGGAACAATCTCAACTTCAAAATTGTGGAATTACTAGCACAGTAACCTTAGTCAAACAAGGGAAAACTCTAGAGTCAAGACTAGCGTTAGCAAATAAACTACAGATTCATCTTCAGTATGTAAATAAATGGATGGCTTTAGCTGACTTGGCACGTATTCCCAGCGTGGGGACACAATATTGTGGTTTATTGCTTCATGCAGGTATTGGTTCTGTAGTGCAGTTAGCTCAAACTCCCACTCACAGATTGCACCAACAAATTATGCGCCTGCAAGTAGCAACAATGCAGCGCCGAGATTTGTGTCCAGCAATTGAGCTAGTACAACAGTGGAGTCAGCAAGCGAAAATAGTGCTGAGTGCTGAGTGGGGGAGCAGGGGGGCAGGGGAGCAGGGGAAGAAAGAATGACAAATGACAAATGACTAATGACTAATGACAAATGACTAATCTTTAGCTAAAACACCATTAAGAAAGATATCAGCGAGTCCTTCGGCCATTTCCTGCATTTGTTGGGGAGAGGCGTCAGGTTCGATGAGGGTGTTGTTAGAAAAACCTGCGATCGCAAACATTCCTAAGAAAACTTTCGCAACTAGCTTCGCGTCCCCTTGACGATAAATACCTTTATCCATTGCTGTTTGAAAGAATGCTTCACCCACATCAGTCATTTTAGTAATCACTTCTAATTGAATGCGATCGCGCAAATCGGGGTGAAACTGCACCTCCATAAAACAAACACGCATCAAATCGGCATTTTTTTGGAAATTCCACATCCGACGGCGCATCACCTGAGCGACGGCTTTATAGCTACCCATTTCACTTAATTCTGTGAGCAAATCTGTAAGAATCTCTACCCAGCCACTCGTAGCTACTTCCACCAAAATTGCTTTTTTATTCGGAAAATGACGAAATAGAGTACCTTCAGCTATACCTGCCGCTTGTGCTAAGTCGCGGGTGGTAGTACCGTCAAATCCCTGAGAGGCAAACAACCGTTGCGCTGCTTGTAAAATCCGGGTGCGCGTCTGAGCCTCTGAGGGCGGGGAAGAATTAAAAACTCGCATAAAAGTTATGGTTAGATATCCGTAACAAGACTTGTAGCATTATTGTCTAATGTCAAGTGCAAAGAGCCACTGAAAGCTTAATACAAGATTAACGTTCTTTTGCTGAGTATCCTGTTATTTAGGTAATGTAACTTTATCTTAATTTTCGCTTATGAACCAGAGCAGTCGGTCAATTTTAGATTTTAGATTGGGGATTTTCGATTGGTTAGATCGAGTATCTGTCATATTACGACGGTTGTTTGTCACTTTGTTGGCTTTAATCATCTTCTCATGGGGATTACTGCCAGAAGTCGCTCTAGCTCAAACTCAAACAGGACTTCCTCCTCAAGAAGTTAAAACTCAAACCCCACCAGTTCAAAGTTCGATTCAACCTTATCTCGATCGAGTTATTAAGCAGTTAACGGAGTTTCGCCTCGACAATGGTTTGAAATTCATTGTCTTGGAACGACATCAAGCGCCCGTGGTTTCTTTTCTTACTTATGCGAATGTGGGTGGTGTGGATGAGCCAGATGGCAAAACTGGTGTAGCTCACTTTCTGGAACATTTGGCGTTTAAAGGCACAACGCGCATTGGTACACAAGACTACAAAAAAGAAAAACCGCTACTAGATACCTTAGAGCAGTTGAATGCTCAAATTAAAACAGCGAAAGCCGATGGCAAAAAAGCTGAGGTTGTTCGGTTACAAACTGAGTTTGAGCAAGTGGAATCGCAAGCAGGTAAGCTAGTCAAGCAAAATGAATTGGGGCAAATTGTCGAACAAGCGGGAGGCGTGGGTTTAAATGCCAATACTTCAACCGAAGCCACTCGTTATTTTTACAGCTTTCCTGCCAATAAGCTAGAACTTTGGATGTCGTTGGAGTCGGAGCGATTTCTCGATCCGGTAATTCGTCGTGAGTTTTATAAAGAGAAAGATGTGATTTTAGAAGAACGACGGATGCGGGTGGAGAATTCACCCATTGGATTGATGGTGGAAAAGTTTAGCGATACCGCTTACAAAGCTCATCCCTACAGGCGTCCGGTGATTGGTTATGACGAAGATATTCGCAATCTGACACCAGAAGATGTCCAAAAGTTTTTTGATACTCACTACGTACCAAGTAATTTAGCGATCGCTATTGTCGGAGATGTCAATCCCACTCAGGTGAAAAAACTGGCGCAAACTTATTTTGGCCGCTATCAAGCCAAAACCAAAGCTGTTGAACAAATCCCAGTAGAACCGCCACAACAACAAACACGGGAAGTTACTTTACAGCTACCTTCTCAACCCTGGTATTTAGAAGGTTATCATCGTCCGGCGATTACTCATCCAGATAATGCCGTCTATGAAATCATTGGCAGTTTATTAAGTGATGGGCGCACATCGCGGTTATATAAGTCTTTGGTAGAAAAGCAACGTTTGGCGCTAAATGCTCAAGGTTATAGTGGATTTCCTGGAGATAAGTACCCAAACCTGATCTTTTTCTATGCTCTCACAGCTCCTGGTCATACAGTTGATGAGTTGGCGGTGGCTTTACGTCAAGAAATTGACAAATTAAAAACTGAGCCTGTAGCGGCGGCTGATTTGCAACGGGTAAAAACCCAAGCACGGGCGAGTTTGTTACGTACTCTCGATTCCAATATGGGTATGGCTCAACAATTGTTGGAATATGAGGTGAAAACTGGCTCTTGGCGGAATTTGTTTAAGCAGTTGGATGACATTTCAGCGGTGACGACGGCTGATATTGTGCGAGTGGCAAAGGAGACTTTTATGCCAGAAAATCGCACGATTGGTAAGTTGTTGTCGAAAGAATCTTAAGAGAAACGAACCACGAAGGACGCTAAGGGCGCAAAGGAAGAGAGGTATGCAGAGGTATAAGGTGAAGGGGAAAAGGCAGATAGCGTTGAAAATTCAAAATAGGAAAGGGTTGATTTATGCTTTGGTTGCTGTTTTTGCGTGCTTACTTTTAACTTGTAATTTTTCTCTGGCGGCGACGGCTGAGGCGAAACATTACACAGAATTGCAGCTACCACCGCTACCTGAGATTAAGTTACCCAAGTATGAGCGGTTTGTGCTGCAAAACGGCTTGGTTGTGTATTTAATGGAGGACCACGAGTTACCGTTGGTGAATGGTACAGCGTTTGTACGGACAGGGAATCGCTTGGAACCAATGGAGAAAGTTGGGTTGGCTGGTTTTACAGGCACGGTAATGCGAACTGGAGGAACTAAGAACCATTCGCCTGATGAACTCAACGAGATATTAGAACAACGGGCGGCATCTGTGGAAGTTGGTATTGGTGAAACTTCTGGGAGTGCTAGCTTTGACGCGCTCAGTGAAGATTTAGAGACAGTGTTTGGGCTGTTTGCTGAGGTGCTGCGATCGCCTGTATTTGCTCAAGAAAAGCTAGACTTGGCTAAGACACAAGCTAAAGGTGGCATTGCCCGTCGTAATGATAATCCAGATGGGATTGCTAGTCGGGAATTTAAAAAATTGCTCTATGGGAAAGATAGCCCATACTCTCGCACGATAGAGTATGCAACGGTGGATAAGGTTGAGCGTGAGGATTTGCTCAAGTTTTATCAGCAATATTTCCACCCCAATAATCTAATTTTGGGGATTGTGGGGGATTTTGAGAGTCAGAAAATGCGATCGCTCATTCAAGCTAAGTTTGGCGATTGGCAGCGTAACCCAGGTATTGCTAAACCCACATTACCAAAGGTTTCGCCAGCTAATACAGGTGGAGTCTTTTTTGTCAATCAGCCACAACTGACACAAAGTAGTGTGCTTATTGGGCATTTGGGCGGACGTTTCGACAATCCCGATTATGCAGCGCTGGATGTATTGAATGGAGTGTTGAATGGATTTGGTGGACGCTTATTTAATGAATTGCGATCGCGTCAAGGTTTAGCTTACTCTGTCTATGGCCAGTGGAGTCCCCGCTACGATTATCCTGGCATATTTATTGCTGGTGGAGAAACGCGATCGGATGCTACCGTCCAGTTTGTCAAAGCCTTACAAGCTGAAATCAAGCGCACCCAAACTCAAAGAGTGACAGCAAAAGAACTAGCTTATGCTAAAGAGTCTACACTCAACTCCTTTGTATTCAACTTTCAAGACCCAGGTCAAACCTTATCACGGTTGATGCGATACGAATATTACGGCTATCCTGCTGATTTTCTCTTTCGCTATCAAAAAGCCGTCGCCGCCACCACAGCAGCCGATGTCCAACGGGTAGCACGAGAATATCTCAAACCAGAAAAGATTGTGACTCTAGTAGTGGGGAATCAAACCGCCATTCAACCGCCATTGACACAGTTAGCTAAACAGGTAACACCAATAGATGTAACGATTCCTGGTTCGCAGCCACAGGCGAAGAATTAATAGCGTAGATAGGTAGAGACTCAATATCCAAATAAAATTGTAAGGTTCAGATCCCCGACTGTCCAAGAAGTCGGGGATCTTGTTGTTAAAATAATTTTCTCCATTATCAGGAAATGACTCAGGAGAAATTGGAGTAACAAGTAGAAACTAAATCAGGAACCAAAACCTCTGGGAACTCCAGAGGTTTTTTTTACTCTATTAATCTTTTTCGGAGCGATCGCTCCAGTATACACTTCTATAAAGGGCTTCTTCAAGCAAGCGATATCAAACAACAAGCTGGGGCGTATCTGAGAATCTAGCGATGAAGCAACAAAAATTGTCGCAGCTAATTAGTTAACTAGAGTAACCTAAATCTAGGTTTCAACTACTGGGAGTGGAGATGATGTTGTTGGAATTAAAGCGCATCTATGTTCCACCAGGGCAAAGAGTGCTACTACGAGATATAACCTGGCAGGAATTGGAAACAATTCTAGAAGATTTAGGGGAACATCGAGCAGCACGAATTGCTTATGACAGGGGAATACTGGAGATTATGGCGCCACTGCCAGAACATGAATATGACAAAGAAATTATTGGTGATTTAGTCAAAGCGCTTCTGGAAGAATTAGATATTGAGTTTAGATGCCTTGGTTCTACCACTTTCAAAAACCAAGCGATGGCTCAAGGTATAGAACCCGATCAGTGTTTATATATAAAAAATGAATCTAAGATTCGCGGCAAGAAGCGGCTAGATTTAGCAGTAGACCCTCCTCCAGATTTAGCCCTAGAAATTGATATTACTTCTCGTACTCATCCTAATATTTATGAAGCGCTAAAACTGCCTGAGCTTTGGCGTTTTGATCGAGGAAAGCTCCAAATTAATATTTTGCGAGACGGACATTATGTCGAATCTCAACAAAGCCTAAATTTTCCTCTATTCTCATTAATCGAAGCGATTCCCCAATATCTGGAGCAAAGTACAACAGCAGGTAGAAATGCAACGCTCAAAGCTTTTCGGATTTGGGTACAAAAACATATACAGTAATAACTTATGCTGTCATCGGCATTCAAAAGATAGAACTATCGTCAACGTTAACATTAGCGGATAAATTGTACTTATTTGAAGTCATTATCACCGCATTTTAACCTATGTTTGTTAAACTCAAAATATTTTTATCATCGCTTGCATTATTACTCAGTTTTGCAAGTTTATTTCTTAGTGCTTGGATTATTCTTCCTGCTCCAAATATGTTCTTACTCACGCTAGCAGTAGGAGCGCCAGAAGTCAGTCCTTGGTTATTATTATTAAATTTGCTCTTTTTATTGCTGTCTTTATTCTATATCCGTCGCCGTCAACTACAACGTTTAGTTTGCATTTTCAGTTTAATCGGATTGCTAATTTGTGGATGGGTGCTAGTGAATATCCCAGCAACTCAAATGCAGATGGCTAAAGCAATGAAACAAGGGTTGGGAGCAAATTATCTAGAGCAAATTCCACCCCAAGTAAGGGCTAAGATGCAAATCTATCCCTTTAACTTAGTTAATTTTTTTCGGGGTATTGCATTAGGTAAAACCCGTCATCAAAAAGATATTCTCTTTGCTTCTCCTGGAGGATTGTCTTTAAAAATGGAAGTATACCAACCCCCAGAGGTAGGGAAATATCCAGCAGTGGTAGTAATTTATGGTGGAGCTTGGCAATATGGTAATACTCATGCCAATTCTGAGTTTAATCAATATATTGCTAATCATGGATATACGGTATTTGCAATCGACTATCGACACGCACCTAAATATCGGTTTCCATCTCAGTTAGATGATGTGCGTACAGCCTTGAATTTTATTCGCAAACATGCAGTTGAATATGAAGCCGATTCAGAACGTATGGTACTTTTAGGACGTTCTGCTGGGGCACATCTAGCAATGCTAGCGGCTTATCAACCCGATGCACCACCGATTCGCGCTGTAGTGAACTATTACGGGCCTGTTAACTTACCTGAAGGATACAAAACACCACCAAATCCCGATCCTATAAATACCCGCGCTGTTTTAAAAGCATTTCTTGGTGGTTCTTTAGAAGAATTGCCTAATCAGTATCAAATTGCTTCACCGATAAATTACCTAACGCACCCTTTACCGCCAACTTTATTAATTTACGGCAGTCGCGACCATTTGGTAGAAGCGCGATTTGGCAGACAGATGTATGAAAGTTTACATGATTCTGGTAACACTGCGGTTTTTCTCGAAATCCCTTGGGCAGAACACGCTTTTGATGCTGTTTTCAATGGTGTGAGCAATCAATTAGCGTTGTATTATACTGAGAGGTTTTTGGCTTGGGCGTTGTTCGGGCAATGATTTTATTAACAGACTCATTCACAAGTATTAAAAACTCAGCACTCTTTACTACTTCTGAGGCCAGCGCCAATTGTAGCGATTCCATTCATAAATTCCTTGAATTTCATACTCGGCGCCGTTGAAGAAGCGGACGACGCAATTAGTAGAGGAATCATCGCGTAGGCGTAGCCCGTCGTAGACATCGCTAATTTCCTCAACCTTAATCACCATACAAGGAAACCACTCCCGCTTACAAGGCCCATCCTCCTGCACCCATTCCCATAATGCATTGGAAACTTCA
Source organism: Nostoc sp. (assembly GCF_036917415.1). Classification (GTDB taxonomy): domain Bacteria; phylum Cyanobacteriota; class Cyanobacteriia; order Cyanobacteriales; family Nostocaceae; genus Nostoc. Next base: position 19,372 of record NZ_JBALDJ010000057.1, on the reverse strand, counting down.
ATGCGATCGCCTACTCTTAACTTCAGTGCATCCTCAAAATAAGAATACTTATCAAAATGATATGACTCAACACGATTCAACCACTGTAAACCATAGCGTTGGCGAATAAACTGTACCGTTCCAGAGTCATTTTCTAGCAACCAGTCGTTAAGTAATTGCACTTTCCAAGTGCGATTGCGTTGTTCTTCATCCTTCACAAACTGTAAAAATACTTCTAACTCTTCTGGGGTAAGTTCATCTAGAGGATTAGCAATATTTGACATCTCAGAGCTAGAATTTCCCTGAATTTGCTCGACCATTTGCAGTAATATCTGTTTCTGCGTGTCAGTGAGAGGACAGCTTGCGGCATCACAACTATTAAAGGCTGCAAGCATAGCTGTTTCAATCTCATCTGGAGTCATAAGTTAATAGCAATTGAGGGGTTATTCCCCTAATTATTACAAATGTTAAATTCAAGTCTCCAATTACCCTGTAGTTAAATTCAAGGTAAGCTGAGGTTGTAAGTTATATGGCATCTCCAAAATGAATCTAGAGATGTAGCACTACTATGTCTCTACAAGGGTTCGGATAACGCATATTTAATTTCACCAGATGTCTATTGTTTGTTACATTAACTCACGGGGTCTTTTATGCGGTTGCGCTCACTCACGGTTGTTTTTATTTCCTGTCTGATCGCCTTTCTATCGTGGGTAATTATTCCCCCAGCTATAGCCTTGACACAGATTAAACTATTTGATGTCTCTTATAAAGATTGTCCATCAGAACTAGCACAAGGCGCTGTTATCAGTAGTGGTAGCGCGGCAGCCAATTGTTTTATTGTCATTGGCAAAGCAGAAAATGGCACTAATAAAACAGTCTACGACGCAGATATTTTTGGACGTATCTATGATGCCAATAATGACTCGGTGATGCAAAATCGCACTCGCTTAGGCTCTATTACCGAAGTGCCACCAGGTATTAGCGATTTTGAATTGAGAATTTCTGTACCTGCGAATCAGCCTACTCCGTTGAAGCTAAAACAGTTTAAGGCTGCCGGGTTTAGCGGTCAAGTGCGTAGGTAATTCGTAATTCGTAAAAAATTGTAGAGACGCTTGTATACTTAACGTCTCTACACAATTCTTTACCAAAGTAGTAATCAAAATCTTTCTATAAGGGCAGGTAAGATGGAATGGCACTCAGAAGCCCACTAACTAGATTGAGTGCTAAGAAAGCTAAGATCGGCGAAAAATCCATACCGCCCAATGGGGGAATAATTGAGCGGAATAGATTCAGATAAGGATCGGTTATCTGGGCTAAAGCGGCGAATGGCTGGTTATACCAGTTGATTGTCGGGAACCAGGTTAGCAAAACCCGGATAATTAGCAAATAGCTATAAAAGGTGACAAAGGTAATTAGTGTCGTAATCAGTAAACTCATGGATAGCTTTGTTTCCTACTAGGTGTCAAACGCGGTCTTATCTTTTAATTTTAATTTAGTCCAAAGTCAAAAGTGTTTGCGGATTCCATATTTACCACACTTGACACTTTCACCACGCCTGAACAAACTTCAGGAGTCTTTAGTGAGAGAGCGGTCATTGCTTGGTTGGGGTGAACTACTATTCACTTTTCCCAGTTGATTTCGCACTTCATCAATTGTGGCATTTAGCTGGGCAATTTTATCTTCTAGCGATCGCCTGGCCGTTTCTATACCGTTGCTCTCACTTTCTGAGGCTTTCATCTGACGCCGCTTTGCTGCTATTTTTTTCGCTTCGGCTTGGCTATCTGTCAGTTCTGTCTCCTCTTCTATTAGCAATTCTGGATCGCGCCGAGAAGCAATCAGTGCCCCAATAACACCGCCAAATACGCCACCAACAAACGCCCCTGCTACAAAACCACTGCCAAAACCATCTCGCTGACTCATATCTTTACCGCCTTCAACATACCTTGCAACTTTTACAGTAGTTATGCTATTTTCCTGCCCTAGCTGCATACTAGCTTAAGTCCCAAAGATGCGATCGCCTGCATCTCCTAATCCGGGTACAATATATCCCTTGCTGTCCAGTTTTTCGTCAATAGTAGCGGTGTAAATTATTAAACCTGGATAAGCTTCACTCAATTTTTGCAAAGCTGGTGGAGCCGCCACTACACAAACAATCCGCGTCAGAGTTGGATCGGCACCCCGTTGTGTTAATTCTGCCATTGCCGCCATGATTGACCCTCCAGTTGCCAACATTGGATCGGTAATTAATACTCGTGTTTGGGGGTCAAATTTTTCTGGTAGCTTGTTCAGATAACAATGAGGTTGCAGTGTCTCTTCGTCTCGCGCCAAGCCAAGGTGGTAAATCGATGCTAATGGTAATAAAGTCTGCGCTCCCTCTAGTAATCCTAGCCCAGCTCGCAGAATCGGCACTACTGCCATCGGCACTTGCGGATCGATCACCGTTGCTGAACAGGTATCTAAAGGACTCTGTACCGCTGTTTCTTGAGTTGGCAACCAGTCTCGTGCAGCTTCATAAGTTAGCCATCTTCCCAACTCAGTCATGGCACTGCGGAACAATACTGAAGGCGTGCCTGCATCACGGGCAACTGCTAGCCAGTGCTTTATTAGGGGATGGGGTGGAACATAAACCCGCAATTGTAGCGTCATAGCCAGAAATAGGCGCCTTTTTATTGTATAAGAACTGAAACACCATAATACTCTTTCCTGCATCCGGCTGACAGCTTAAAATTGACAATCTCAATTTTATTGATAAAGTTTTTCATTAATAGTTGACATTAATTCTCAATCAAGGCTATATTCTTATACAGTGTTCTCCTCTCTTTTAAGGATCGGCAGACGGGATTAGCCAGCAGTAGCAGGCTCGTCCCTCTTTTTTTTGATTAGTCATTGGTCATTGGTCATTGGTCATTGGTCATTGGTCATTAGTCATTGGTCATTGGTCATTGGTCATTGGTCATTAGTATTAGTAAATATTGATTGACTTTAGACTAAAGGAAAAAGGAAAAAGGACAAATGACAAATGACAAAGGACAAATGACAAATGACAATTGATGCAATCGTGATTGGGTCTGGGATTGGCGGATTAGTAACAGCGACCCAGTTAGCGGCGAAGGGAGCGAAAGTGCTGGTACTGGAACGTTATTTGATTCCAGGTGGTAGTGCTGGTTATTTTGAACGCCAAGGCTATCGATTCGATGTTGGCGCATCAATGATTTTTGGACTGGGACAGAACGGTACTACTAACTTACTCACACGAGCATTATCAGCTGTAAATGTCAGCCAAGAAGCGATCGCAGATCCGGTACAGATTCACTATCATCTACCCCAAGGTTTAGACCTGAAGGTTGACCGGGTTTATGAAAAATTTTTGCAAAATCTTACTGCTCATTTTCGCCATGAAGAACAAGGGATTCGTCGCTTTTATGACGAATGCCAAAAAGTATTCAAGTGTCTCAACAGCATGGATTTGCTGTCATTGGAAGAACCTCGGTATCTACTGCGCGTATTTTTCCAGCATCCTTTGGCGTGTCTCGGTTTAGCTAAGTATCTGCCCCAAAATGCCGGGGATGTGGCGCGGCGTTACATCAAAGACCCGCAATTATTGAAATTTATCGATATGGAATGTTATTGCTGGTCGGTGGTTCCATCGGATATGACACCAATGATTAATGCTGGGATGGTCTTTTCTGACAGGCATTATGGCGGAGTTAACTATCCTAAAGGCGGAGTGGGACAAATAGCCCAAAAACTGGTGGAAGGTCTAGAGAAGGCTGGAGGTAAAATTCAGTACCAAGCTAGAGTCACGAAAATTCTCACAGAACAAGGAAAAGCGGTAGGTGTACAACTGGCTAATGGTAAAGTATACCGAGGTAAACGTATAGTTTCTAATGCTACACGCTGGGATACATTTACACAATTACTACCAGCAGAAGAAATACCTCATAATGAGAAAAAATGGCAACAAATTTATCAAAAATCCCCAAGCTTCTTGAGTTTGCACATTGGGGTAAAGGAGTCAGTTTTACCTGTGGGGACAGAGTGTCATCATATTTTGCTGGAAGACTGGGAAAAGATGACAGTAGCAGAAGGCACAGTGTTTGTTTCGATTCCCACATTGCTAGACCCAGATTTAGCACCAAATGGATATCATATCATTCATGCCTTCACGCCTCACTGGATTGATGATTGGCAAGAACTTTCTCCAGGTGAGTACGAAGCGAAGAAAGAAGAGGCAGCTTGGCGAATTATTGACCGCCTAGAGAAGATTTTTCCGGGTTTAGATGCCGGATTGGATTATTTAGAAGTAGGGACACCACGCACTCATCGCCGCTTTTTGGGTCGTGAAGATGGCACTTATGGGCCAATTCCCCGGCGTAAGTTGTGGGGGTTATTGAATATGCCCTTTAATCGCACAGCTATTTCAGGACTTTATTGTGTAGGGGATAGTACTTTTCCGGGTCAAGGGTTGAACGCAGTCGCTTTTTCTGGGTTTGCTTGCGCCCACCGTATTGCTGTAGATTTAGGATTTTAATTACAGGAACAAATTACGCAAAAAACCTAGTAAACGGATAGCTAAATCTATATTTACCTGAGTTTTATGTGCAGTCTCAATTTCCTCTAATATTTTCTGCATCTGTGCCAGATTTTTTTGATTGATGCCGATGATAGTAACATTTATAATTGCTGCTCTTACCAGATCGAGAGTAAGTTTGCATTCGCTAACTGCTTTCTCTAACTTATTTACTTTTTCCCAGTTTTTTTGACGTTGTGCGTTGACAAGTTCAAAATTAAGCTGAAAGAGAATATCTTGTAATTTTTCTTCTGTATTATTGAGTTGTTCTAAATCGATTTGGTTGCCAGTAATTTCTTTAAGCTTAAAAATTATTTCTGCAAAAGTATCTAAAATATTATTGGTGGACATTATTTATATATTCCAATACAGTTCAGTTAAGCATTTCTTCCTTCTCTTTGCGTCCTTCTCCCAAGGGGAGACACTAACGCGAAGGCGATTCGTTAAAAAAATTGGCTTTGGCAAAGGATTTTAGCCTTAACTGAACCGTATTGTTATATATTCAGTTAATTTTTGAACGTTACTCATAACTATTTTTACCCTAAAAATCATTGGCATAATCGAGAGTTTGGTAGTTGCACCTGTCTGTTCCTGAGAAATATTTCTTTCATAAATTCTTTCAAAATTTTATCTTTATTAATTTCTTTTTCAAGAGAGTTAATTTTTATGATTGATGAACTATATTTGTTACCAGTTAAATTGGTCGCTACCCCAATAATCTGAGTAACTCTAGTAGCAATAACTTCAAAATTAAGATTAGGATAGTCATCAATAAGTTCTGAAAGTTTTCGCCCAGTGTCAGCTGCTGCCAAAAGCTTAGAAATAGATTCATTCAAACTTTGTTGCTCAGAAAAATTAACTTTTCGCCAATTATCTATCTGTTCAACAACTTGACGCTTAATTTCTTCTGCTTCTGGTTCTGAGGATATACTTAACTTTCTATATCGTTCACTGAGATCCTTTAGCCTGGAACTGATGATTATCCGTTCCCAATCCATTGGTCTTGGTGGTCTTTCCTGAATTCTTTTGGCTAAAAGTAGCATTTTTACTGTTAAACATCTTGCTGGCTGGGCAGTTTGAGCAACTATCCTTTTACTTTCATAATCAATTGTTTCCAGCTTGTTAAACACATCAACGGCTGTATCATATTCTGCTTTTAAAGCGTCGAGTGTTTGCTCAACATCTGATGACTGAGCATTTTGCTGACTCTCTCCAGTAATAATTCTATTTACTTCTTTAGGAATTCCAAATTCAATATTGCTATCAGTTAGCAATCGTTCAATAACTAAATTGTCATCTATGGGTAGATTATTCAGTTGATAAATTTTCTTTACTGATGTAATAGCATCATCTGCTCGATCGCGAAAAGTCTCGGCAGTAACTCGCAGCATCGCTCGTTTTTCAGGCGTACAACCGCTGATGGTGAAACTGATAGTACAGGCTACTATACAAAATTTCCATAAGCTGAATTTCTGGATATGGAAAACCCTCATAGACATACTTAACTGTGTTCAGATAAAGTTATTACTTATTTACACATGAGATAATTCAGTATAAAAATGATTAAAAAGCTAATTACGTCCGAATTAAATCTTTTTTCCCAATAAGCTGGAATTTTTAGTAACCGTAGAGTATTACGGAATACTTGTATACTGATTAAATTAAATACTTGTTGTAACAGATGCTTTTGCGTGTAAACGCATAATTTACAAAACTTTTTATAATTGTGCTTTAATGGTGGGCGGCTTTTGTTCGTTCCAAAATTTTCCTCACACACTAAGCGATCGCTGATGCTACTCACACACAAAGAAAACATTGTAAAATTCAGTTGGCTTCTACCCAGTTTCTTGAGCTTGCTCCTGTTTGGCTCCACTGTCAAAGCTAATGGTGCGATCGCTAATTGGCATTTTGATAGCAATCGCAATCATCTGGACTTCACCACAGATGAGAACGTTCAACCGAAAGTACAACTACTTACGAACCCGACTCGTCTGGTCATTGATTTACCTGGAGTTACATTAGGATATCCACAGACTAGTCAAAGAGTGGGGCCAGTAATTAAAGACATTCGCATCGAGCAGTTGAATGCAGAGACTACCCGTATGGTAGTTACTTTAGCACCCGGTTACACCTTTGATTTAGCACAGGTGCAACTGCAAAAGGAATTCGCCAATCATTGGTCTGTGCAGTTACCGAAACCAATACCACTGACTGCAACCCAGCCGAAATATCTAGAAATAACTCCGAGTATTTCTCCAACAGTGAGCGATAATAGCACTCTGTTTGCTGGTGTGGTTCCGATGCATTCACCGATGAAAGCGCTGGAACCTCAAATAAAAGCCTTGATGAGTCGCTACAGTTTTCTGAAAACAGGAATGTTTTTCCTGGATTTGGATACTGGAGATTATTTGGATATTGGAGGCGATCGCGTTTTCCCCGCTGCTAGTACAATCAAACTACCAATACTCATCGCCTTTTTTCAGGATTTAGATGCTGGTAAAGTTACCCTTCACGAAAACCTGACTATGCGGCGTGACTTAGTTACCAATGGTTCTGGAAGTATGCAATATGAGCGCGTTGGGAAGAAGTACACAGCTTTGGAAACCATCACTAAGATGATTACCATTAGTGATAATACCGCCACCAACATGATTATCGATCGCTTGGGTGGAGCGGCGAAACTAAATCAGCGTTTTCGTAATTGGGGGCTGAAAAACACGGTAATTCGGCATCTTTTAGCTGACTTGAGAGGAACCAACACCACAAGTTCTCAAGATATGGCGCGGGTGCTGGCTTTAGTTGTGAATAACAAGCTAGTTTCTTTACAAAGTCGAGAACAAGCCTTAGATATTCTGCGTCACACCACAATTCACACACTGCTTCCCGCCGGTTTGGGGAAAGGTGCTGTTATCGCTAACAAAACCGGAGATATCGGCTTTCTCATCGGCGATGCGGGATTTGTAACTATGCCAAATGGTAAGCGTTATCTGGCGGCTATCTTCGTCACCCGTCCTTATAAGGACACGAGGGGGAGAGACTTTATCCGTCAAGTTTCCCAGCTTGTTTATGATTATCTGAATCAGCCGAATCCAGTTGCTGCGGTTAATTCGCCTAACAGTGCTACAAGATAAGAAATGCGATCGTCAGACTTGGTTATTTATACAAATACCAAGTCTGCAATCCCAGATAAATACAAATGCTTTTTTATCAGTATTTATCTGGGATTTATTTGCTATTAGAGAAATATTAGGTACTTTGCACGTCCGAAAATCATCGTAAAGTTTTAAAAATCATTAATAAAAATTCTTAAATATATTTATTCTCAAAAAAAATTGTAGTGTAGAATACTAAAAGCCAACAAAGGTATATCTATTTGAATAGGAGGTTTTGCCAGAAACCTCTTATTCAAATAGATCAGGCTGTGTTTCTTTTGAGGGCTTTGTTGCGAAAAATCAGAGCCACATATAAGTATAACATATGTGGCTTGAGATTGTACTTAATCAAAGGAGTATAAACAAATGAGTAGCAGTTATCAATTGACTTGCAAAAACATCTCTGTTGATGGAGATAGACTCTCAGCAAATTGTCAAAGGCGCGATGGTTCTTCTTGGAATGAAACCTCAATAACTTTGAAGGGGATTGAAAACATTGATGGCAACTTAGAAGTTACTAACCCTGACCAAGCTAGTAGTTATCAATTGAGTTCTAATGACATTTCTATTGATGGAGATAAACTCTCAGCCAATTGTCGTAGACGCGATGGTTCTTGGAACAAAAGCTCAATAGTCTTAAATGGAATTGAAAACATTGATGGTAATCTAGAGTACACAGGTAGCCCTTAATTAGTTTTATTTCCATTAGCTTACGAGCATCGAACATTTTATCAAAGGATGCAAAAAACTATAATCTCAGTTTGTAGATAACAGTATCCTTGCAAAAATTAAGATATACCCTTTCAAGGGTAAATCAAAAGTGGTGACTTGTACAATCTATTGCTGAGAGTTATTCCTCAATTATAGATAGCAGGTCACTACTTTCTAGTACAAAAAATTAGACCAATTTAATTTTATTGGCTGCTTTTGTAGCCTTTTCCCTAGCCTCTTGGACATTAACATCTTTCGCCAAAGCTACGCCCATTCGCCGATATTGATGAGCATTAGGTTTACCAAATAATTTAATATCTACATCTTTTTCTGACAAAGCATCGGCTACCCCACTAAAAGCAATAGAATCAGATTTTTCTGAGGCTAAAATTACCGCACTAGCTGATGCTCCTAGCTGCTCTATATGAGGAATTGGCAAGTCTAAAATAGCTCTTAGATGTAATTCAAATTCATTGAGATTTTGTGAGATTAATGTCACCATTCCCGTATCATGGGGTCTGGGAGAAAGTTCTGAAAAAATCACTTCGTCTTTGGTAATGAAAAATTCAACGCCAAAAATTCCGGCTCCTCCTAAAGCATCAGTGACTTTTATGGCTATTTCTTGAGATTTTAAGATTTTATATTCAGAAATTTCTGCGGGTTGCCACGATTCTTGATAATCACCTCGTTCTTGGCGATGACCAATAGGAGAACAGAAAATTGTCGGTGCATTCCACTGTTTAATTGTCAGTAAAGTTATCTCAATTTCAAAGTTAATAAATTCTTCTACTATTACCTTTTGACTGTCACCTCTAGAATTAGCGATCGCATAATTCCAAGCCTTCTCAACTTCACTCTTATCCTGCACTACAGACTGACCTTTACCAGAGGATGACATCACAGGTTTCACAACATTAGCAAAGCCAATTTCATCAGAAACTGCAATCAATTCTTCTAGAGTTGTTGCATAACCATATTTAGCAGTTCTGATGCCCAATTCTTGATGTGCCAGTCCTCGAATTCTGTCGCGATTCATTGTGTAGTTAGTGGCAGCCGCAGTCGGAATAACTGTAATCCCTCGCTGTTCAAATTCTAGAAGTTTTTCTGTTCTGATTGCTTCAATTTCTGGTATAATAATATCTGGTTGATGTTTTGTCACTACAGCTTCTAAATCATCAGCACTGAGCATAGAAATAACTTCATAAGTATTAGCAACCTGCATCGCTGGAGCATTAGCATAGCGGTCAACGGCAATCACATAATTACCAAGACGTTGAGCTGCGATCGCAAATTCCTTACCTAGTTCTCCTGAACCCAGCAACATCAATCTTTGGGGCAACTTAATACTCATTAACTTATCCATGTCAATATCAATTCAATCATCTTATAATTTTTGGTGTTTTCATTACTAACTTTTCAAGGATTAAATATGGCTTTGCGTAGTTCTAAATCTTGACGTTGTAGATGATTTAAACCAATACCTACGCCAAGCTGACAGTTATCTACTAGAGTCTCTAACCAAATAGTCTCATTCAGAGTTGCACCTCGTAAATTTGCATTTCTCAAATCAGCTTTGGTAAAATTTACAAATAAGAGGTCTGCATTTACTAAACTACTACCTTGTAGATTGGCTTCTGACAAATTTCCTCGGATGAAGTTGACACCATCTAAAATTAAACCAGATAAATCTGCTCCTATAAGATTAGGAAACTTTAGCTGACTCGGATATTTAAAAAACCGCATCACACAGATGATATTTGCTTCATTTAGTTGTATTTTGGTTAAAAAATCATAACGAGCTATACCTAGTTGCTTAAGAGTTTGTAGACGCTGTGAGGGACTTTGTTCTAAAAACTGGATGGCTGTGTGGCGTAAGTCTTGAGTAGGCATATTTAACATGATTCTCGGATTGTCGCGATCCTTGTGTCGATTAAAAATTTAACAGCCGATGTAAGCAAATAATAGATAATATAGCAGTCTTAAATCATTCATCAAAAACAAGAACCCAGATTTCTCAAAGAAATCGGGGTTCTAACTTTATCGATAACTACTTACCTAACGTCCTGCCAACAATGCTTTCGTAGCAGATTCACCTGCTAATCTCACCTGCCTTGTCAACTGGAAGTTTAACAACGCTAGAACACTCAAATCAGCTAAGAGTGCCATAAAAACTGTTGTCACCCCGGCGTGTTCTATAGCTGCCCAAGGAAAAGTTGTAAACATCCATACAGTAGGATATTTCCACGACGAGATACCGATAAATTCTAGAATTGTCGGTGGTAAGAACATTGCAGCACCTAAAGTCCCAATTGCCCAAAAAGAACGTTTAGGAGTTTTCAGCAAAAGTATCAATTGGGCAATGGTAGCGTAAATCATCATTAAGCTAATAGACAAAGCTATAGCTAAAAGTACTTTAAACTTGTCAATATAGTTACTCAGCAAAGTTTGAACATCGTTTGCATCTGTTATTGATGCAAGTGAAACCCAAACTAACCAGGGGATAGTAACAATTGTCAGATTAATAGCGATCGCCACGAGTGCAGGGCTTTTTTCAGTCCAAATTAGATCCTGCCATAAACTCTTATGGCTAGAAACTCCCTGATGTCGATATCTTGCCCAATCTTGTACATCTTGACGGTGAGGGGAAAGAACCGCAATTAAACTTAAAATCAACACCAAGTTGTATACTGCCAGGAAAATGTAGTCGTTCCCAACCTGCTCATCCCATCTGTTATTACCTTTACCAACTTGTAGGGTAAATCCCCAGATCATCAATTGGCAAAATGCTACTAGTAAATAACTTTGCTTTTTGCTAATTATTGAGGCTTGAGGATTACGGAAGCAACGTTTAAGAGCTTCCAAAATACCGTAACTGCACAATCCCAAGTTTAATAAATGGAAGCCCAGAACACTAACAACACTTGTCCCTAATGGTAAATAGAAAAACTGCCAGTTTTTCAGGAAAGAACCATCAGATATATGGTACAAGTTAGGAAATAGATAATTCGTTGTATCCCAAGGACTAAAAAGTCTAAACCAAGCAATTGAATTATTTAAACTGTTGCTATCAGACGATGCCAGCCCCGCCGTTGCGAACAAAAAAAGGAAAACTGCACCACTACCTAACCAAGGCTGAAAACCACTGAACCAACGACTAACTAAGCCAAATAGTAATGCAGCACTGTAGAAGGAAATACAACTTGCAGCAAGAATTGCGTAATAACTCAAAATGTAACTAAAGGCAATGTTTGCAGAACGGCCAGCCCATAGATGTAATGGAAGTGCTACTAAGATGAGCAGATAAATTAAACTCGGAACTCCTAGCAACTTGCCAGTCAATATACTTGTTTCTGATTGGGGACTGAGACGAATAAAATTCAGTGTTCCACGAGTTTCTTCTTTGGCTAAATCATTGATTAGTAAATAAGTTCCTGCAACTAATAGTGTAAATATGAAAATTACACTAAAAGAGAGAAACATATATTCCCAGTGATCTCGCCACCACAACTGCCAATCAATTTCGTTTTGAGGACAAAAATTATTTGATAAATGCTCCTGGAATTTATTAAATGCAGTGGTGGCTTCTTGGTATTGTGTTTTCAGACTAGCGAGGATTGTTGGCTCGGCTGGTTTAAGCTGCTGATAACTACTTAATTGTTGGAAGAATAGATTTTGTTGCTGATCGAGTAGGTTGGATCGCTGATTGTAAGTTTCATGTAGACGACAGTATGTACCAGTTAATGAGTATTTATCATCAGGAAACTCCCGTAACTGATATAAAAAAACTACCAGTTGCAGCAATAGAGATGTTGCAACTGCGATCGCTACATTAAAAAATTTCAGGCGTCCTTTGAGTTCCCGCAATAGTTGCGGATTCCAATCGCCGATTTTGTCTACTAAATTGAGCATCATAGCAAAAAATTCTCCAAAAATGGGGAGTGATATTTATTGACGAATCAAGATGCTTGTTTGTGACCTAATTTTAAGAAAATACTTTCTAAGTCTTCTTGCGTGCAGTGAAAATCAGTCAGGGGAATGCCTGCTTTGATAAGCGATCGCAACAATTCAACACTATCTTCTTCTTTACCTGAAAAATTCACCCGCACGCTATTTTTTCCTGATATCACCTCCCACTCTTCTACTAAATGATGATGTTTCAATTCTCTTAAAAGTGCCTCTAGGTTCCCCAAAGTTGATATGACAATTTGCTGGTGAGAAAGACGCTCGTACAGTTGTTGTAACGAGGTACTTTCTACCAAGAAGCCAAGTTCCATAATTCCCACAGATGTACACAGTTCCGCTAAATCACTGAGAACATGGGAAGAAATAATTACAGTCATCCCAGCTTCTTGCAAAGCCTTAATGATTTCGCGAAAGTGCATCCTGGCGATGGGGTCAAGCCCAGAAACAGGCTCATCTAGTAGTAGTAAAATCGGTTCGTGGATAATAGTTCGCGCTAAACTTAAGCGCTGTTTCATCCCCCGCGACAGAGTAGAAATCTGGCTGTTGCGTTTATTTCCAAGTTGGATGAGTTCTAAAACTTCATGTAGGCGTTGAGTGCGGCGTGGTTCTCGTAAACGATACAGACGGGCAAAATAATCTAGGTAGTCCCAGACTGTTAAATCCTCATATAGTGGGTAGTCATCCGGTAAATAACCTAGACGACGCTTAAGTTTGGGATTACTCTTGTCACGGAGTAGGCGATCGCCATTAATATAAATCTCACCCGTAGTTGGTTCCTCAGCAGTTGCCAACATTCGGATGAGAGTTGTTTTACCCGCGCCATTCGGCCCAATCAGTCCATATACTTCACCCGCCTGGATTTCTAAATCCACATCATTGACAGCAACGTGGCGGTCAAATTGCTTAGTTAGTCCACGGGTGCAAATTGCTAATTCTTTTACCATCGCTGCTGGGGTGCGGCTTGTGATTAACACTTAACGTAACCTGTTTCCACAGCTTTTGTCAGACTTGTTTCAGAAATTGAAACTGACTCTAAGGAAATTGGCGACATAAAAAAGTAGGTAAGGCATACGCCCTACCTACTTATTAATTCTTATTCTGCTATTCAGGAAAGATATGCAAATGAAACCTTGACTTTTAGCTCTAGTATCAAGTTATTTCTGATAGTGGTGGGATGACGTTATTAATCCCATGAGCAGATGAACCGCTAACCGCATAACGGTATTCAGGAATTGGATATCCAGCTTCGCTAAAAGTTTCACGGATAGCTTTATTAGTGTCGAAGTAAACCTGCCAGTAGTAGTCATTATGGCAATAAGGACGTACTGCTAGTACAGGCCCTGCGAAGTTGAAATCCTGAATTTCTACATCCGGTGCTGGATTTTGGAGAACATTAGGAATTTGGCTAATTTTCGCTTTCAAAAGTGCGATCGCTTCGTTATGTTTCACTTCATGATGGAGTTGAGCCACCAGATCAACCCGACGGTAAGGATTGGCAGAATAATTCTGGATATTATCAGCAAAGATTTTATTATTAGCAACAATCGTCAATACGTTATCAGGTGTATTGATACTAGTTGTGAACAGCCCAAGTTCTGTAACAGTGCCTGTGACACCTGCTGTCATGATGAAATCACCAACTTTGAATGGTCGAAAAACGATTAAAAATGCTCCGGCTGCAAAGTTGGCTAATAGTCCCCCCCAGGCTGCACCAATTGCAATGCCGGCTCCTGCTAGCAATGCAGCGAAGGAAGTTGTTTCAACCCCAAAGAAGCCAAGAATTGCCACAACTAGAACAATTCTCAACGTAACGCCAATGATATTCACAAGATAGTTAACAAGTGTCGGGTCAACGTGTTGACCTCGGAAAGCACGTCGCGCTAGCTTCAATCCAAAATCAATCAAGCGTTGAGCAATCAGCCACAGAGCGATCGCACCTAAAATTTTAAGCCCAAACAGAGTTAGAAGTTGACTAGCAACTAGGCTAATTTGTTTGAAATCCATAATTTTTTTTTGTGTGAATTATTAAACACAATAAACATACAATAAATTAAATAAAAATTTCCTATAAATACTTTTTTTTAATTTTTGGCGTGCTATGCAGCAAATAACAAAGTGTTCTCAGAAGATGTCTGAACAGTTTTTTTGAGATGCTCTACGGATGAATTTGGGGACGATCTGCGGCCATTAGTAACCCAACTTGGGCATTGGTCAAAATTACAGAAAGGGGCGATCGCAATTCATGAGAAGTATCTGATGTAAAGTGTTGCAGTTGATTATAGGCTTGCTGAACGGGCTGCATAGCTATGCCACCAAGTACCCAACCTGTAAGTCCAATCAACCCAGTGCTACAGGCACAGCCAGCGTCAACATTATTTCCAAGGAATAAATTATCCCAAAAAATGAACCACTTCAGACGCAGAGAAGCCAGTGTGCCCTTGCAGTTTTCCGACTTTTAGCAACTGGCGCAACACAGAAAGAGGAGAAATTAAGAGGATTTTTGCGTCAGTTTTGGAATATTTTTTTATTTGGAAGTCCCTTAATTAGGGATAGTGCTAGAGAAGCTAGGAAGATTTAGATGAAGTAAAACAACCATCACTCTTTGTAGTGGTGTGGTAGGACAACTAGCTTGAGTAACAACTTTTCACTAAAGAAAGAGCAGTTTCATACAACGCCAGATGATTACGTTAAAGCCGCACTCTAATATATTAAAAACTCCATCGGTACATTTTGCTAGGTATGATATTTGATCTGTAAGCATTTACTCAGTAATAACCAGCTATGACCCAGAACTACCGCATTACTCTACTCCCCGGCGATGGCATTGGCCCTGAAATTATGGCAGTGGCGGTAGATGTGCTGAAAGTCGTAGGGAAGCAATTTGATCTGAAGTTTGAATTCCAAGAAGCCCTCATTGGCGGTGCAGCAATTGACGCTACAGGCGAACCCTTACCATCTGCCACTCTAGATACTTGCCGTAACAGTGATGCTGTATTACTCGCTGCGATTGGTGGTTATAAGTGGGATTCTCTGCCATCCAATTTACGCCCAGAAGCAGGTTTGTTAGGGTTACGTGCCGGTTTAGGATTATTTGCCAATTTGCGCCCAGCGAAAATTTTGCCCCAGCTAATTGATGCCTCGACTTTGAAACGCGAAATTGTCGAAGGTGTGGATATTATGGTGGTGCGCGAACTCACTGGTGGGATTTACTTTGGTAAACCTAAAGGGATTTTTGCCACAGAAATCGGTGAGAAACGCGGTGTAAATACAATGGTTTACACTGAATCAGAAATTGAACGCATTGGACGAGTGGCTTTTGAAGCGGCAAAAAAACGCGGTGGAAAACTTTGTTCGGTGGATAAAGCCAACGTATTAGAAGTATCTCAGTTGTGGCGCGATCGCATCACCCAACTTTCTCAGGAATATCCAGATATCGAACTCTCTCATTTATATGTAGATAATGCTGCTATGCAGTTGGTACGCGCTCCCAAGCAGTTCGACACCATAGTGACAGGTAACTTGTTTGGTGATATTCTCTCTGATGCTGCTGCCATGCTCACAGGTAGTATTGGGATGTTACCCTCAGCTAGTTTGGGTGCTTCTGGGCCTGGTGTATTTGAACCAGTCCACGGTTCCGCCCCAGATATCGCTGGACAGGATAAGGCAAATCCTCTAGCACAGGTTTTGAGTGTGGCGATGATGTTACGTTACGGTTTAGACCAACCAAAAGCAGCAGATAACATCGAACAAGCCGTATTGCAAGTTTTAGAACAAGGCGATCGCACAGGGGATATAATTTCTCCAGGAAAAAACCTCCTGGGTTGCCGCGCTATGGGAGACTCACTCATTAAGGCTATTGAACAAAAATAATTTTTTAGAGCAAACTGGGCAATTTGGCAACCTTTGCTATAAGTTTCGGGTAGACTAAAGTGAAATCTAGCAATCAAATAACAGTCGATAGTGTACGCATTACGACAAGGACAAGTAAATTTTACCGCCCCAAAGAACCAATCGCCTTTGATTGATCCTGCTGTAATCAGAGCTGCTGGGCAGATATACTATACTCACTGTGAAGTCCATCCCGAAATAGCTGGGCAACCTTCCGGTGTAGCAATTAATCGTGTGACTCATCGAGGTAAGGTTATTTTTACTAACCAACCAGTTCTTTTACCTCAAGAGTGTTTTGTGCCTTTAAGTCAAATTGAATCGCACATGTATTAGTCATTGGTCATTAGTCATTGGTCATTGGTCATTGGTCATTAGTTATTAGTCATTAGTTCTCAACAAAGGACAAAGGACTAATGACAAAGGACAAAAGATAAACGACAAATGACACAGGACAAATGACAAAGGACAAATGACTATATGGACATTTTGTTCGCCATCCCGGCGAGTGTAATGGTCTTTGCTTTAGGTGCATCTATTGGTAGTTTTCTCAATGTTATTGTTTATCGCCTACCTGCTGGGTTGTCAATTCTTTGGCCGCCTTCTCGTTGTCCTAAATGCTTAAACCAGCTAAAAGCTTACGACAATGTACCAGTGTTCGGCTGGATTTCCTTAAGAGGGCGGTGTCGATATTGTAAAAGCAAAATTTCTGTCCGTTATCCTGTGATAGAAGGGGTAACGGGCATAATTTTTTTACTAATTTTTTTGCTATTTCAAGTTTCGACTTTAACAATAGGCTATTGGGCTTTTTGCAGTTGGTTATTGGCGCTATCGCTCATCGACTTAGATACAATGACCCTACCCAATCCACTTACTCAGTCGGGTTTAGTGGCGGGGATTTTGTTTCAAATGGTGGTTGGTTTTCTACCAGAGGGTAGTTTTGTGGCATTGGTAAATCAGCTTATGATGGCGATAGTTGGTGCAGTATTGGGATTATGGTTGTTTGATGCGATCGCCCTATTGAGTTCAATTGCCTTTGGTAAAACTGCAATGGGTGCAGGTGACGCCAAGTTAGCAGCCATGATGGGAGCCTGGTTAGGCTGGAAATATTTGCTCTTGGCTAGTTTTATTGCCTGTGCGCTGGGAGCATTAATTGGCATCAGTGTTTTGATTATGCAGCGATCGCGACAAAAATTAGGACAAAAGATACCTTTTGGCCCTTTTCTGGCTTTAGGATCTGTGATTACCCTGTTTAGCGGCGAAGCCATTTTGTCTAGCTACCTGCGGTTATTTTTTCCAGCCTCTTGAATGGGAGTAGGGAGCAGGGAAGACAAGGAGGACAAGTCTCTCCCTTGTCTCTTCTCTATTCCCAATGCCCAATGCCCTATACCCATACCCAATGCCCATTCATAAGAAATATTTATAATTTGTGACTGTAACCAACATTACCCCATCTGCCTTTCACATTTTGATAATATTCAGCTTGTGACTTGTATTACCCTCTTAACGACGATTAACCGTTGGCAAGCGCAACTAGTACAACAGATGCTGATTGTTCAGAACCTAGCAATAGGAATAATTGATTTGGGTGGGAGGGGGAGAGCATCTTATTTGGAGGTTGGTATTCTCATGGCTTTGTCAGTAAATCCATATAATTAAGTCTGCTGAAAAAAAGAGCAAGAGACTTGTATTGGTATAAGTATTTTCGTTAAGCTGGCAACCAAAGATGAAAATTAAGGTCTGAATTGCTTAAAAGCGTAGTTTAACGACTTAGGCATTAGTCAGACAGCGCGGTCTCTTCTCTACAAGACGCTTTGCGTTCGCGAAGCGTCTCGTAAAGAAGGGGGTTTCCACGCCACTTCCTTCAAGTCGGCAAAGCCGTCCGACGGAGTGGCTTCCCATGAGGAACTGGCGTTAGCGATGTAGAAGCGTCACCGAAGGGTTATTAATAAAGACAAATGACTGATGACTAAGGACAACCCAATACGGTTTGAAATGTTTTCGACCTCATACCCACTTAAAATAAAATAAAAAATGGCTAACAACGAAGAATCACGTGGTTTAAAGTCTCTATTTGATTGGTTTGCAAATCGACGGAAGTCAGGATCTACCAGCCTCGAACGCCAAGAACGTGAAATTGCTGATGGTTTGTGGCATAAATGTTCTAAGTGTGGTGTGTTGGCATATACAAAAGACCTGAAAGCCAATCAGATGGTTTGTGTCGAATGTGGTCATCACAATCGGGTAGACAGCGATGAGCGCATCCGTCAATTGATAGATCATAATACCTGGAAACCGCTAGACGAGCATTTGCGTCCAACCGATCCGCTCGAATTTCGCGATCGCAAACTCTACAGCGATCGCTTGCGGGAAACACAAGATAAAATTGGCTTAATAGACGCGGTTAGAACTGGTTTAGGTCAAATCAATGGTTTACCCATTGCCCTTGGGGTTATGGACTTCCGCTTCATGGGTGGTAGTATGGGTTCGGTCGTGGGAGAAAGACTTACCCGAATGATTGAGCAAGCTACTCAACGACGCTATCCTGTAGTTATCGTCTGCACCTCCGGGGGCGCGAGGATGCAAGAAGGTATGCTCTCTTTGATGCAAATGGCAAAAATCTCCGCAGCCTTACAGCGTCATAAAGACGCCCGATTATTATATATTCCAGTGTTGACCAATCCGACAACGGGCGGTGTTACCGCTAGTTTTGCAATGTTGGGCGATATCATTTTGGCAGAACCCAAGGCAACCATTGGTTTTGCTGGTCGGCGAGTGATTGAGCAAACCCTGCGGGAAAAACTACCCGAAAATTTCCAGACTGCTGAAGATTTGCTCCAGCATGGTTTTGTTGATGATATCGTACCCCGTACCCAATTAAAGAACACCTTAGTCCAGCTGATTGCCCTACACCAGCCTGTACTAACAACACCTCACATGGTTTTGTGGGAAACAATGTCTTTGACTTCTACCGCCGCAGAATAGAGCAGGGGGAGCAGGGGGAGCAGGGGGAGCAGGGGAAAAAATACTACCTTATCCTCCTTATCTCCCTCATGCTCTGCCTGGCTCTTGAAGAAACATGAGTGGAACAAGGGCTACTAATCGGAATAGA
>NZ_JBALDJ010000056.1:0-5041 GCF_036917415.1 Nostoc sp. | reverse complement strand
TTTAAGCTGCAAGAATACATTCTGGCAGCTTTCGACTCTTCAATTGATAATGGTTAATTGGTAATAGATAAAATATCTTAATTACCAATGACCAATAATTTTGTAGTGGCGTTACAACCAAATAGGATCACGCCAAAGTTTCTGGACAGTAACCTAAGCCCCGGACAAACTGTTGCCGGAACGCTTCAATTTCGTCTCTCTCTGGGCTACCATGAGAAACGATCGCTACCTGATAGCGACGCATCACATCCACAGGGCACTGTCCGGCTTCCAAACTCCAAAGTGCCATTTGCACCCTCATTGGCGGTTCGTAGCTAATTCCTAATTCATTTAGAAAAGCCCGAAAGTCGCCATCTTCTTGGGGCGAGACTTGACCTTTGAGTTTGATCCTAACCACCCAGCCATCAATTTGATGAATTACGGTGACGAACGAAACTGGTGTCTGGGGTCTAGCGTGGAGGTGTTGAACGACCCTCAGAGTTAGACTGGCATTTGCCAGGTAGTACAAGTATTCCATGTTTGTTGGTGCTTGGGATCAAAGCCAATGCTACATATCTATATTGGTCAATCAGTGCCTGTTCCCGGTAGGGTAAAAGCCCCCGTTTTTAGATGGGGAGGTTTACCCAATTTTTATGTTAATTTTTCCGTGTTACTTAATAGTAACAATCTTATAGCCTTGCAACCAAACTGAGCAAAGATGCCTTAAAGTTCCAATATAAGGGAAAGCTTAAACCAGCTTTTTTAAGAGAGTATAAATACTAAATAAAGTAAAAACTAGTATAAGCCAATTTGAAAGATAGTTTTAGCCCACAAGAAAAAGATTTGGAATTAGATTGCTCGGTAGCTAGCTATGACTACAAACTACCTCCAGAACTCATTGCCCAAAATCCAGCAGTTCCGAGAGATAGTTCGCGGTTACTAGTAGTTGATTCTCCCACTTCAAGCACCGAAACAGCACCCCTACACCACATTTTCCATGATTTGCCCACACTGTTGCGCTCTGGTGATTTGTTGGTTATGAACAATACAAGAGTCATTCCAGCGCGGCTTTATGGTCATAAATCCACTGGTGCTAAAATCCAGGTGTTGCTCTTGGAAGAACGGCAGCATAATTGTTGGTTAGCTTTAGTTAAGCCAGGAAAAAGCTTCAAACAGGGAACGAAGATTGTTTTTGAAGCAAGGCAATTAAGAATTGGGGATTATAAAGATTCTTCCCCAGTCTCCAACCCCCAGCTAACGGCTACAGTTCTAGAAACAGATTCCGCAACTGGAGGGCGTTTGTTGCAATTTGATGTGCCGGAGGGAGAGACTTTGGTGCAACTGTTAGAGGTATTTGGTGAAGTACCGTTACCACCGTACATCACTAGCTCAGAAGCAGCTGATGAGCAGTATCAGACAGTTTATGCCAAACAGCCAGGAGCGATCGCAGCTCCGACGGCAGGATTACACTTTACCCCAGAATTATTACAAGAGTTGCGCGATCGCAAAATCGATCGAGCTTTTGTGACGCTACACGTTGGTGTCGGCACATTTCGCCCTGTGGAAGTAGAGGACGTAACTACCCATCAGATGCATGAAGAATGGATTGAAGTTCCTGCCGCTACAGTAGAGCAAATCCGCGCCACTAAAGCTGCTGGCGGTCGAATTATTGCTGTGGGAACAACGGCAGTACGGGCTTTAGAAGGGGCGGCTCAATCTGGTAATTTACAACCGTTTTGCGGAAAAACAGACTTATTTATTTATCCTGGCTACCAATGGCGGGTAGTGGATGGTTTAATTACGAATTTTCACTTACCGCGTTCTAGTTTATTGATGTTGGTAAGTGCGCTAATTGGCAGACAACGATTATTGAATATATACAATGAAGCGATCGCTTTTGGATATCGTTTTTATTCATTCGGTGATGCCATGCTAATTTTGCCGTCAGCTGTGGAAGTGGGAAGTTAGGAGTACAGACGCGATTAATCGCGTCTGTACAAGAGTTCAAAGTTGAGAATTTGGAATTTTTTCTTTCGTGGTGGGTACTCTGACTTATGAGGAGTTAAAAATAAGTACAGGTCTGCTATTAATGTCTGAAAAATACCCATTTTCTCATTGGTTAAATTTATTTTGTCAGGTAACATTCGGTGGTTGTTCTGCATTTTTGCTCTTGGCTGCACCGACAATTACTAATTTCCCAGTCAGCAAGCTGCTGGCAGAAACTGCAATTTCTCAGGATCTTGAAGCGGCTAGCTTTTTCCAGCGGGGAGTCACGCGCTATAACCGCCAAGACTTACAAGGTGCAGAATATGCCTTTCGCCAAGCGTTGCAGCGAGATCCTAACCTTGAGGCAGCACGGAATTATCTGGGTAATATATTTATGGAGCAAAATCGCTTGGATATAGCTTTACAAGAATATACAGAGGCGATTAAAGTTAATCCTAATTTTAGCGAAGCTTATTACAACTTAGGGTTAGTGTTGCACCGACAAGGAGAAAAGGATGCAGCGATTACGGCTTATCGCCAGAGCTTAGTGATAAATCCCACAAGGGTGGCAGCACTGTACAATCTAGGTTTGTTGCTGTACGAACAAGGAAAGTTAGAAGAAGCGATCGCTGCATACCAAAAAGCAATTAATCTAGATAGCAGCAATGCCAATGCTTATCTTAACTTAGCGATCGCCTTGCAACAACAAGGTCAAATCGAGCCTGCGATCGCTACTTATCGCCAAGCTTTGAAGCTAGATCCTAAAAATGCCGCAGCTTACAGCAATATGGCAAATTTGCTAGCAATGCATGGTCAAGCTTCTGAGGCTATTTCTGTTTATCGGCAAGCTATTCGCCTAAATCCAAAAAGTGCCTCAGCTTACTATAACTTGGGAGTAACTTTATATAATCAGGGTGAGTTCAAAAAAGCCAGCGGAGTCTTGAAACGCGCTCACAATGAATATCGCGAGCAAGGCAACATTGAACAAGCCCAGAAAATTGAGCAGTTAATGCAGCAAATTGCCCAAAAAAGTGGGCAACAGCAACCTCAAGCCAGTCAAACAGCTACTCCTTCTCAGAGTTCAGATTCTACAGTCCAAACACCTGAGCCACAGACGCCAAATCAACCAGAAACGCCCGCGAACCCCGGCGATGTGCCTGTCTCAGCTGAACCACAATCCACTTCAACAAGTCCCGAACAATAATAAACTCAGAGTCAAGGCGATTTGCAAAAATGTAAAATTTGCCCACCCTGCGGGGTCTTGCTACATCCCCCAACCCCTTCTCTCAATTTTGGTAGCAGGGTGGTTTCATACGAAAAAAGAAAAATACATAAGTCTTGATTTTTCGTGAAAGTGGCATGGCTTTTTCCCTCACTTCCATTCCTCTCCCCCACGGGGGGAGAGGCTTTGAAACCCAGTTTTAGTTTTTCTCTGCTTGTATGAAACCACCCTGCTTCTCTCAATTTTGGTAGGGGGAGCGAATTTCAAAGTCCCTCTCCCAAGCTTAGGAGAGGGATTTAGGGTGAGGGTTTTTGACTTTTGCAATAAGTCTATTCTCTATTAAAAGGGGTTGGAGGTTAGGTTTGAGTAAAAGTTGCACGCGGCATAACTCCTAACTTTTTTAAATCGGCAAACGATTAATATCTTTATTGCAACCAATAACAACCATTGCTGAACCACGCTCTAAACGCTTGGTAGCGTCAGGATTAATTTGAAATTTCTCCAAGGAGGATAAATCTCGGTTTACCTTCTTTGGAAGTAAAAATACCCTTATTTAATTAAAAAAATACATGATAGCCTACCTGTATGTTTTTTTTGAATTCTATTTCGTCTCAATACTACTTTTTTCATGAGTGCAACACTTTACCAGCAAATTCAGCAGTTCTACGATGCTTCCTCTGGTCTGTGGGAACAGATTTGGGGGGAACACATGCACCACGGCTACTACGGGGCTGATGGTAGTGAGAAAAAAGACCGTCGGCAAGCGCAAATTGATTTAATTGAGGAACTGCTCAATTGGGCGGGGGTACAAGCAGCAGAAAATATCCTCGATGTGGGTTGTGGCATTGGTGGCAGTTCTTTATACCTGGCAGAAAAGTTTAATGCTAAGGCTACAGGAATTACTTTGAGTCCTGTGCAAGCTGCCAGAGCAACGGAACGCGCAACGGAAGCGAATTTGAGTCTGAAAACTCAGTTTCAGGTCGCTAATGCTCAAGCAATGCCCTTTGCTGATAATTCTTTTGATTTGGTTTGGTCGCTGGAAAGCGGCGAACACATGCCAGATAAAATTAAGTTTCTCCAGGAATGTTATCGGGTATTGAAACCTGGCGGCAAGTTAATTATGGTGACTTGGTGTCATCGAGCGACTGATAAGTCACCACTGACGGCAGATGAGGAAAAGCATTTGCAGGATATTTATCGGGTGTATTGTTTGCCTTATGTGATTTCTTTACCAGAGTATGAAGCGATCGCCCGTCAACTTCCATTAAACAATATTCGCACCGCTGATTGGTCAACTGCTGTCGCCCCCTTTTGGAATGTAGTAATTGATTCGGCGTTCACTCCTCAAGCACTTTGGGGCTTACTCAATGCCGGTTGGACTACCATTCAAGGGGCGTTATCACTGGGGTTGATGCGTCGCGGTTATGAGCGCGGGTTAGTTCGGTTTGGTTTATTGTGCGGGAATAAGTAGAAACGTTCTTTGGGAAAAGATCGTGCTGTTTCATTACAGCGCGATCGCACTACAATTTAAGAAATTCAATGAAGGCTAATGACATGGTATCGATTCCGATTACCCTAGCAGCTTGTCCACCGCCAACAACTAAAGTCTCAAGAAAGGATGAGTTTTATTTTAAAAAATTTGGATAAAATGTCTCCTGAAGAATTACAGTCTATCCGCTAACAAGCTCAAGACTGGCACGCTCAGTCGTATTTTATTGCAAGGTATTAAAATAATTCGTAATTCGTCTGTCTTGATATAACCAGGGTTAGCGCGTCTCAAACCCTATTGACAAATGGATTCTATGAGAGAGTTGAGTTAGGGAGAGCCGCCGCCAAAACAGAAACCATATACTG